>JAFOZZ010000071.1 GCA_017390945.1 Akkermansia sp.
AAAATGTGGGAATGAAGGTGGGAACGAGAGCTGTTTCATTCCCACATTGTTTCCCACTTTGGAGGCAGATGACACTACCGCACCCAGCGAAAGAAAACAATGAGGGACAATGCTTAAGCCTCCATACACTCGACCTTCACGATGGCTTGATGAATGCAAAAAAGTGGGAATGAGAAAAAATTAGTGTTTGCTCTTTTTCCACTTGCCAAAGACGGCCGGTGTTAAGTTGTTGATATTTAATAGATTCCTTATGCGTGTTCTTGTCCCGAAATTTAGTGATGAGGGGTGAACTTGTCGCGGAATTCTGGTTGTTGAAGCGGTCATTTTGCTGATTTTAGTTCTTAGTGAGAATGTGGTGAACGGCTTGTCGTGATGCGTTTGCTTGTACTGTTAACAGTACAACCATTTCCCGTTTCTGTTGCCTGGGCAGATGTTGTGTTTACACAACACATAGGCGGAAACGCTTGCTAAGCTTGTCATGTTAACATGACAACCACTTTGGCTTGTCCTTGCTGTTCTAGATGTAGTGTTAACCCTACGACTAGGGGAAATCAGGCTGCTTGTAGTGTTAACACTACGACCACTTTTGTTTATTCTTTCTGTTTTAGATGTACGGTTAACCGTACGACTAGAGGGAAGCTGGTTGCTTGTCGTGTTAACACGACGACCTCCGTTGCAGAATGACCAAGAGAAGTTGCTTGTCCTGTTAACAGGACATCCACTTTTCATCAGAATTCGATTTTTAGATGTACTGTTAACAGTACGACTAGAAATTTGAGGAATGCTTGTTGTGTTAACACAACCACCACTTATAGCAGTTGAGCTAACACAACAAGCCTCCGAAAAAAATAGAAAGAACAATGTTGTATATGTCTCCATATACTTAAGGCGAGATGTCAAAAGATTCTTGTTCTGCAGCGTTGGAAAGTAGACCGGATCGATGGTGCTTGTATCAGCGTCGATACAAGCAAAATCGGGACAATGTTTGACGCCTCAGATAATCCTAGAGTTGAGTTTACTTGTCACGACGTCGTGACAACTAGAGTTGTATCTACTTGTGCCGATGTTGGCACGAGCAACGTATACTCTAGATGTCATGTTAACATGATGTCTAAAAATGCAGATTGCTTGTGTAGTCGACTACATAAGCAGAGAGGCTGTAGGCGGATGGCCGGACTAGATGAAACGCAGGAGTCAGAATCCGGCAAGCAGAAGGGTGGGGAAAGCGTGACGCGTGACGCGTGACACTTTCAAAATAACTCCCTTATATATACAATAAATTCATATATACGTAAACACACATTACGCTATTATATACTTATTATACTTTCTTTTAGTAATTATTTGACACAAGTGACACGGGAAGATTAAATAACGAATAATCAATATGTTGCAGCGCGTCGTTTCGCGTGACACTTGCGATTCTGAAACGACACGCTCCTCTAAGTGACACCCCTTGCGAGGCTACAAAAAAGGGAGTGATTTACGAAAATCACACCCCTGATAACACCAGACAGCGCTCGTTTCGCTACCTTAGAACGGGCATAGAGGGTCGAGGAAATCATCGAAACTCGTGTAGGCTTCAAACTCCTTGCGGGTTATCCACCACAGGCGTCCGCCATGGCAGCGCTTATAATGCAGGGGGAAAGAACCGGAGGCTGCTAGAGCCCCCATATGTTTACCTATAGAGTTAGCCGAAACCGTACCTCGCAGCATTTCCCTAATCGTATCCGACATAAGCAACTGTTGCAGGAACCAAGTTGCGGAGCCCTCCAAACATTCCAAGTGTCTGTCGCTAGCAAATGATTCACGCACAAAGAGGCTCAGGATTTCACCAAACGAGGCTGTCGACCCGGAATTAGAAGCTTCTACAGCCAAATCCGCGTGAAGATAATTGCGGACACCCCAGCGAGCGTTACCAATGCAGTGCTCTGGTAGTTCCCAATTCAGCAGGAATGAGCAGAGTGCGCCCATTTCCTTGCGTGCATGATCCGCGGCATCTTTATCATCAAGCACCTTGTCTGACGTCTTGAACAAGCTGATTTTGTCCGTATTATTGATGTCGATATCCGGCAAAATGGCCAAGCTCATAGGGTCGGTATTGAGCGTAACAAGGATGCGCCCTTGCCAGTCCAAAGCAAAGGAGTCTTTGAACTTGCCCTCGAAAATATGCTGATGGTTAGCAGCAAGCTTTTTCAGGAACTTGGAAAAGATGCTTCGCTCCTGGGGATTACCCTTAGTTACTGTATCGTTCAAAGTCCATACACCAACCTCGAACAACCTTGCATTGAAGCGCGTAGTACCCAATACGTAATCAGAAGCATCGGAGTATCCCCCCATACTGGCACCATACAGGCATTCAGTCAGGAAGTTCTTACCTACACCACGTTCACCGGCAATGAAGATAGTGTGACCATTTCTCGGATGTCCGTGATAGGCATTTCGGTAGGCATATGCCCACGCAGCCATGAATCGTTCTCGTTGGATGTTATCCGGAAACAAGCCCTCCATAAAGGCTGCAATCCATGGGAAGCCGTCGCCCCATGATTTACCGAGTGATAAATCGGGAGGATGAACTTTCAGGAAACTGGTATTGAGCACCGGCTTGCCGTAGAGTATTGTTTTACCGGGTTCTTTGTAGATAAGGGGGATAGCGGCTTCCATGGTGTTGCGCTCCATAATCTCACCAATCATGTCCTTCACTTCACTTTGCGCGCCGTCTGTATCTGCCTTTGTGCTGAATCCATAGCGCTTGGCCAATCGTGTTTCAATGTTCTGTCGATTCTGCGAAGTCCAAGCGTAATGAATTGAGCCATCCGGCTTGATATTGTCGGTGAGAGCGTAGAAATTGTTCCCCACGCAATAAAAGTCTTTCAGGACTTGCCCAATACGTTCGTCCCTGTAGTCATCAACAAATTCCCGACCGAAGATGTCGGCCCATGAGCGAAATGGGAATGGACCGGTAAAACAAACCATACCACGCTCGTGGACGATAGCGGCAGTTGGGTTGTCGGCATTTCTGTCCCAGAATCGGCATCCTCGGGAACCTAGCTCAAAGTCTCCATTCCAACGTCCCGGGAAGCGTTTGTTTATTTCTTCCCGTACTCTGGATAAAGGTACAACGACTCCGTTGTAATCGCCCATGCGGGTTTTGTTCATGGCTTCACTAAACCATCGTAGACAACGAGATTCCGCAATAGGTGACGAATGGATAAATTTCCAATTCCAGCCTGCGTGGTAGTACTGGGACGAATTATCGAAAGCATTCTCATCGAGAGCCCCAAATGCACGAGCCAGCCTGAGCTCCTTCTTAATGCTGTTGGCAAGGAAATGATAGAACTCTCCTCCGGGTAAAATGGGAATAGGACATTCCAGTAACCAGACAGCATGAGTCCCGCCACTATACGAAGTGGAGACAAAATTAGGTTTAATGAGCATCTTATCAACGCGCTTAGCTCGTTCTGCATCCGTCATGACCACATCGTAATCGGCAACTACCGCCAGTAAGGCTGCTGCTGGATTATCTCTGTTTACTCGCAAGTTAGTTACAATTCCGCGAATACCAGAGATGGCACAATCGCGAGTTTCAATGTTGCTGAGATAGGCTCGATAGACTTCCTTGGTTGGTAGTTTTTCGTGTGCGATAATCTGAGCTTCCCAAGGTCTGCCCATTTCAACCATGTGGGATGAAAGGTTCGGGAGCATGGGAAGCTGCACGTTATCGATGAACGATGGCGAGGATGGTAATGTACCCAGCGAATTAGAGGTAGCTGCAGAGGCTACGGTTGATACTCCAGAGGTATTACGCTGTAGTCCCTGCGTAGCCTCTGGGGCTACAAGAATGGGTGAAGATGTAGCCCGTGTAGCCTCATGCTGTATCCCCTGCGTAGCCTCTGGGGCTACAAGAATGGGGGAAGATGTAGCCTGGGTAGCCTCATGCTGTAGCCCCTGCGTAGCCTTTGGGGCTACAAGAATGGGTGAAGCTGTAGCCTCATGCTGTAGCTTCGGTGTAGCCTCTGGGGCTACAAGAGTGGGGGAAGATGTAACCTCTGGGGCTGTAGACTGAGCCCATTTCTCTCTGTAGGCTCGCATTTTAATTGTCTGCGGGGATATGCCGAAACGAGTTCCGGTCAGTTTATAGCTTCGGCATTCGAGGTAGTAAGAACGTACCGCCGCCCAGTCGGTAGGCTGAGCGACGGAATGATTTGTTGCGGGTAAGTCGGTGTGGTTATTCATTGTTGGAATGGGATTGGATTAATGCCGAAGACGAAACAGGGGATTCATTCTCGTTCCTTTGTTGAGTTCTCGTCTGCGATCGAGCTAGGGTTGCTTCTGCCACTTTAAGGGCTCGAGCTATCAACTGTTCTGGTGATTCCTCTTCTAAGGTTACAAGGTAGCCACCAGATGAACGGAGTGCGGGAAGTACCTCCTCAAATACCCAGCTTTCAAACCTCTGTGCTTCCGGAAGTTTCGAGTTGATAATAAGTCGATACATGTCCGGCTCAGAGATAATGCGAATTTGTTGAACCCCGCCTGGCGTACAAAAGGGGTGGTGCTTCGTTACCCCCTTGCAGTGGTCAGATAAAGCCTTACTCGGATTCTTGTAACCGAGAGCAAGACAGATGTCCTTACCCACAAAGTAAGGGCAATTTTCCAGCATGATACCTCGAATCTGCTGCCCGCCTACCGGGCAATCCAAGTAAATGAACTCAGACTCCTTTGTTGTTGCTTGGGGATTAGTGTTCATTTTACTTCGCCTCCTTTCTAGCGGATATTGCCTGTTTCGGTAGAAATGCGAACTCGAGAATCTGAGCGATTTCACATCCGGTTACAGGCTTGTCTCCATCATTCATCAGAATGACTGATTGGTCAGCCTTTCTCCGGCGAATAGCTGCCCGGCATAATGAAGAAAGCAATTGCTCTCTTATCTTCAGGTCAGTGAGAATCTGTCCGAGTCTCTCGTATCTGGCGAGATTATCCTTAAGCCCGGCCTGTGCGCGTGCGCAGGTCAGGTAAAGGGTACGGACGCATAACTCTCGTGCTTGATGAGCATAAGCAAGCACCATATCTTCTTCATGTGAGCGAGGCTCAGAATAGAGCCCGCAAATGAGATTCCATCCCATGATGCGTTGCGCTAGGTGAGGAGCCTTCGAGGCCATATCCTCCGCGATGCGTGTGATTTCTTGTATAGACATATCGTAAATGGGCCGTTTGTACATCGGCCTCCATTTTCTTCTTGGGCGCGAGATTCAAAAACTCCCCGCTTTTTCCTCACTTTTTACAAACTTTTTTCATTTTCCCACACAAACGCCGCCCATTCCACCTTGGCGATTTTGACAAGCCGCGAGCTAGAGAGCGCAAAGCAACCTGCGCTCGGCTCGCAACATGACAAAACAAGAAATATCCGTATTTGAAGCATACGAAGAAAATATCGTATCGGCCGCCACCAAGTTAAGAAAAGCATACACCGAATCTCACTGGTTGAATGCAGCAGATGCCCCGGACTTTTACCAGCGGATTTTGCTGGAAGCTCCAGCTGCTTTGCTCAACTTCTACAGAGATTCGAGGAATGACGAGGATGCCATGAGGGCTTTCCTGTTCTCCTACTTCTTCAACAAGCTCCGAGATGCTCGCAAGAAAGCAAAGCGCAGAGAACGGCTTGAGGAAGTCTATACCGAGTCGGCTCAACAATCAGCTCTTTACGAAATGGAGGTAGGTGAAGCGCCGGAAGCACTCGCTAAAATGGTCGTAAGAAAATTGCTTTCCAAAGCAGCTCCAGATGTACAGGCGCTTTGTAGTGCTTACATGATTCATAAATCGTGGGCTGAAGCTGGACTTCAACTTGGCTGGTCGAAAGGCAAACTTTATCGAGTCCAGAGCCAGACGAAAAACTTTTTTCAAGAAAATGCAATTTTGTGCGGGGAGTTTTTTGACCTCGCGCCCATGAATAAGTGTAGGCAGCAAAAACGATGACCTCTCATTGATGACGCTGCTTCAACAATCCAGATGCGTCTGAGCCGGTTCCTTGGGCGCATCTGCACCAACTCAAGAACCACAACAAAACAACACACATTATGCGTAAAATCAAAGCATACGAAATCAGCGCCGAGACATCTCCGGCAACCACCCCCGCGACACCTACAACCGAGATTGCTTCGACTCCTCCCACCATGGGCGTTGTCGTTGGTGATATCGATTCCTCAGACATCAACATGCCCCGACTCAACATTGTGCAGGGCGTGGGGAGTCTGTCGGAATTGTTCAGCCCCGGTCAGGTTGTTATGAATCAGGAAATTGTGCTGAGCAATGGTACAACTCCTATCGAACTAACAGTTCTTGCTGCTCGCAAGCAGTTTGTTGAGAACCTCGCCTACGATGCGGAATCTCGTCCCAGGGTATTCGATACCTTGGATGAAGTGCACGCCGCAGGAGGCTCGATTAACTGGATTGGCAATATGCGCCCGAGCTTTGTTCCGGTGCTACACGTCAATGTTCTTATCAAGGCTCCTCAGGGAGTAGAGGGTTCATTCCCCATTCACTACAATGGTGAAGATTATGCTCTCGCTGTCTGGACTCTGCGAGGTGTAGCTTATGGAAAGGCTGGTAAGAGTATTCTTACCGCTGCCAAGTTCGGCTTGCAAGATGGTCTGTACCACGGTAGGTGGACGCTTTCTACCAAGCGTGAAAAGTTTGGTCGCAATAGCGTGTTTGTTCCGGTACTTCGCAATACCGGACGGCATGATGCGGACTTCGTGAAGTTTGTAACCTCCCTAAGTTAATCGTTAGTAATCCCAAGCCTGGGGAGGAGGAGGCTTCTCCCCAGGCTTACATTGGAAACTTTGAAATGAAGAAGAAAATCGACATTTCTCCGGTTGGTCGCTCCAAGGAATATGATGCACTGGCAAAGGCGCTGGCTCCTATCATCAGACGTATGCTGGCAAATCCTAATATCGTCTTCGTTCGCCCTGTAGGAAACAATGCCGCAAAGCGCTAAATATAATAGCCTTAGATATAAAAACTGCTGGACTAAAACTCCCAATTGTGCTACATTATAGGGTAAACTTAACATTTAACCCTTAATAGGTAGCGATGATTAAAAGGCGTAGAAAATGGATTCCGATAAAAGAGAAAACGGTGACGAAGTCGTACGATAGACTCGCTAAAGGTTTAGCTCCGATAATTAAGCGCATGCTAAGTAATCCTAAGTTATCATTCACTCGTTCCTATGTTCTCCGCGCTCACCGACGCACCCCCAATACTCTTCCTCAATAATTTTGATATGAACAGCAACGAGACAACTAGATCCAGTTTGGCGTTTACCCCGGAGCAAGGAGCTGCGCGTATTGCAGCCTTGCAGGAAATGTCGGTAAAGGAACTGCACAGAGAGTGGGTGATTCTGTTTGGCAATATGCCCTACGCAACACGCAACCGAGCATTCCTGATAAAGCGGCTGACTTGGCGTATCAATACGCTCTTGAATGGTGGGATTTCTGAACGCGCTAAAAGGCGAGCCCGAGACATAGCGGATGAGACTCTCATTCGACTTCGCCCCAAGAAATTCAACGTGAAGCCTATGGAAATCATAGACACATCCTATCCGGAAGAAGCCGGCTGTCACAGTCCGGCATGCGAACTTCCGGTAGGTACGGTTATACGTCGCAATTTCAAGGGCAAAGTCCACGAGGTGACGGTCATAGGCAAGAATCTCTACGCTTATGAGGGAGTAAAATACGACAACCTGACAGCCATAGCATGGAAAATCTGCGGCTACCGTAAGAGTGGCAATTATTTCTTCAACTTACCAACAACACCGAGACATGAATAATACAGAAAAGACAATACGCTGCGCAATCTATACGCGCAAATCCATTGCCAAAGGGCTAGACCAAGAATACAACTCCCTTGATGCGCAGCTGGATATGTGCTTGGAATGCATTAAGCGGCACGAACATGATGGTTGGGTATTTGTAGGTTCGTACGTGGATGCTGCCGTGAGTGGCACTACTGTAGACCGAGCTCAACTTAACATGCTGCGCCAGCAGGTGAGAGCCGGAGCCATTGATTGTGTGGTGGTATACAAGCTCGACCGTCTGAGCAGAGATTTGGGCGACTTCACCACATTGATGAAGGAGTTCAGCGAGCATAAGGTGAAATTCATCAGCGCAACTCAGGCGATTGAAACACATACGCCAGAGGGCAAACTTTCAATGAATATGATGGCCGTGGTTGCTGACTACGAAGCCGCCATAATTCGAGCCCGCCTTAAAGACAAAATAAATGCAGCCAAAGCACAAGGTCGTTGGGTGGGAGGGAAAGCCCCATTTGGCTACGTCTGGAAAGATAAGAAGCTGGAGATAGAACCAAAAGCTGCAGCAACGGTTAAGTACATATTCGACTTATATTTGCAGGATATTGGGCCGGTTCGCATTGCTCGCAGATTGAATGAAGAAAAGCGCCCATACATAAAATCTCCCAAAAGCGGAGAGGATATCCCATGGAATAGTCAAACCGTAAAGCGTATCGTTTCTCATTTCGTTTATGCTGGGATGGTAAAGACGGAAAGCGGATTGATTCCCGGCATCCATGAAGCCATTATTGACCAAGCGACATTCAACCGAGTCAATCAGCGCAACGAAGAGGCAAGGAAGCTTCGTAGTGGTAAATGCCAGCATGAACGGACGGTTCATTATGCACTCAAGGGCATTCTTAAATGCGGGAAGTGTGGCAGAGAATACGTTGGGACGTACACCATCAAGAATGGATTGTTACGCCGCTACTACAGTTGTGTAGCAAACAAGCGCGACTATTTACAGGGCTGCCCGAGTCCGCATTTCGGCGCTAACCAAATAGAAGATTTGCTCAAGCAATATATTTACAACTTCAGAGATAATCCCCAGCTGCTGGCTTCCTTGATACGTGAAATCCCAGAGCAGGATGCTGGAATCATTGCAGATGCTCTCTATAGTTTGAGTACAGCCATGGCCGAGGTGACACCGCAGGAATTGCAACGCGTCTTTCAGGCTACGTTTGAGAGTGTCGTGGTGAACGCAAATGGCGAACAGTTGGACGTAACCCTTAAGAAAGGATTGGAGTAATTCTATGAAAACTCTTGATATACCTAAAACTATCAAACTAAATATTCCCGGTAAGGGCAAAAAGCAGATTGAGCCTACTGCGGAAATCATCCTGCCTGATCCTGCTGATAATGACCAGCCCGGATTTGTCGAGCATGTTTCGCGCTGCGACTTTTCCATCCCCATTATTTTCGACCGCAATGAAGAGAATGTCAGGGTTGTCAGATTAAGAACACGACTTGATGATATCGTGGCTCAACGCAAAAAGACAGGAGTCCCTACGAATCGGGCAATCAAGATGGCAAATGCCATGCTTCTGGAAGAATACCTCACAACAGGGGAATATGGCTCAACAAGTCAATTTGCTCAGCAAATAGGGGTATCTCATACCCACCTCAACAGATTACTGAATATGCTCAACCTACCGCCAGATGAAATTGAGCGCATCCTCTTTGAAACGCATTAAACTAGCGCAATATCGCGCACCAAGGAGAAGCCCCGGCATCCACGCTGGGGTTCTCAATTTTATGGATTAAACCTTATTGCGGGGCTTACTGGGCAGTCCGAAGAAGTTGTTGCCACCAATTTGATATCCTGCGGCTTTCCAACTGATGTGGGTGAGGGTAGGATAAACCTCGCCGTTCCATCTGTAGCCATTTTCGGTCACCTCTACTTCTATCAGACTGCCTTTGTAGATGCGTATCAGCTGGTCTCCGGGTTCCAGTTTAATGTCCTTGCTTTGCGGGCTGAGGGATACTGGGGCTTGTCCGGCTTTTTTCAGGTTGTAGGTGCTGAGCTTGCTCGGGGCTTCTTCAGGCTGAGCGGCCTCAGCGGCGGATTCCTGTGCCGGGGCTTCGGCGGTCGGCTCCAGCTCCGTCAGGGGCTCGTTCGATTCGGGCTCCTCTACTGCGGGCTCGGTGCTTTCTTCATCGGCTTCTGCGGCTTCCTCGTCCTGAGCTTCCATCGTTACCTCTGCCAGCTGCTCAGCCTCGCGGGCTTCCTCAATCTCCTGCCAAAGGGCTGCTTCCACCTCCTCGTTGATTTCTGCGGCTTCCATCTGCGGGGCTTCCTCAATCGTTGCGATGGCGGCTTCCTGAGGCTCGGCGTTCTTCTTCTGCTTCTTAGCCTTGCTCTTCTTGGCCTTGCTGCGCTTGTCTTTCTTGCCAGCGTTGAAATACTTGGCGTAGGTCTTCTGTGAATCCTCGTCCTCGATGGTGAATACGCCCTCGGCAATCAGCTCAGGCAGCGGCTGGTTGTAGATCTCATGGGCGCACCACTTACCTTTCAGGTTGTAGCAGACGCTTACGCCCAGCGGGTCAAACTTGATGCGGATTGTCTTGCCCTCGCCGTTGACGGCCTTGATGATGGTCGGGTCGAAGTCGGCTGCGGTGGTGGTAGCGGCGGCGGTATTTACGGATTTGGTCTTAGCCATAGTCGTGTGTTGTGTTGTAGGATTGGTGATAATGATGTTGTGAATGTAGTCGAGAACGGCCTGTGCGCCTTTTCTGTATACTGTTACTGCCAGCAGTTCCTCATTTGCCCAGACGGCCCAGTTGCGGGTCTTGTTGTAGCGGCTTATGTGGAGCTTTCTTTGCATTGTTTAATATATTCAGCGTTAAGGCTTTATCTCGTTGTAAAGTATAGCAAACTCGGAATAAAAGTCCAGCACTTTTTTACTTTTTCTCCACTCATTTTCAACAGGTTGTATTTACACAAACGGAGACATAACGCCTCTAATATTTAGAACAAAGCGCTGCAATTCAAGGCGTTTTTGCATTTCAATAGTATACACTCTGTGCAGATTCCTTAAGTAACTGATTGAAAATCAAAGCGTGATAAGGATAGGAACGGTAAACATGACAAATAACGCAAAAGGTTGACTATGCGTTCTTTATGGCGTTTTAAGAGGTGAAGGGTATACGGCATACCCAGTCCTTTGGAGTCCCGGAGCCGCTTTTGAATACTTAAACCGGTTCTCCTGAGTATTCAAATATGATTTAGTGTTGCAGAACAGGGACTCCGCAACTCACTAAAGATAAAAGAATAAACTAAAAAAACCTGCTTTCCAAATTGTGTCGGAAAGCAGGCTCGGTGAATACACGAGAAGAGATTCGAACTCCTGACCAACTGTGTGTAAGACAGCCGCTCTACCACTGAGCTACCCGTGCGTTGCGGGGAAGATTATAGCAGGTGATGATGAGATTGCAAGCCTTATTTTGTAAAAAGTGCTCAAAAGGGAGCGTTTCGGGGTGGTGGGGTAAAAGAAAAGCCCATCGTGTGATGGGCTTTTGGGTTGAAATGGTGGGTGCTTGCAGGATTAGTGCGGCACGGGGATGGTTTGCTCGCGGTCGGGGCCTACGCCCACGGAGCCTACCGGGCAGCCTACGATTTCGCCGAAGCGCTTGACGTAAGCCTTGCAGTTCTCGGGCAGCTCTTCCCAGGTGGTGCACTTGGAGATGTCCTGCTTCCAGCCGGGCATGGTCTCGTAGATGGGGGTGCACTTTGCCCAGTCCTCCATGAGGGCAGGGGGGTACTCGAGCACCTCGTCATCCATGCGGTAGCCGGTGCAAATCTTGATGGTCTCGAGCTCGTCGAGGCCGTCGAGGTTGGTCATGGCCATCTCGTCGAAGCCGTTGAACATGGCAGAGAAGCGCAGCACTACGCCGTCCGTCCAGCCGCAGCGGCGGGGACGACCGGTGGTGGCGCCGAACTCACGGCCCAGGCCGTGCATGTAGTCGCCGAACTCGTCATCCTCGGTCACGAAGGGACCTTCGCCCACGCGGGTGGTGTAGGCCTTGCACACGCCGATAATCTTGTCGATGCGGGTGGGGGCTACGCCGGAACCGGTGCAGCAGCCGCCAGCGCTGGTGTTGGAGCTGGTGACGAAGGGGTAGGTACCGAAGTCGATGTCGAGCATAGCGCCCTGAGCGCCCTCGAAGAGAACGGTCTTACCGGCCTTGATGGCGTTGTTGATAACAGGGATGGTGTTCGTGATGTGCGGACGGAGTACGTCGGCAGCGGCCATGACGGCATCGAGCGTTACCTGCGGGTCGGCAGCGGGCCAGCCAAGGCGCACAAGCTCTTCGTTGGCGGTCTTGATGCGAGCCTTGAGCACCTTTTCGAGGCGGGCGGGGTCGGCAAGGTCAATCATGCGGATGCCTACGCGGCGAGCCTTGTCGGCGTAGGTCGGGCCGATGCCCTGACGGGTGGTGCCAATCTTCTGGTCGCCGAGGGCTTCTTCCTGAGCGCCGTCGATTTCCTTGTGGATGGGCAGCACGACGTGAGCGCGGTCGGAAATGAGCAGGTTGGCGGGGCTGATGCTGACGCCCTTGTTGCGCAGGTACTCGATTTCTTCCACCAGGGAGGTGGGGTTGATAACTACGCCGTTGCCGATGATGTTAATCTTGCCCTCCCAGAGGATGCCGGAGGGGATAAGGTGCAGCACGTACTTCTGCCCCTTGGCAATAACGGTGTGGCCGGCATTGCTGCCGCCCTGTGCGCGTGCTACGACGTCGGCGGTTTCGGTCAGGAAGTCGATGACTTTGCCCTTACCTTCGTCTCCCCACTGGGAGCCAATTACGAGTGTATTCATAAATCTTCTCCTTGCAGGTGTGAGGGGTTATGCGGAGTACTTACCGGCCTTTACAGCCTTGATGGTCTGTATCAGCTCGTTGTAGAAGTTGTCGGCATCATCGGCGCTGGCGGGAGCGGCGGGCAGGTACTGCACACCGAAGATCGGGCGCTTGCTGCTGCGCAGGGCGGCCACGGTGTCGTCGTTCAGGTTGACGGCGGTCACAGTGAGCTCGGCGGGCAGGGAGGCGGCGTCGATAGCGAAGATGCTGTTCTGGGTGGTGATGTTGACCTTGCTGGTGCTGGTGAGCTTGACAGGCTGGTTGCAGCCCTGGTGGCCTACGCGCAGTTTGCTGCACTGGGCTCCCTGGGACATGGCAAGCACCTGGCAACCGAGGCCGATGCCGGCTACGGGCAGCTTGTCGGCCAGGATAGCGGCCTGCTCAGCAACGGATGCCAGAGCGGCGGGAGCACCGGGGCCATCGGAAAGCACAACGGCGTCGGGCTGCATGGCCAGTACATCGGCAGCAGAGGTGGTGAAGGGGACTACGGTGACATCGCACCCGGTCTGGCGCAGGCTGCGCAGGATGCTGCGGCGCACGCCGAGGTCGTATACAACAACCTTGTAGCTGATGGGGGGCAGCTCGCAGTAGGTGGTCATGTCGCCCTGGGTCTTGTTGGGGAGCTTCCAGGCGCGGCTCTCACCCTCCCAGTGGTAGGGGGCGGTACAGCTTACCTTGGCCACGGGGGCGGTGGTCTCGATAGCGGGGGCGTTCTGGGCGGCGGCGATGGCCTCCTCGGCGCTCAGCTCGGTAGTGATGCAGCAACGCAGAGTGCCCTTGTTGCGCTGAAGCGTGGCAATCTTGCGGGTGTCGATACCGGCGATGCCCACGATGTTGTGGCGCTGGAGCCAGGGCTCCATGGCCTCTTCGGCGCGCCAGTTGCAGTGCAGGCGAGCAAGCTCTGTCACAACGAGGCCTGCTGCCTGGGGGGCGCTGCTCTCATTGTCTTCCTCGCAAACGCCGTAGTTGCCGATGAGCGGATAGGTCATGGCAAGCACGCGACCGCTGAGGGCGGGGTCTGTCAGAATCTCCTGGTAACCCATAACGGATGTGTCGCAGCACATCTCGCCGGTTACAGTTCCGGTAGCGCCGATGGAGCTACCCTCGAATGTGGTTCCGTCTTCTAATGCAAGAATTGCTTTCATGCGTTGTCTCTTTAAGCCGTGCGATATTACCAATTTTGCGGATAAATTGCAAGGTTATAATGAGGTATGGCGGAAAAAATCGCTTCGGGAGGGTGAATGAGGGGGTGCATGGCTGCAAAATCGAGTACGCTTTAAGAAAATTCGTCATTCTGAACAAGAGTGCTTGCTTTTTGCGGGAAATTATGATTATAATAAGCCAATGGAGCGCATGACCCGATTCGTCAGGGTGTGCACCAGCTCCTTTCATCTTCAACCGCGAATCTGTTATGGATAATGTAGAGAAAACCGACAACGTGACTCCCGCTCCTTCTTCCGATACCCAGGATCGTCTCAAGGCTGCTCGTGATTATGCTTGCGCTCAGTACGATAAGCTGCGCCGTGCCACCGCCGAGCAGATGGAAGTAGTGCGTAAGTACACCGCTGAGCAGATGGGTAATGTGCGTAAGTACACCGACGAGGCTCGCGAGCAAATCAATGCCGGCTGGGACGTTACCTGCGCCAAGGCTAAGGACTTGCACGCCGCCGGCGAGGAGTATGTGAAGGCTAATCCCACTGGCTCTGTGCTGGGTGCGCTGGGCGTGGGTATTATCCTTGGTCTGCTGCTTGGTTCCGGCCGTCGCTAATGCTCAGGCCGGGCGCTTAGCCCGAGAAAAGCAATGTCATTGTTCCCTTTCAGAAAGCCGAAAACTATCACCACCCTGCTCGAGCAGGGTGGTGCAGCGTTCGGCGGTATAAAGGAGACCGCCACGCGAGTCACCTCGCATGTGGAGGCTCTGTGGCAGTTGCTTCTGGCTGAGCTCCAGGAGTATGCACAGTTCCAGCTGCAGCGTGTATTGTTGCTGCTGCTGGGTACGGTGTTGCTGCTGTTTGGTTATTTGCTGCTGTGCGCCTTTGTGTGCGTGTTGTTGCAGGCCTGGTGGGGCAGCTGGTTGCTTTCCATCGGTGTCGTGTGCGTGCTGCATCTTGCGGCGAGTGTATCGTGCCTGCTGATTGGCGCACGCCGTAAGCCCGGCTCTGCCGCGCCGCTGACAAAACAGGAACTTCAGAAAGATTTGCAATGTCTCAAACTCTTATTCAACAGAGAAAACAAGAAGTCCTGATGCGCGTAGCCAGCTCGCGAGTGGAGACGCTGGAGTCCGCAGCTCGTGTGCAGGGTGGGGCGCAGGCTTGTTTGGATGAGCTGGGGGGAGCCCGGCTCCTTGTACGCAATGTAGCTGCTATTGGTGCAGCTGGTGCTGGCCTGTTGCTGGCTGGCCGTGTGAAGCGTCATTTTCGCCGCGCGAAGGCTCCTGTGGTGCCTGCTTCATCTGCCTCTCTGACGTTGGGCGGGCTGCTGCGTAGCGTGTTGATGCAGGTGGTGACTCTGGTGCTGCTGCCTCGTGTGAAGAATCACGTGGCTGAGCAGACTCGCAAGGCTGCGAGTGGCTATTGGAGCCCGTCGCGCATCTTTTTCCGCATGGTGGGGCTGGAGAGATAAGCCTCCGTATGCGGTTGTGTTATTTTGATTTATATGAAGAAGATTTTTGTGTCAGGAGCGTTCAATGTGCTTCATGCCGGGCACATTCGTTTCTTTAATGATGCGCGGGCGCTGGGAGATTATCTGATTGTTTCCTTCCCTCCGGCGGATTTGCTGTGGCGCTTGTATGAGAAGAAGTCCGTACTGGAGGACGGAGATAAGCTGGATTTGCTGCGTTCGCTGTCCATGGTGGACGAGGTGGTGCTGTCCACCGATGAAGATGTGGATCTTTCCTTCCGCACAGCGTTCGAACAGGCAGGCGCCGACGTGCTGGCTGTAACGACCGATGACCTGTACAAGGAGGCCAAGGAAAAGCTGTGCCGTGAGCTGGGCGCTGAGTTTGTGGTGCTGGATAAGAAAGCGCCCGAGGGCTTCAAGGCAACCAGTAGCTCGGAGGTGGTGAGCCGTATCAAAGCGCCCCTGCATGTGCCGCTGCGTGTGGATTTTGCCGGTGGCTGGCTGGATGTACCGGAGAACGCCATACCGGGTGAGTATGTGGTGAACTGCTCGGTGTCGCCCACGGTATCGCTTAAAGAGTGGAACTACCGCCAGGGTGCTGGTATGGGTGGTAGCGGCGGTTGGAGTGTGCTGAATGGCTGGGACCCCGTCAACTCCGAACTGGGGCTGGGGGTAGGCTGGCAGGACCCTGCTGTTATTGCGGAAACCGGTGCCTGCGTGTGGTTCTCGGGTGCTCGCCCGGTGCTGGACTTTAAGAACACCGGTGAATTCCTGCGCGGGTGCATGGCGATATATGATACCCGCATCAAGCACGATACGCCGGGGCTGGCCTCGCTACCGCGCAACTATGCCCGCATAGCCAAGGCTGCACGAGTGGCTCGCCTGGGCGTGCTGGAGAAGGATGTGAACGTGCTGGCAGTAGGTGTGCAGCTGAGCTACCAGTTGCAGCTGGAGGAGGGCATGGAGCCGTTGCCGCGCATAGGCGCATGCCTGGCTCACAAGTATTGTGGTGGCGGCCATGGTGGCTACGCTCTGTATTTATACGAAACACCGGAGGCGCGCGCCGCGGCTCTTGCCGAGAGTGAATATCTGTACCCCATTGAGCCCTATTGCCGTACCTTTGGTAAGGATGAACCGGTGCCGTGGGAGCCGCTTTATCTGGAGCGTATTGTGCAGCAGAATGTTAAGAAAGATCATTTTTGATAGATATTATGCCGAAAGTATTTGTTTCCGGGTGTTTTGATGTGCTCCACAGTGGTCACATAGCTTTCCTGGAGGAAGCCGCCAGCTATGGCGATGTGTATGTGTCCCTGGGATCGGATGAGACCGTGTGGCAGTTGAAGAATCGCCGTACCATGTACACGGAGCAGGAGCGTAAATATATGCTCGAAGCAATCCGTTTTGTGAAAAAAGTTTATATCGGTCCCGATACCGGTAAGATTCTCGACTTTGCCCCGCTGCTGGATGAGGTGAAGCCTGATATATTCTTTGTGAATGAAGACGGCACGAGTGATGGTAAGCGCGCGTTTGTTGAGTCCAAGGGGATTCGCTACGTGACCAGCTCCCGCACGCCCCATAGCGGCCTGCCTGTTCGTTCTACTACCAGCATTCGCGAAACATTAGCAAAATGAAAGAGTCTTTTACAACGTATACCGTGGGCGAAAAAGGAGAGCGCCCGTGGGGAACTTGGCAGGTACTTGATTTGCAGTCTCACGTGGTGGTGAAGAAGCTCTTGCTTATCCCCGGTGGCCGCATATCGCTTCAGCGCCACAACTTCCGCTCCGAGCGCTGGATTGTAACAGAGGGAGTGGCTACCGTACGATTGGATGACGTGGTGACGAAGCTGAAGGTGGGGCAATCTATCAATATCCCTTGTGGTAGTTTGCACCGCTTGAGCAATGACGGCGACGTGGATTTAGCGTTGATTGAGATTCAGATGGGGGATTTCTTGTCTGAAGAAGATATCGAACGCTTTAAGGACGACTACGGGCGCGTGGATTAAGCATGAGGCGCAGTGTCGACAGCGATAAAGGCTGATTTGTTTGATTTCTTCGCCAAATATGACCAAAAGGTAGACTTTTTCGCCTGCATGCATGGATTAAGCTTGCAATCTGTGCGTTTTAGGCGCATAGTAAGGGCTCACTGAAATAACTTATGTCTGAACAGAAAGAACGAAAGACACTTGAGCAGCGTAACCAGGCCAGCGATCTGGAGCGTCTGCGCCACTCCTGTGCGCACGTACTCGCTGCTGCTATCTGCCGTATCTGGCCTCAGGCTCAGCTGGCTGCTGGTCCCGCCATTGAGAACGGCTTCTACTACGATATTGAACTTGACCACAACATCTCCACAGCCGAGTTCGAGCTGATTGAGGCTGAGATGAAGAAAATTGTCAAGGAGAATCAGACATTTGAGCGAACTACCGTCACTCGCGCTGAGGCTATGCAGATGGCTCAGAGCGGTGAGCTGGGCTCTATCGGCCCGCGCAGTGTTCCCTCCAAGTTCAAGGTTGATTTGCTGGAGCGCATCCCCGAGGATGAGGAAATCTCCATCTACCGCAATGGCGACTTCACCGACCTGTGCGCCGGGCCTCACGTAGGTCGCACGGGTAACTGCAAGGCCTTCAAGGTAATGAGCGTAGCCTCCGCCTACTACCAGGGCGATGCCAATGGCCCCCGCCTGCAGCGTGTATACGGCACCTGTTTCCCGAACCGTACACAGCTGGATGAGCACCTCGCTCGTCTGGAGGAAGCCCGCAAGCGCGACCACCGTAAGCTTGGCCGCGAGATGGGGCTCTACACCATCGATGAGATGGTGGGGCAGGGGCTTATCCTCTGGAAGCCCAAGGGTGCAATTATTCGCCGCGAGTTGCAGGACTTCATTACCGAGGAGCTCGATCGCATCGGTTACTCCCAGGTGTTCACCCCCAACATTGGTAAGCTGGATCTCTACATGACCTCCGGCCACTGGGAGCACTACAAGGAGAGCCAGTTCCCGCCCATCCCGGATCCGGACGATTTCAAGAAGCTGCGTGATGAGAACGCCAGCTGCGCCGACCTCTTTAACGCGATGGATACCCGCACCATCATGGGCTTCATGCTCAAGCCTATGAACTGCCCGCATCACATCCGCATTTACTCCAGCGACCCCCACTCCTACCGCGACCTGCCCGTGCGTCTGGCCGAGTTCGGTACTGTGTACCGCTGGGAGCAGAGTGGCGAGCTGGGTGGTATGACCCGCGTGCGTGGTTTCACTCAGGACGACGCCCACATCTTCTGCCGCCCCGACCAGATTAAGGAGGAGGTGCAGCAGTGCATTGGCATCGTGAAGCATATTCTCGGTACGTTGCAGATGAACGACTACCGCGTGCGTCTTTCCCTGCGTGATAAGGACTACAGCGATGCTAAGTACGTAGGCTCCGTTGAGAACTGGAAGCTTGCCGAGCAGGCTCTGCGCGAGGTTCTGACCGAGAACGGGTTCGACTACATCGAGGCTGAGAATGAGGCCGCTTTCTACGGTCCCAAGATTGACTTCATCGTGCGCGACGTGATTGGCCGCGACTGGCAGCTGGGTACCGTGCAGGTGGACTACAACCTGCCCGAGCGCTTCGATCTGACCTACACCGGCGCAGACAACAAGCCGCACCGTCCGGTCATGATTCACCGCGCCCCCTTCGGTTCCATGGAGCGCTTCACCGGTCTGCTCATTGAGCACTTCGCCGGTAAGTTCCCCACCTGGCTTGCCCCCGAGCAGGTGCGCGTGCTGCCCATCTCCGACAAGGTGGCTGATTTCGCCGAGGAGGTGCGCAAGAAGCTTGCCGCCAAGAGCGTGCGTGTGAAGCTCGACGACGCCCCCGACAAGATTGGCGCCAAGATTCGCAATGCCCGCCTTGACCGCGTACCCTACATGATTGTAGTAGGCCAGCGTGAGGCGGAGGAAGGTAAGGTATCTGTGCGTCACCGTGAGCTCGACGTCGTAGGCACCATGACTGTAGACGAATTCGTGGCTGCTGTGACCGATGAAATCGCGCAGCGCCTCATCAAACCCGCGTTCACCCCGGAGCAGAAGGAGACACCCACCGCCTGAGGAACGCACGAACACATTTCCTGTACAGGGGCTGAGCCGGTAGCCCGCCCCTGTACGGAACCCACACAGAACACAACCAAGTACTAACACACAAGTGCCCGCACCACAGAAAAACACCAACGCTGCTAACAACCGCGGCAACCGCCGTGAGCAGAACAATAAAGCTCCGCAGATTCGTGTCAATGACCGCATCCGCGCTCCCCGTGTACGAGTCGTCACTGCTAATGGTGACCAGCTCGGCGTAATGGCTACGCGTGACGCTCTTGCCCGCGCCAAGGAAATCGGACTCGACCTCGTAGAGGTGGCTCCGAATGCAGACCCGCCTGTTTGCCGTCTTATCGACTACGGCAAGTTCAAGTATATGCAGGCCAAGATGCAGAAGAACAACAAGGCTAAGGCTGTGCGCATGAAGGAGATTAAGCTGCGCATCGGTACCGACGTCAACGACTACAACGTCAAGATGGCTCGTACCGAGCAGTTCCTCGACCATGGGCATAAGGTGCGTTTCCAGCTGCGTTTCCGCGGCCGTGAGAATGCTCACCAGCAGCTTGGTCTGGAGGTGATGGCCAAGGTTGTGGAGGATATGAAGACCATGGGTAAGGTGGACCAGGCCGCCAAGCTGGCCGGTAACACTGTTACCATGGTACTGACGCCGCTTCCTGCCGGTCAGCGTGTGAAGAAGTTCAAGAAGTTCGAGGAGGCCGATTTCGACGCCGATTCCGAGGAGTTCGACGCCACCGACGACGAATAAAGCACGCCTGCCATCAGGCAATCCATTTCGCGCCGCCATCTGCTGCAATGCAGGTTGCGGCGCAATTGCTTGCGGCGATAAGGCTCAGATGTTCTGCAAAATCTCATTTGCCGCGTTTTGGACGCTGTCTGTTTGTGCCGCGTTTGTCTGCTCCGCCTTTATTCTTTACCGATTCCCTCTTTCTTTTCCTTTATTTTGCTTGCATGCCATTCGGCTATCTGTATAATATCCCGACACGTTATGGTTGGCACACCTCAGTATTATCTCATTCGCAATGGCGAGACCTACGGCCCGTATACGGTGCTGCAGTTGCGTGTTATGCTGGCGAATGGCGAGGTGAGCCGCATGGACTTTGTGTGGCATGAGGGCATGGGCTCACGCCAGCCGCTGGGGGAATTGCCGGAGCTGTCAGATATGGCGGGCGATAGTCTGCCGAGCTTGACGGGTTTTTCGCTTTCGCGATTCTTCTCTGAGGTATTCAAATGGCACTCCACACAGGATGTGGAGGAATGCTTCAGCGTGGGAACGACGCGTACAACGCCCCCGCTGCGTGAGGTGGATACTACGTGGCCGACGCCTTGGATATTCTCGCGCATGTTGCTGGTGTGCGTGTTGCTGTATTTCGGCTTCACCTGGGCTGCCTCCCAGTTTGAGAATCCGCTGTTGATTCCTGCTCTATTGTTTGTGGGGAATTTTGGTATTCCTTTCTGCCTGTTTGTACTGTTCTATGAGCTGAATGTGCGCCGGGATGTCAGCATTTATTCAGCTGGCGTCATGATGATGACAGGTAGTATGCTGTCGTTGATTTTCTCGTTGATACTCTTTGCTTTCTGGAAAGGTGAGAGCAGTATATGGGCTGGCCCGATTGAGGAAACGGCCAAGCTGATGGCCGTGCTGCTGGTAGCGCACCGCATGTGCAATGGCCGTATTCTGACCGGGCTGCTGCTGGGCGCTGCTATTGGTGCGGGTTTTGCTGCCATTGAAAGCGCCGGGTATACATTCCTGCACCTGCGCCATGTGATTGCGTATTTCTCAGCGGCGGATGTGTTGAAGAACATCGACCCCGCTGCCGCAGCGCATGCGCATCAGCTGGCAACAGAAGGGGTGAATCCGGACTTTGTGATGCAGTACCGTGCGTTGCTGACAGCTGCGGCCGGGCATACGCAGTGGACGGCTATTATTGCCGCCGCCTATTGGATGGTGTGGAGCAAGCTGCAACACGAGGGTAACCTGGGGAGCGCTAATACCTTTATCAATTTTAATGTGTTGATGGACGTGCGATTCCTGCGTGTCGCCATCATTCCGGTGCTGGTACACATGTTCTGGAACAGCTCGCTGTGCGATACCTTCCCCTTGCTGAAAATTACCATCTGCGGGGCAATCAGCTGGGCCGTTGTGCTGCGATTGCTGGCTGCCGGGCTGGCTCAGGTACGTGCCGCCAAGGCACTTATTTCGCCTGTTTGATTATCCAGGTGACAACGCCGAAGAGTTCGGACTGCTCATCCAGCGTGAGGGTACGCGGGGTGAATGCGGGATTCTCCGGTACCAGTTGCACCATCCCCTTGTAGTGGCGCAGGCGCTTGACGGTGAACTCGCCATCAATAGCCGCAATGACGATATCCCCACTGCTGGCCTGGAGGCTGCGGTCTACTACCAGGATGTCCCCATCGTCGATGCCGGCTCCTGTCATGCTTTCACCGCGAGCGCGTACATAGTACGTGGTGGCGGGGTGGCGGACGCAGAGCGCATTGAGGTCGAGCAGGCTGTTGACCTCGCCCATGACCGGCGATGGAAAACCAGCGGCCACGCCTTCTTCAAAATAGGGCTGGCCTGCCTGTGGTGGCGGGGTGTCCATAGGGGCGGGGGGGGATTAAACGTCGTTTTGCAGCAGGCTCTGCAGGTGGCGGTGAGCGTAGTGCAGGCGGGAGCGCAGCGTACCTTCCGATACATTAAGCATCTTGGCAATTTCGCCGTAATTCATGGGAGTACCGGTGGTACTTAGCAACGATGCCAACGCTGCTGCATACGGCGAGTTTGTTTATGGTGGAGGCCGGGGAATGAAACATTTCCTTATGGTAACTGTAGGTACAGGCGTAGGCAGTGGTTTTGTGGTGGATGGCAAACTTGTGCATGGTCATGGTGGTGCAGCAGGCGAGCTTGGACACAGCATATTATTTCCCGATGGTCGCCAATGTTCGTGTGGTCGCAAAGGTTGCTTGGAAGCCTACACTTCGGCTCGCGGCATATGCCAAACATACTCCGAACTGCGCAACGAGATGCCTGACTACACCGGCGTTTTGGCCAACGTTGCGAAGGAAGAACTTACAAGCCAAATAATTGGCGAGGCAGCAAACAATGGCGATGCATTGGCTATGAAAACTTTCGAACTCACCGGCCGTTGGTTGGGATTGGCTTGTGCCAATGCTGTTACATTCTCATCGCCCGAAGCGATATTCTTGATGGGCGGACCATTGAAAGCCGGTAATGTATTTGTTGACCCACTCAAAAAGTCGTTCGACGAGCATTTGCTAAATATTTATAAGGGCACTGTGGAGATACGCCTTTCAGAACTCAATGCCAACGATGTGGCAATACTTGGCGCTGCTGCATTGCTAAAAAACAAATAAAAAG
>JAFOZZ010000072.1 GCA_017390945.1 Akkermansia sp.
AGGTCCTTGACCATCTGGTAGGGCTGGAATACGTAGGAGCGAATCTGGTTGCCCCAGGCGATGTCGCCCTTCTCGGAATACTGGCGGTCGGCCTCGGCGCGCTTGCGGTCTTCCTCCAGCTGGATGAGGCGGGCCTTGAGCATGCGCATGGCTTCTTCGCGGTTACGGAGCTGGGAGCGCTGGGTTTGGCAGGCCACGATGATACCGGTGGGAAGGTGCGTCAAACGCACGGCGGTTTCCACCTTGTTCACGTTCTGGCCACCCTTACCGCCGGAGCGGTAGGTGTCCATCTTCACGTCGGCCTCCTTCACCTCGATTTCGATGTCGTCGGAGATGTCGGGGGTGGCGTCCAGCGAGCAGAAGGAGGTGTGGCGCTTACCGGCGGAGTCGAAGGGGCTCATGCGCACCAGGCGGTGGATGCCGCGCTCGTTCTTCAGGTAGCCGTAGGCGTATTCACCATCAATCTTAATGGTAACGGAGCGGATGCCGGCTTCATCACCATCAGTGCTTTCCATGATTTCGGTATTGAAGCCGTGGCGCTCGCAATAGCGCAGGTACATACGCAGCAGCATGCTGGCCCAGTCGCAAGCCTCGGTGCCACCAGCACCGGCGTGGATGGTTACATAGCAGCCGGCGTTGTCGTGCGGGCCGTTCAGCAGGGTGATAAGCTCGAAGTCTTGCAGTCGCTTTACCCACGCCTCGTACTCAGCCAGAGCCTCGGCGGCAATCTCGGGCTCTTCCATGGCCATTTCGATGACGCCTTCGATGTCCTCCAAGCCGCTTTCCAGGGCGCGGAACTCCTCCAGGCGGCGCTTAATGGGGTTTACCTCGGCCATGAGGGCGCGAGCGGCGGCGGGGTTATCCCAGAAGTCGGGCGCACTCATGCGCTCGTCGAGTTCTGCTACTTTTGCTTCCAGTGAAGCCGGGTCAAAGATAGCTCCCGAGCTCGGAAAGACGGCTGCGCATGGCCTCCGTGTCAAGCGTCGAGAGATCGATATTGGTCGTCTGGTTCTCCATACGCGGCGGAGTATACAATCCCGCCCCCTCTTTGTCAAGCTCGAATCGCCTCGGTGCCAGCCGCTAGTCGATTTTGAAACTATATAGCTTCCGGTAAATCCCTGCGCCCCGTGCTTTAGCGGTCATCTTCATTGTAATTCAGTAAATAGCAAAATGCCGCTGCCGGAATTCTGATAATGGGCTTTGCGTTTTTCACCACCGGGGCAATGCCATAGTCTGCTGCATTGCGGCTCAGGAGGAAGGCGCCGAGGCAGTCAGAGGCGAACCTCTGGCTTTCATTATATGCGAGTGTGGATTATATGCTACTGATTGCGAGTGGATTGTGTTAATGTAAAAAACGCTCGCCGAAGTGAGCGTTGATGAAATAAAGGGTGCTGGCAACCATTATTGAGCCGGGGCGTATGGCTGGGTGGGCAGGCCATCAGCATTCACGAGGTTGGGCTCCAGGTAGGTATACCAACCATAGCGGGCGTAGCGGGGCTTTTTCACCTGAGGGCTGCTGAGCTCTACACTGGTACCCTTGATAGCGGCCTCGGCGGGGTGGTAGGTCTCGCCATCCTCCGATATATCGAACCCGACAGGGGCTTTGCCATCTGTTGTCTTGAGCCCCTTGGCATGGTCAAATTGTACTCGTATCTTTTTGCCCTGCGGCGTCACCTTAGTTACAACCGGGCCGCTGAAGGGAACCTTTTCACCATACACTTTGGCTGCAGCGAGGGCAGCCAGGCGGGTGCCTACCTCCAGCTTGCGCGGGGGGTGCACATCGCTGTTTCTGGAGCCGAGGTCGATAGTGGTGAGGGCGTATACATTCTTCATACCGGTAGCGCGGCGCTGCACTGTGCGGAACTCCGGCCAGTATGCGCGCAGCGGGCTGCGGTCATTGATGCGGGGTAGCTCCACCTGCACGAACGGCAGCTCCGGGCGGTTGAATGCCGTGCGCCAGCCCTCGATAAGGTCGCGCAGCAGAGCGTAATTCTGCTCCATGTCCTGAATCTCGGCATCGCTCTCGCCCTGGTACCAGATGACACCGGCCACGGGGAAGTTCAGCCAGGGGCGGATACCCGTCTCGAAGAGGTAGGCGGGCTTGTAGGGGTGCGGGGCATTGAGGTCGGCGCCGATATTCTGGCGGGCGCGGCCGCGAACCCAGGCGGACATATACTTGCTATCCAGCCACTTCTCGGTGAGGCAGTCGGCATATTTCGCTTCTAGTACCTCCGTGGGCATCCATGCCATCATTTCCGAGCCACCGAGTGCGGCATGGATGACGCCTACCGGCACACCGAGGTGCTTTTGCAGCTCGCGGCCGAAGTAGTAACCCACAGCGCTCATGCGCTGACGAGTCTGCGGGGTATTGGCGCTCCAGCTGCCCTTGTACATTTCGCCATTGTTGAGGATGGTCTTCTCTCTCTCTTTATATGCGGGCGGCGAGGTGTGCACCTGCGGCTCGCCGTGGTGGAAACGGAACAGCGGATTTTCTGCCTCGTTCAGCGAATTTGTATCTCCCGTCTGGTTCAGGCGCCACAGCATATTGCTCTGGCCGGAGGCTATCCATACCTCGCCTACCAGGATGTCGTTAATCACCTGCGAACCGCTCCCCTGGGTGATGGTGAGCTGTTGTCCTGTCGCATTAGCGCTCATGGGAGCGAGGGTAGCCGTCCAGCGGCCATCCGTCACAGTGCCGGTGACTGTCTGCCCGTTGAAGCTGACGGTAACGGGCTCGGTGCCATCGCAGGTACCGGTGATGGGGATGTTCTGTCCGCGTTGCAGCACCATGTGATCGGCAAAGATGGCATCTGCCTTCAGGCCAGCTTGCACTCCCTGTGCTTTTTTGGCTTTTTGTGGATTGTACGCATACACCACTGAGGTCTTGCCAGTAGTGGCCGGGGCATAGGACAGAGCCGTCCAGCTGGCATTCGTCAGTGAGATGCTACCGCCCTCCACCGTGAGGTTGATGCCGTTCTCGCCACCATTTGAGGTGCAGGGAAGTCCTTGACCGATGAGGGTATCGCCTACCCATACATAGTACCCGGGCTGGAGGTTCTGAGCACGGTTGCCCTTGTTCCATGCGATGCGTACAGAGCCCTTCAGCGCAGCATCGCAATAGAGCGGTGTATCACCCCAGCAGATGCGACCATTGCCCAGCGAGAGCGTGCCGCCGTTGGTGCCATCGTTCAGCGTGACGCTCAGGACGGCTTTTTTGCTGTAGTCGCCGTTCAGTTCAACGGTGTAGCCATCTTTTGCGCTCAGGTCGCCTTTGGCGAGATTGGTTGTTTTGCCGGGCTTCACGTTGACCTTGGAGGCTTTGCTCCACTTGCCGTCAGTGTCGGCAGCTGTGCGGGGGAGGCCTGCGGTGCGTCCGGCGATGCCCATAGCGCGGGCAAGATTGCCGGCGATGATGAGCGAGCCTTGCTCATTCGGGTGCAGTCCATCACGTCCCGGACGGTTGGACATGGAATCCGGCCAGGTAAAGGGTGTGCCTGCCGTGGGGTCTACGAGCCCCTTGTTGATGTCGACGAAGCGAATGTTCAACCCGCTCTTTTTGCTGTAGGTCTCTACCCATTTTTTGAGCAACTCATTGTACTTCTCCACTGTTTCGTGGCGGGATGCGTCATTGTTGTTGGCGTGGTTGCCCCAGCAGGGCACACTCATGATGTAGAGCGTGTCGGTCTTATCCCTAAGCACATCGGTGGCAATCTTGCCCAGGTTGCCCCAGTCGTTGCCGGGTGTCCAGCTGAAGTTGTTGCCCTTTGCTGCAACGCGCCCACCCAGCATACGCTGCATTTTGTCTGCAAAGTTCGCAGGTGTATACCCGGCATCGCTCAGCAGGTCGTTGGTACCCATCAGGCAGCACCAGGTATTGCAGTTGTAGCTGTCTGCCGAGCTGGCCGTGGAGTGTCCGCCGTAGTTGACGCCACTCATCCCGGCATTGGAGCCGCTGATGATGTTGTGCGTGCGGCCGGATGACTGTGCCAAGTGTGCATTGGGGAAGGGGACGCCGCCGTAGCTTTCGCCTGCATCTTTGGTGGTGAGCTGAGTATAGCCCGGCGTGTAGCCACTGCGCGGACCTACGATTTCCGCCTCGATGCCATTATCTACCAAAATCTTGAACAGCTGCCAGCGCCATGTCTGGTCGTTTACACCATGGGTGATGGAGTCGCCCATAAACATCACGCGCCCCAGCGTGATGCCATCCGTGCGCTTGCTCTTAAAGGGGACGGTGTAATCTGCCGGGGGAACGTAGGATGAGGTGTCCAGTGTGGACGGGGTATGCAGACTCAGAGCTTTGGCGTAATTAAGGTTGATTT
The DNA here is from genome assembly GCA_017390945.1 of Akkermansia sp. GTDB lineage: Bacteria > Verrucomicrobiota > Verrucomicrobiia > Verrucomicrobiales > Akkermansiaceae > Akkermansia. The sequence continues at coordinate 4,323 of JAFOZZ010000072.1, forward strand.
GGTAGCCGCTGAGTGTTTTGTTGCCACCTGCGCGAAGATTGGCAGCCTTGTACAGCTCTTTTGCTGAGCCATCCGGCAAGAGGGCGCATACAGTTACGCCCTTGGCGCTGCTGCCTGTGATGCGCAGCGTGACGTTACCCTCTGCTGTGGCGTATTGCTGAAGAGTATCGTACTCTATCTTACCGGCATTCTGCCAGATTTTACCGGCCCAGTAGCCGGTGATAGCCGGTTTGCGTGAACCGGTGGGAACCTTGGTGTCGGCTATATCCGTCAGGCCGTAATCCACTAGGTTTTCATCCCACAGCAGCAGCGGTGTGCCGCTTTTGTAATCGTTGGAGTTGGCGTAGCTCAGAAAAGAGGCCAGGTTAATCGTCAGCTCTACCGTGTTGTCGGCTGTCGATTGCACAGCAAAATTTCCCTTGCCATCGTAGATGACCTTATTCGCATCATCGCAAAGCGGTTTCGATAAATCACCATAGGTGGCAGCTTGCAGCGAATAAAATGAGCTTAATAGAATAGAAGTGAGAAACAAAGACTTCTTCATGATTTAATGTTACCATATAGGGATGTGATGGCAAGAAAAAAAGGTTGCCTGCAAGGGAATAGGTGCTATACTCAAACCATGAACATACACCCGTGTGCCGTGATTCGAGAAGCAGAGCAAGCGTTGTTTGCCGGAGGGGAGACGACGTCGGCGGAGCTGATGTCGACGGTGGTGGAGCGTTTGTGGCAGGCGGCTCAGCAGGAGCCGGTGCTGTGCGGCATCCGCCCGCGGCGGGTGGTGGTGTATGCCGGGCGGGGTAATAATGCCGGCGATGCTTTGGGACTTGCATCCCGCTTTCGTTGTCCTGTCACGCTGCGGGCGGTATGTGAACCGCAGGCGTTTTCGCCTGAGAGCCTGGAGCAGTTTGCCCTGCTGGCGGGGCATGAGGTGAGTGTGGCACCGCCGGAGCCGCAGGAGGGACTGCTGATTATCGATGGCTTGCTGGGCAGCGGGGCTACCGGTGCGTTGAGGGAGCCCTATGCCGCCCTCGTGCAGGAGCTCAATGCCCTGCGGGAGCAAAGTCCGCGCAGCTGTACACTGGCGATAGATGTGCCGACTGGTCTGAATGCTGACACCGGCGAGGTGCCGGGGGCGGCGGTGCGCGCGGATGTAACAGCTGTGATAGGCTGTGTGAAGCCGGGTATGCTGGCTGATGGGGCGGAGGACTACGTGGGGCGCTTGCTCTGCATACCGCTGCCGGAGGTGGCGCTGCCGCAGCAGTCGCCGGGGTACGTAGCGACGGCAGATGTGCTGCGGTGGCTGCCGCGGCGTCAGTACTCCTGCTTTAAGAACAAGGCGGGGCGCGTCCATATCGTAGCCGGTAGCGTGGGCTATGTGGGTGCGGCGCAGATGTGTGCGGAGTCCGCACAAGCTGCCGGTGCCGGTCTGGTGGCTCTGTATTGCCATGAGGATGTATACCCCTTGCTGGCGGCGCGAGAGGCTCCGGAAATCATGGTGCACCCCGTGAAAACTTATGCCGATGTACCGACGGATGGCGCGCAGGCGCTGGTAGTAGGCCCCGGGGTGGGACGCCTGCGTGGGGACGAAGTGCGTGCGCTGCATAATGTGCTGTTGCGTTGTACCGTGCCCTTGGTGCTGGATGCCGATGGCCTGAATCTGGCCGCAGAATATGGCTGGGAGTTGCCACCGCAGTGTATTCTGACACCGCATCCGGGGGAAATGCGACGACTCCTGTCCGGCGGGAGCGGCTCGCGAGTGGAGCAGGCTATGGCCTATCTGCAGAGCCACGCCTGTACCTTGTTACTCAAAGGAGCCCGTACTCTTATAACGGATGGGACGGAGCTTTGGTATAACTCCACCGGTGGCCCGTATATGGCCAATGGAGGGCAGGGGGATGTGCTGGCCGGCTGCATAGGTGCGTTGGCCGCTCAGGGGCTAGGCTCCTTGCAGGCTGCTGTACTGGGTGCCTATGCCTGTGGCAAGGCGGCGGAAACGGCACACATGCAGGCCGGGTATCCACGTGCCATTCGCGCCATGGATGTGGTGGCGTATTTGGGGCGCGTGCTAGGCTGAGGCCTTATAGGTAAAGCGTGCGCGGGCGCGTGTGCGGGGCGTCGAAGGAGGTGAGCACTTCCGCCGGGGCCTCGTGGCGTAAGTCGACCAAGCGTATGGCGCCGCGTGGGCATGCCTGCTGGCAGGCTGTTTGCGGAGTCGCATTGCCCTTGCGGCGAGCGGCGTTGATGCGCTGCACGCAGTAGGTGCATTTCTCCATGATGCCACGCGTGCGCACGGTGACTTGCGGGTTGGCGGGGCGTGCGGTTGCGGCTTGCTCTTGGCGGGAGTAGTCGCGGTAATTGAAGGTGCGAGCCTCGTAAGGGCAGGCGGCGGAGCAGTAACGCGTACCCCAGCAGCGGGGGTACACCATGGTATTGAGCCCTTCATCGGTATGCACCGTGGCATGTACGGGGCAGACTGCTTCGCATGGGGCGTTCTCGCACTGGCGGCACATGACGGGGACGTAGCGGCTCTGTTGTGCGGCATCCCGGTAGTGGTCGATGCGCAGCCATTGCAGGTCGCGATGGTTGGCCAGCTCTGCGGCGCCAACGGTGGGTATATTGTTTTCTGCGCGGCAGGCCAGTGTGCAGGCGCTGCAGCCATCGCAGAGTGCGGTGTCAATCACAAGCGCCCATTGGGGAGCTGCTGCATCCTTGTGCCGGGGCGCAGGTGCTGTGCGAGCTGGCGGTGATTCTTTGACCATCCGGCGCGGTGCTACTTCCTGCTGGTGGCGTAAAACGCTGGTGGCTCCTGTTGTCTGTGGGGACAGGGGCAGGCAGGTGTGCGCCAACTGCGGCACATGACAGGCCGGTAGCTGCGTGGCGTTGACCTCTACCGCGCAGGTTGCTCCATAACCGGGGAGGAATGCCTCCGCTGCGCCTACGTAACCCGTGAGGGGGAGCCACGTCTCGCGCAGCCAGGCGTTGTGAGCAAATCGTCCATCCACATAGAAGGGGTGCAGGTAGTGTACGATGCTGGCAGTGCTGCTTGTGCGGGGCTGCTCTGTGGGGCTGGGTGCAGCGTTTTCTGCAAAGCCACGGCGCAGGGTTTGCTCTGCATCGGGGTGGACTTGCAGGAGCCACTCTTTATCGGTGGAGATATCCGGTCGCTTCACCAGCGGCAGCTCAGTACCCCTCAGCAGGCAATGCAGGGCTTCTGCTTCCGACATGGCGGGGCGCAGCGGCATGGTGACAGGCTGGCGCAGGCATAGGTTGCCGGTGGCATCGGCATCAGCCCCCCATTCCTCCAGAAAGTGGGAGAGCGGTACGGTATAGCGGCTCAGCTGTGCTGTGAGGTCGGGCGCAAGGGCGCAGAAGCGAATGGTTTCGGCCTGGGTGTCGCGCAGGGCGGCTGCAACCTCCGGGTGGAGTCCGGCGGCATCCGCAGGGGTGAAGATGAACAACTGCTCCAGTTGCGGAAGCTCCGTCAGCAGAGTAGCGAGTGTGCCAAAGCCAGTGGGGTATTGTACAGCCGGGCGGAGGGTGCGGTCAATCAGAGTATCCAGCTCAGGGAAAGTGGTGCTGCGGGGCTCAGCGATGGGGTCGTACGCGTAGCAGGAGACGCCGGGGTATTGCCGGAGCTCGCGCACCTGTGCCATGCGCACTGCTGAATAACCGGCCGGGAAGAGGAAACCCACGCGGCGCCCTTCACGCAGGGCTGTACCCCAGGCACGGAACGCCCCGGCCAGTCCGGCTGCAGGGTATGGCTTGCTGTTGAACGTAGGCTCCTTAGCGCGAGCGGGGGAGAATAAATCGAGCAGTGCCGCCTGGGCAAAGGCCGGCAATCCGCGCCTTATTCCCTCATAAGCCGGGTTGGGTTGCAGCATGGTAGGCAGGCCATTGTGGCACACCGCCAGCATGGGGAGGGCACCACCCGCCCATGGCATGGCTGTGGCAAAGCACGTGGCCTCGCCTGGTAGCTGCCACTCCGGGCACCCCTCGGGCTCAATAGCGTACTGCTGTGCCCGGCGGCAGGCTGGCAGGGCAGTGAGCGCCAGTGCGCCTAAGCCTTTCAGAAAAGCTCGGCGAGAGATGCCTTTTTGCTCGGTGCACTGCATGGCGCCATTATATGGTATGCCGTATGGAAAGGCAATCGGATTTTGATATGCTGGCGCGTAAAGATTGTATTCTGTAGCTATATCCCGCTTGACAGGACGGTATGTGGAGCATATAATCGCGGCATTGTATTCTGTATATGAAAGTAGAACAAAAATCTTCTGGTAGTGAATGGGTTTCAGTTGTAAAGGTAGGTATGGTTTGTTTGACCGTCCTTATTCTGGGATGGATGGTATCTTCGAAAATAAATGATTGCCTGAATGCGGTGAAAGAACCAACTGACAAGGTCGTAGAAAATATCAAAGATGCAATGGAGACGGTGAAAGCCAAAGCTGCCGAAATTTTTGGCGGGATAGGGGACTGGGAGAAAGTGGAGATAGATTGTAAAACTGAAAGTGGCGTCGGGCGAGTGGTCAGGATGTATTCCCTTTACGAAAATGAAATACAGGTTGAGTATGTATATTCCACGACGTGGGGTGGTTCTACGAAGAGATTGGCGTTGAAAGAGAAATACAAAGTCCGTTACGGGATTGATGCGTCGTTGGAGGGATGGCAAGCTTCGTGGATATCCCCAAATGAGATAAAACTGGATAAAATTTGCCCCGTGGTTATTTCTTGCCAACGAATGGGGGAGCTTGTGATAGAGGAAAATGATGGCCTCTGGAATAAGATTCAACCGGCAGAGCGCGAATGGGCTCAAAAGGAGCTCGATGCGCAGGCTGAAGCCCGGGCAAATAAAAATGAAGAGGCTTTTGCCAGCGTAAAGAATGAGGTGATTCGTGGGCTCAATCGCGATAAATTCATGAGATTCCGTATGTGATGGCGGCGTTGCACTGCTGCCATCTTATCACAGAAAGTATCTGTTCGCCGTGCGAAAGAGCCAATTTGCTTGACACTCACCGCGTCAGCAGGCACAATATCGCCATGCAAGAAAGAGTCATCATTCCGCTCGAAGAGTTCCCCGAGGAGGGGCTTTTCCTCGAAGGCGAGGCCGATGGTGCCCTGTTTGGTATCGACAATACCGGCGCTGAGAGCATCGGGCCGCTGTCCTACAGCCTGGAGGCGCAGCTGTACGATACCGAGCTGGTGCTGCGTGGTAGCATATCGGCACCGTTCCGCATGCGCTGCGACCGCTGCCTGCGTGAATTTGACTACACCGTAGAGGTGGAAGGGCTTACTATTTCGTGCGATGTGAAGGGTAAAGCCGCCGCGGATGTAACGGAAGAATTGCGCGAAGAGGTGCTTCTGGAGCTCCCCGGATACCCGAAATGCGAAATTTCAGGCCTTGAATGTGAAATAAATGACACATTTTGTGATTTTAGGCTGGACAAAGACCCCCATTCGGGTGTAAACTCTGCCACCCCGAGTGGCAATAGCGTCTGGGATGCCTTAGATGATTTCCCCCGAAAGTGACGCCATAGCCCCACTCTCATCTTACTAGTAAATCTTAACCAGAATACAGAACTATGGCAGCTCCGAAACGCAGAACGTCCAAGATGAAGCAGCGCTCCCGCCTGGCCGCTCAGGCCTGGAAGGCCCCCAAACTCGGCAAGTGCCCCAAGTGCGGTGCAGCCGTTCCCGGTCACACCGCCTGCCCGCAGTGCGGTACCTACAAGACCCAGAGTGGGGCTGAGGTTATCGTGAAGCTGGTAGACTAATCTACCGTTTCCGTACACGAAACCCCTGCTAACAACTTCAATCGCCCCGCAGAGTGTCTGTGGGGCGATTTTTTGTTGACAACATGTGAGCAGCATGATAGAGTAAACGCGAAGTTTAGCAATTTATTTTTGCCATGAAATTAGCTCTAGACGCTATGGGCGGTGATGATGCACCGCGAATCAACATCGAGGGTGCTGTTGAGGTGCTCTCCAAGCTTGATTCTCTCACGAAACTCTTTCTTGTCGGCGACGAAGATACTCTGAAAAAGCAGTGCGATGCCGCTGGTATTGGTTCTAACCCCAAGCTCGAGATTGTACACGCTCCGGAGGTAGTGGAGATGTGCGAGAGCGGGCTTGCCGCTGTGCGCCAGAAGCGCAACTCATCCATGAGCATATCGGTGGATATGGTGAAGAAGGGCGATGCTGATGCTGTGATTTCCGCTGGTAACACGGGCGCAGCTGTGGCCGCCAGCACCATCAAACTGCGCTTGCTGGAGGGTGTGGAGCGTGCAGGTATTGTATCCCCGCTGCCGAGCATTCACGGCTACGTGCTGGTGAGCGACACCGGTGCCAACCCCGATGCCAAGCCCAGCCACCTGGTAGGCTATGCCGTCATGTCTGCTATGATGGCTCGCTACGTCTACAACCGCCCCAACCCGAATGTGGGCGTGATGAGCAATGGTACAGAGGATTGCAAGGGTAGTGAGTTCTCACTGAAAACCTACGCCCTGCTGCGTGCTCTGGCCGACCGTGAGCTGTTGCCGTTCAATTTCCTGGGCAACTGCGAGGGGCACGACCTGTTCGAGACCGAGCTCGACGTTGCGGTGACAGACGGCTTTACGGGTAACATTCTGCTGAAGAGCGTGGAGGCTGTGGCTAAAGCCTATACCAACTGGATTAAAGCCGGTATCATGGGTGGTAGCGCCATGTCCAAGCTGGGGGCTCTGTGCATGCGCCCGGTGTTCAAAGGCCTTAAAGAGCGCATGAGTGCTGATGCTATCGGTGGCTGTCCCCTGATGGGCGTGAATGGTGTATCCGTCATTGCTCACGGCTCTGCCAATGCCACGGCTATTCTGAACGCCTGCCGCATGGCTGCTGGTATGGTACGCAATAGTGTGAACGACCGCATTATTGAGACCATGGCCAAGATTAACCCCGTGCTGAAAGAGCTCGACGTTTAAGTCCGTTTTTTGTAAATGTGATTTCAAAGCGGCTGAGGTGTCCGTGCCTCAGTCGCTTTTTCAGTCGCCTGATGGCGAAAAATAGCGAATTGTGGAGAGGTGTGCCGGGATAGTAGGCTGCCCAGTATGAAAAAAATCATCCTTCGCACCTCGTACCTCGTACTCCCATAAATTCCCCTTGACCTTTTGGTAGATATGTAGTAGCATGCCCGGGATTTAAATTTATGATGAAATACACGCGGTTATCAGTTGTTTTGCTTGCACTTACGGCGGTGGTTTCTGTGGCCGATACGGTTGCGACGCGCCCCTTTGCCGAGCAGGTAGGCGTGAGCGTGCCGGATTGTAAGGTGCCTGATATTGAGGAATTTCAGATGACGGAGCTGGAGCCCCTGCTGGAACAGGTGCGGGATATGCTGGTAGGTATTAAGGAAGATCAGCAAAAGCTGAAGATGCCTGCTATGGCCAAGGCGGCTGCGGAGGGAAACTCCGGGGCGCAGTTTGTGATGGGTGCCATGCATCTGTTGGGCTATGCCGGGCTGGAGAAGGATTATAATGTAGCCCTGCGCTGGTTGACGGCTTCTGCTGAAAAGGGATATGCTGATGCCTGTGTGGCAATGGGGTGTTTTTATTCCTCCGGCGTGTTTTCCCGCTGGTGGACTCGCAAGGGTATCAACTGGCTTACAGCTGCGGCCGAGGGCGGCCACGCTGTGGCGCAGTATCAGCTGAGCGTGGCGTATCTGACGGGCGCCGCCGGTGTGGAGCAGGATTTGGCAACGGCCGAAAAGTGGTACAAAAAGGCTGTGGCTCAGAACGACGAGAAGCTGAAGCTCATGTTTGACCGGCTCCGCTCTATCATGATGGAGGAGGCAAAACAGGGAGAGGCCGAGACTCAGTGCACCTTGGCTACCATGTATTACCTGGGGCTGTATGGTTTTGAGGAGAATGAAGTGGAAGCTGTAAAGTGGTTTACCCGTGCCGCGGAGAAGGGTTTGCTCGATGCTCAGGTGTCGCTGGCCGAAATTTATGAGGCAGGCGTGAATGGAAAACCGGATTTAGACAAAGCTATCCATTGGTATACCAAGGCTGCCACTCAGGGCGATGCCGATGCGGAAGACGCCCTGAAGCGCCTCGAAAAATAAGCTCCTCGAATCCAAGAAGTACGCGAGATGAAGTGCGATGGGGGTGATTGCCTGCCTGTTGCGGGCTTTGCTCCACCTTGCATCATAAGGCTGCAAACTTAAAAAATTGCCCTCGGAGTTCATCTCCCATACTTTTGTATATTTTCCTTTTGTAAGCTTATGGGTAAAAGCAAAAACCCCGGCAACCGAAGTTGTCGGGGTTTTTGCTGCATAATTGCGCTGTAGGAGCGCAAAATTTTATTACTGCTGAGGAGCAGGGGCTACCGGAGCCTCGGGAGCCTCAGGTGCGCCAGCGGGAGGCAGCATGGGCAGAACGGCGGGACGCTCGCCATGCTGGCGCATGCCCGGACGGCCCGGACGACCCGGACGACCCTGGGCGCGATTCTTGCCGCGGGAACCCTTCAGAGCCTCGAGCTCTTCCTTGCTCAGCTGGCCATCCTTATCGGCATCAAACTTGTTAATCATTTCGGGGCGCTCGCTGTGGGGACGACGACGGTTGCCGGCTTTGGCACCCTCGAAACCCTCATGACGCTCACCGCGCATACCGGGCTGGAAGCCCTCGGGGCGCTCACCGCGCTTGCCGGGCTGGAAGCCCTCGGGACGCTCACCGCGCTTGCCGGGCTGGAAGCCCTCGGGGCGCTGACCACGCTGACCGCGCATTTTCTGCATTTCGTCCTTCATGGATTTCTGCTCAGCCTCATTCAGCTGGCCGTCCTTGTCGGCATCGAACTTATCAAGCATGCGCTTGTGCATGTCGCCCTGGGGGCGGTTGGGCATCTGGCCACGGGCACCCCAGTGCGGAGCCTGCTGGGCCGGAGCGGTGGGGAACTGCGGAGCCTCCTCCTGAGCCAGAGCCGGAAGAGTAGCGATGAGAGCTACGATCAGTGTGTTTTTAAGCATATGTTTGTGTGTGGTTAATTTTGTTATGAGAAGCCTGTGTCTCTCTTTTGGAGAGAACGTACTCGGAGCAGAAAATCTACATGTTTTTTTTGCTTTTTATTTTTTTCTTCTTCCCTGTAAGTTACTGGACTTTAATGTAAAAACAGAAAAGAGCCAGCGTTTGCTGACTCTTTTCTCGATTGAAGCTGTTTATTTCAGCTCGTGAGGCTTACTTGGCGCAGCCGCAGTTGCACTTACCAGCCTTGGGAGCGAACTTGGGGCCGAAGGGCATGGGGCGACGAGCCTGCTTGTTCATGTCGAACTTGGGAGCCTTGGGGCCGAACTTGCCAGCGAAGCAGGGCATAGGACGACGAGCCATCTTGTTCATACCGAACTCGGTCATGCCGCACTTGGGAGCCTTGGGGCCGAACTTGCCAGCAAAGGGCATGGGGCGGCGACCCTGCTTCTTCATGTCGCACTTGGGAGCCTTGGGGCCGAACTTGCCAGCGAAGGGCATAGGACGACGAGCCATCTTGTTCATACCGAACTCGGTCATACCGCACTTGGGAGCCTTGGGGCCGAACTTGCC
>JAFOZZ010000073.1 GCA_017390945.1 Akkermansia sp.
GAGCACGCAGGGCGGGAGCCAGATTCGTCATCTGCTCAAAGGACGAGGCACGGTGCTTCCACACCCACTCCTGGAGCTGGGCGGCACGGAAGGGCTTCTGCCCCAGCTCCGCCATGAGCTCCACCAGCGCCTCGCGCGTATACCCCAACAGGCAGTCTTTCTCCATAGCGGCTCAATTACATGAGTTTGTCCACATACTCAGCGGGGACGAACGGCAGCAAATCATCCTTACCCTCGCCAACACCCAGCATAATGGGAGACACACCCAGCTCATCCTGAATCGCAACAGCCACACCGCCCTTGCCCGAACCGTCCATCTTGGTCACCACCACGGCATCCAGCGGGGTAGCCTTGTGGAACTCGCGGGCCTGCATCAGGGCGTTGCCACCAGTCGTGGCATCCACCACCAGGTAACAGGCGTGAGGAGCTGCGGCATCCTGCTTGCCGATAGAACGGCGGATTTTGGAAAGCTCCTCCATCAGATTGTGGCGTGTGTGCAGACGCCCGGCTGTATCGCAAATGAGGTAGTCCACCCCATCCTGCAAGGCGCGGGCATGCGCCTCATAGCACACGGAAGCAGGGTCCTGATTGGGATTCCCCTTGTAAAGCGGCACATTCAGGCGGTCAGCCCAGCTTTGCAGCTGCTCCACAGCGGCAGCGCGGAAGGTATCCGCCGCAGCCAGCAGTACCTTACGCCCCTGCTTCTGCAAGCGGTAGGCCAGCTTAGCGCTGGTGGTTGTCTTGCCGGCACCATTCACCCCAACCATCATAATGACGCAGGGCTTCCCCGCCTGCGGCTCAGGCAGGGTGGGCAAGGTAGCCGGGAAAGCGCCACGCAGCTGAGCCTTAATGAAATCAGCAATATCGCAGGCATCCTGCTCATCACGCTCGCGCAGTTCCTCCACCATGGGAATGACACGCTTAGCGCCGATGTCGGCCGAAATGAGGTCAGCCTCCAGCTCATCCCAGTCTATCTGGGGCTCACCCAGAAACTTATCTACCAGACGTGTGAAGAAATTGGCCATGGCGCGAAAGGGGGTCAGGACTTAGCAGCCGCGGAAATGATACCGTGGATGAACGGAGCGCTCTTGCCGCCGGAGTAAGCATCGGCCAGGGCATTTGCCTCGGACACCACAATGGGGGTGTCGAGCTTGTTCACCTCCAGCTCATACAGAGCGATATAGAGAATGCACTTGTCCACCACATCCAGACGAGCGGTGGAGTAGTTCTGCAGCAGAGTGGTCAGGCGCTCCTCCAGGCGAGACTTCTCAGCCAGCACAGCAAGAGCCAGGCTCTCAGCAGCGGGGCGGAGCTCCTGCAATACCTGAGCGCAGCGCACCAGGCCGGCATACTCGGCCTGCCCCTCCAGCATGAGCGGGGTGCCCAGAGCCGCCACAGTAGCCATCAGACGGCCACGGCGCATGATAGCACTCTTCACCGGGGTAAGCACCGGAGCATAGGCGGGGAAATCAGCCAGCACGGGCAGCAGGTCGCGCCCCAGCCCCTCCACAGCAATGGCCAGGTTAATCACATCCTTGCAGCAGAGCTCCAGCTTATCCGTCGTGTCCTGGCGCTTATCCTTGGCGCAGTAGCGCATGGCCGCCAGAGCAGCATCGAACTCAGCCGAGCGCTTTTGCAGACGCTCAATATCCGCCACCAGGGTCGAGGCCGTCATATCACCACGCAGAGCATCCAGCGCAGCGGACAGGCGGGTCTCCAGCAGGCGGGCGGAGTCAGCAGAGGCGCGGGCAGAGTGAGCCAGAGCCTTGGCAAGAGCCTGTCGGTAGTGGTCGGTTTCCTTCTCCTGGGAAATACGCCAGAAAAGGTTGAGGTCAAAGCTGTTCAAATCGCCGCCATTGGACTCAACAGCATAAATCAGGTTGAGAGCGGACTGGCGGACTTTACTCTTATTAATCATAATAAAGGGGGTGAAAAAGGGTTAACGCATGATGGATGCACTCATATCCACATTAGCCACGCGGCGGGCGTCGCTGCTGAGAGCATTCTGTTCTTCGAGCATATTAAGCATCGCCACGGCGGCACGAGCAGCCTCGCGACCGCGGTTGAGGGCAGAGGCCACGCAACGTGCGAAAGCCTGCTGCTCATCGTCCAGCAACAGCACCTCGTGAATCACCGGGGTAAGTGAATCGCAGGAGATGGAAAGCAGCTGGTTCGTAATGGCGGTACCAATCAAATCGGCATGAGCCGTGCTACCGCGCAGAATAACGCCCAGGGCAATCACCACATCGGGCTTGTCGTACTTATCCGGCACCACTATCGAACGCTTCACGGTAACCGGCACCTCAAATGCACCAGGTACACGCACCACGTCAATAGCCAGCATGTCACCCAACTCTTTCAGCTCAGCCAGACAGTTCTCCAGCAGAGCAGAGGTGAATTTCTCATTGTAAGTCGATGTGACAATTGTGATTCGCGCTGAGCTGCGCAGCGCCCGGGATCTGCTCGGAAGTTCGGTTGACATGGCAATATACGTGGTTCGGCGTCTGTGTCCGTGAGGCGACCATAACAGCCACCGCCCCTTTAGTCAAGAAAAATGATAAAAAAAAGCCCGGCCGCCGCAGCAACCGGGCATTTATGCTGCCAAAGTAAGGCTAAGCCGTGTCAGTCTTTCTTATTCTGCTCCCAGCTAAAGGGCTCAAAATCAGCCGTGGTGGCGGAATCCTCCCAGCTCGGGCGACGCATCGCGTAGATGACCATGGGAATACCGACAAAAATGATTGTACCTATAATCAATATACCCACGTAAACCGCCGGGCTGCCGACCGGAATCTGCGACGGCGGGATAAAGCTGAACAACAGTGCGAGCAAGCTGCTCAGCAGCCCCACGCCACCGACAATCCACATACCGACATTACCACCGGGTACACGGAAGACACGCGGCACATTCGGCTCGCGATGGCGCAGGTAAATAGCAGCCGCGAACATTAAAATGTACATAATCAAGTAGAGAATAATGGTCAGCTGCGAGATAATCTGATACGCGGTCTGCACACTGGGCAGCACGACAAACAGAATGGAAAGCAGGGTAACGATGCAGCCTTGCATAATCAGGATACCCACCTGCACACCATTGCGATTGGTACGCTGGAGGAACTGCGGAAGATACCCCGCCTTGCCCACCTGCAACAAGCCCTTGGACGGGCCACCCACCCAGGCTACCACCTGAGCCAGCACGCCGAAAGCCAGGAAGATGGCCAGCACATTCCCCATCCACGGCACCTCAAAGTAAGCAAACAAGCGGTCAAATGCCACCAGAAGGCTCTGCACCAGGTTAATATCCTTGGTGGGAATGATGAAGCCGATAGCCAGCGTACCAAAGACGAAGATGCACACCGTCATGACAGCGGCCACGCCAATAGCCAGCGGATAATCGCGGCCGGGGTTGCGTACATCTTTCACGTGCACGGCACTCATCTCCATACCGGCATAGAAAAGGAAGATACTGGCCGCCAGCACGATATTGCTGAACTTGCTCAGGTCAGGCCAGAAATCGCGCGGCTGCATGCTGATATCAATCGCATTCCCCTGCCCCCAGTACACCATACCCATGAGCACCAGCAGGGCAGCCGGCACCACCGTACCCAGCAAGCCACCCCATTTGGTGATGCTGCCACTCGTTTCCATACCGCGCAGGTTGAGCAAGGTAGCCAGCCAATACACCACCAGCACCACAACGAGCACGTAGTGGCTATTGGCAGCCAGTGCGGAGTCCCAGCTCTGGTCCGGCCCGATAAAGGCAATACTCACAGCCGCGAAGGTCAGCACAGTGGGGAACCAGATGGTCGTCTGAATCCACTGCAGCCAGATAGCCAGAAAGCCCAGGCGCGTACCAAAGGCCTCGCCCACCCAGCGGAATACACCACCCTTCTGCGGCCACCCCGTTGTCAGCTCTGCTGCCACCAGCGACACCGGCACCAGAAAGAATACCGCCGCAAAGAGGTAGTAGAATGCGGAGCTGAGCCCGTAGGTTGTTTCGGCCGGCAAACCTCGCAAGCTCACAATCGCGGCCACGTTAATCATGGCCAGGGTAAATACGCCCAGCGTTGCCATTGGCACAGCGCGGCGGGGCGTTCCGTCCTTATTCGTTGTCTTGTCCATAGTCTGTTACAGATTCTAGTTCGACGGATTCAGCCTGCGGACACCCCCACTCCACCACAATGGGAGCCCCCGTGCTTTCGTAATAGAGGGCGCACATCATGTTGAGAGGACACCCCTTTGCAGAGGCGCCCATCCGGGGGTGGTGCGTCGGCTCCGGCGCAGTGGGTGTTTCGAGCTTACTATCCATACCAGAGCATTGACTCCACAAGCCACTTAAGTGTTTTATATATGCTGGATTTGCGTTTTGTGTGACAAAAAACGCAAAAATTACAAATTCTGCTTGACAATTTAAATTAGTAGTGTACAATCCGCCCCCACAAAGTTATGGCTAAGAAAAGCTGGATCGAAAGAAACAAGAAGAAGGCAGCTGTCGCGGCTCGCTATGCAGACCTCCGCGCCAAGCTGAAGGCTGAGGGCGATTACATCGGTCTGACGATGCTCCCCCGTAATGCTTCCCCCGTTCGCCTGGTGAACCGCTGCGAGCTCACCGGTCGTCGCCACGCATTCCTGCGTCGCTTCCACCTCTCCCGTATCGCTTTCCGCGAGCTTGCCAACGCCGGTATGATTCCCGGTGTGACCAAGTCCAGCTGGTAAGCCACGGTTTGAACTTGACAATCTTTTAAGCGCGGGCTATTCTACGGATAGCTCGCGCTTGCCTATGCCAATCTACGAGTACATATCCGAGAACCCGGAAGACCCTCAAAAGTCTTGCCGGTTTTGTCGCAATGGTTTTGAACTGATGCGACCCGTTGACCGTGCCCCGCTCACGCACTGCCTGTATTGCAAGAATCCTGTCCGCAAGAAAATCGGCAGAGTCAACGTGCCCAAAATCATGGCTCCCCTTTCCATCTCCGACGCCAAGAAGGCCGGCTTCACCGTCATGCAGAAGCGTGACCAGGGCGTCTATGAAAAACTCTGACCGGCCTACCGATTCCCCTTCCCCCAATGATAGATCAGATTCTGAATTACCTCTTCCTGAGCCCCGACGAAGTTAAAGAGTTGCAGTGGAACTACCCCAGCTTCCTCTCCATCTTCCTCTTTGTGGTAGGCATCAGCTTCTTCCTTTTCCTCAACGCCTTCTTCGTAGCCAACGAGTTTGCCAGCGCACGCGTGCGCCCCAGTCAGCTGCGCGAAGACCCCGATGATACCAAGGCCGAGGCCAACAAGCGCAGCAAGGCGCTCAATATCGTTAATCACCTCGATTCCTACCTCTCCGCCAACCAGGTAGGCATCACCCTCGCCTCCCTGGCACTCGGTGCCATGGGCGAGCCCTTCATCAAGAGCCTCATCGCACCCTTCCTCGAGTACTACCTGCACCTGCAGCCGGCCATTGTCAGCGCCATCTCCTACACCCTGGCCTACGCCCTCTTCACCTTTGCCCACGTGGTACTGGGCGAGCTGGTACCCAAGAGCCTCGCCATCCGCAAGCCGCTGGAGGTCGCCATGGGTACGTCCGTATGGATGACCCGCTTCGCCAAGTGGTCCGGCCTCATCGTGAAGCTCTTTAATAATACGGCCAACACCATCGCTCACCGAGTCTTTGGCGTGGACCCGAACTACTCCCCCGAGTCACACCACAGCGCGGAGGAGATTGCCCACATTGTGGAAGAAAGCGGCCGCAGCCACGAGGTAACGGCTATGGAGGCCGAGATTTCCACCAATGCGCTCGAACTCAACGACCGCGCCGTGCGCGACATTCTTGTACCGCGCAATGAGGTGGAGGTGCTCGACATCAACGACAGCTTCGAGGAGAACGTCGACATCGTAACCAATAGCCGCCACAGCCGCTTCACCCTCGTGGATGGCCACCTGGACAACGTGAAAGGCTGGGTACACGTGAAAGACATCATGCGCCTGCTGCGTAATGGCAGCAAGGACATCATGAGCGTAAAGCGTACCATCAAGGTAGTACCCGAGACCATGAAGCTCGACACCCTGCTCAACTTCTTCACGAAGGAGAAGACACACTCCGCCCTCGTGGTGGATGAGTACGGCATCGTCACCGGCCTGGTTTACCTGGACGACGTGATTGAGGAAATCGTCGGTAACGATATTCAGGATGAGTTCGAGCAGGAAGAACCGCAGGATTTCATCACCGTTGGTCCCGACCAGTACATCGCCAATGGCGCAATGGCTCTCTTCGACCTGGAGGAAGCTCTGCCCGCCCTCGGCGAAATCGAGAGCGAGAGCGGCATGTCCACCATCGGCGGCCATATCACGGACTGCCTCGGCCACCTGCCTGAGCTCAACGAACAGATTCGCATCCGCAACTACGTCTTCACCGTTACCGGAACCGATGGCCGCCGTGTCACGCAGACCCGCATCGAGCTCTGCCCCGCTCCTGCTGAGAGCTGACACCCCCGCAACACTGCTTTTCCCCGCGCGCCTGCCCCTCCCGGCAGGCGTGTTTGCTTACCATCCCCATGCAGAAAAAAGCCCCAACTGCGTAAAAAGGGGCAGAAAACGGCTGAGCGAACGCACTTTTTTTGGCATTTTTACATTTTCGTGTTGACGCGGAGCAAAAGTTCCGCTATACTCTGCCGCACACGGAGCGGTGGCTGAGTGGCTGAAAGCACCCGTTTGCTAAATGGACGTACTGCGTTAAACAGTACCGGGGGTTCGAATCCCCCCCGCTCCGCGCAAAAGCCCTGCATCGCAGGGCTTTTCTGTTTTCGCTTGCTCCAGCGATTTATTCACCCCCACAAAAAAAATAAAAAAACGCAATAAGGTTCGCGTTTTGCCCGGTGGGGCGTATTAATAAGGGCAGAGGGTATGTTGCCCGCAACCATCAATCGCATATTTCCCATAAGCACATGAAATCCATCCACAACCTCATCGCTATCGCAGCTGTTGCTGCTCCCGCCCTGTTCGCCTCCCCCCTGCCCCAGAAGGCAGACCTGCTGGCCACCAACACGGTAGTAGCTCACTACCTCGGCACCATCGAGGTACCCTGCCGCCACATGACCGCCGACTGCCCCGACAAGTGCGGCCACGGTACCAAGGCTGCCCGCTTCCGCGTGCTCCAGAACGAAGACTACCAGCTGACCGGCAAGTACGGTGACGACAAGATTACCCCCGGCTCTATCCTGATGGTCGACATCAAGAAGCCCACCCCCGGCCAGGACGATGCCGCCGTATTCGCTTTCTTCGACACCATTAAGGTGGGCGACAAGGTACGCCTGACCCAGAAGCACTACTACGCCGAAATCGGCCGCACGCTTACCCCGGTGCGCCCCGTGACGGCTATCGAGAAGGTGCAGACCACGGACGCCGTGCCTGCCACGCCTGCTGCTCCTGCCGGCGACTACAGCGTCATGCCCCTTGCTCGCTAAGCCAGCCGCGCCATTTATTTCAGCGCCGCACCCCATGCCGGGTGCGGCCTTTTTTTTCGAGAGCATGGGCGAAAAAGGTTGCATTTTCAGGAACTTGGTGTATACTACCCGCGCATGCTTACCATCAAAAAACTGACTAAGGCACACGCAGGGCGCACCCTGTTCTACGAGACGGAACTCATCGTGAACTGGGGTGAGCGTATCGCACTGGTAGGGCCGAACGGCGCTGGCAAGTCCACCCTCTTCCGCATGATTCTGGGTGAGGACACACCGGACGAAGGTCAGATTGTGATGGATGAATACGGCGTAGTCGGCTACCTGCCGCAGGAAGCCGGCGACCCCAGCGACCGTACCGTGCTGGAAATTGCCATGAGCATCACACCCGAAATGGGCAACGCCATCCGCACCCTGCGCGAGTGCGACGCCAAGGGCGACAACACGAGCGATGACTACGCCCACGCCATGGATGTATTCATCGCCAACAATGGCTACCAGATTGAGCCCAAGGCCAAGCGCATCCTCAAGGGGCTGGCCTTCAAGGATGAGGATTTCCACCGTCCGGCTCGCGAAATGAGCGGCGGCTGGGTGATGCGCGCCCACTTGGCGCAGCTGCTGGTGGCCGAGCCCGACCTGCTGATGCTGGA
>JAFOZZ010000074.1 GCA_017390945.1 Akkermansia sp.
GCCGATGGGGGGAGTGGCTATATCGATTTGTTCTGGAAGGGGCATATCCTCATCGAGATGAAGTCCCGGGGCAAGGACTTGACGAAAGCATATGAACAGGCCAAGCGCTACGCGGATTCGCTGGCTCACCATGAGTTCCCGAAAGCCATCCTTGTGTGCGATTTCGAGAATTGGCATTTCTACGACCTCTGTAACGATGGGCAACTCACAACCTTCACGCTGTCCGAGCTGCCGCAGTACATCCACCTGTTTCACTTTCTAGCCGGGTATGAACAGCGCGAGTATCAGGAGGAGGACCCGGTGAATGTGCAGGCTGCCGAATTGCTGGGCAAGCTGCACGATAGCCTGAAAGCCATCGGTTATATCGGCCACCCGCTGGAGGTGTACCTGGTACGTATTCTTTTCTGCCTGTTCGCGGATGATACCGGCATTTTCCGCAAGGATATCTTCCGCTCCTTTATTCAGGATATCACCTCTGAGGATGGAAATGACCTGGCGGCACGACTGGCCGAGCTGTTTCAGGTGCTCAATACGCCGGAAAAGCTGCGACTCTGCACCCGCAACAACATCATCAAAGAGTTCCCGTATGTCAACGGTGGATTGTTCGCGGAGTTCCTGCCCATGCCGGCCTTTGACTCCGGTATGCGCCAGGTGTTGCTGGATTGCTGCGCGCTGGACTGGAGCCGCATTTCGCCGGCCATTTTCGGCTCCATGTTCCAAAGTGTGATGAACGCAGAGGAACGCCGTGCTCTTGGGGCTCACTACACCAGCGAGCGCAATATCCTCAAGCTCATCAATCCGCTGTTCATGGATGGGCTGCGAGAGGAGTTCGAGAGTATTCAGCACGACAAGTCGAACAGAAAGGCATCTCGCTTGCAAGCATTCCACAAGAAGCTCACCGAGCTCAACTTCCTAGACCCTGCATGTGGCTGCGGTAATTTCCTCGTAGTTGCCTATCGCGAGCTGCGCCGCTTGGAGCTTTCCGTGATTGCTGAACGAGAGAAGCTAGAAGCCTCTGGTACAGGGTGGATGCTCTCGGCCAATGACGTATGCCTCGTGAACGTCAACCAGTTCTACGGCATCGAGATTGAGGAGTTCCCGGCACAAATCGCCCAGGTTGCCATGTGGCTCATGGATCACCAGATGAATATCGAAGTAGGCAACTATTTCGGTGAGGCTTTTGCTCGCATCCCTCTGACGGCCTCAGCGACCATCGTTTGCGGAAATGCTTTGAGAATTGATTGGGAAAGCGTGGTGCCGAAAGATAAGCTGAGCTATATCATCGGCAATCCCCCATTTATTGGCCATCAAATCCGTACTGAAACTCAAATCGCTGATATCAATCTTGTTTTTAATGGCTCCAAAAATTATGGCAAACTGGATTACGTGTGCTGTTGGTTCAAAAAATCTATGGATTTTTTGAAGAATAGTAATATTGAAGCAGCATTTGTCGCAACAAATTCTATAGTGCAAGGAGAATCTGTAATTTGCATGTGGAAGCCATTTTTTGAGGAAGGATTCCATATAAAGTTTGCTCACCAAACTTTCAAATGGAGCAACGAAGGTCGAGGTGTTGCGGCAGTTCATTGTGTTATTATAGGTATATGCAATAACGAGCCCGACAGTAGATTGCTATATAATTCCGAAGGTATTGCAACTAGAGCCAAGTTTATCAACGGATATTTAGTGGATGCGCCAGCTATTTACATACAAAATAGAAGTAAAGCTCTTAATATAGGACAACCTCCTATTATTAAGGGGAGCCAGCCAACTGATGGAGGGCATCTTATTATGACTGATGCAGAAAAAATAGCATTCTTGCAAGATTATCCTGAGTGTCACCCCCTCGTTCGGCTTTGCGTTGGAGCTTCAGAATTTTTATCTGGAGCAAAACGATGGTGCTTTTGGCTCAATCGCGTAAACCCTACTCTGTACAAGAATAATCCTTACATTCGCGAGCGTCTGGAGAAAATTGCCGAATTTAGACGTAAAAGCCCCACAGCATCTGTACAAAAAGATGCACATTCTCCTTATTTATTTACTCAAATTCGTCAACCCGATTCGGATTACATTATTATTCCTCGTCACTCCTCGGAGAAACGTATATACATTCCCATTGGTTTTGTATCTTCTGATGTGATAGCTACGGATGCCGTATATATCATTCCTAATGCTTCACTGTATCTTTTCGGAGTTCTAACATCGCAACTTCATATGGCGTGGATGAGAGTTATTTCTGGTAGATTGGAAATGCGTTATCGATACACCCCCGCAATTTACAACAACTTCCCTTGGCCGGAAGCAACGGAAGCTCAACAAACAAGAATCGAAGAATTTGCACAGGGCGTTTTAGATGCTCGCGCCTTATATCCCGACAGTTCATTGGCAGACCTTTACGACCCTCTGACCATGCCGCCGGAGCTGGTAGCTGCTCACCGCAAGCTGGATGCAGCCGTAGAAAAAGCCTATGGTCGCAAGTTTGCGGACGATGCCGAGCGCGTGGCGTACCTGTTTGAGAAATACAGCGAGCTGGTCAATCGGGAAAGTAAATAACTGAGAGGGGTGTGTAAAAAGTGACATTTCTCCGGACTGCTCGCAGGTGCGGGCAATTTCTTCAGCCCCGTTCAGGGGCTGATTTCACTTTGATGTTCGGCAAAATCCTCCCCGAAATGAGGATTTTTTTGTACAAACGTGACTTTTGGCTGGCAAGCAGCGGCGTAACATGATAGAGTAAAGGGGTTAATATGAGCGATACCTATATTTTTGATAATATCAACCAGTACGTTGAGGCCGGGATGAGCATTTTCAGCCCGTCTCTGTACCTGGGTGTGGGCTTGCAGCCTTATTGGATGCGTGCCGCTGCGTATGAGCCGATGGCTGAGGATGCGCCTGCGCTGAGCGAGGCCGATACCGTAGCCCTGGTGAACAGCTGCACCACGGAGGAGCAGCGCGCTACGCTTGAGACTGAGGGCGTGGTGGATTTCATTGGCCAGGCTCCCTCCTGCAAATACCATGCTTACATTTACAAGCAGGAATCCGGCTACCTCGTCATCACGATGCAGCTGCATGTGGGCTGCTTCCTGAAGCAGGGCAAGGATGCCAAGTGCTCGGATATTCACCTGCCGGCCTCTTGCCCCCCCAGCTGGCGTCGCTTTGGCAACCTGCAGCCCATGTGGGAGGGTGCCCCTGTGCTGACTCGTGAGGATGCCCACGCTCTGGTGGACAGCTTCCTGAGCGAGACGGAATGGACTCGTCTGAAGGAGAAGGGCGATGTTGACTTTGCTTACCAGGATATCAATGGTCGTTACCGTGCTTCCGTGGTGGACCAGCGCCTGGGTTACACCATGTGCTTCCGTATTATCAACAGCAAGCTGCTCACCATGCAGGACATCAACCTGCCCGAGGAGCACGTGGTGCCGCTCACTCGCTTCACCAACGGTCTTATCCTTGTAACGGGTTCCGTGGGTTCCGGTAAGTCTACCACGCTGGCTTCCATCATTGACTTCATTAACAAGGATCGCCACGACCATATCATCACGCTCGAAGACCCAATCGAGGCTATCTTTGAGCCCATCGGCTGCCAGGTGAACCAGCGTGAGGTGCACAAGCACACCGAATCCTTCGGTCGCGCTCTCCGTGGTGCTCTGCGTCAGGACCCGGACGTCATCATGGTGGGTGAAATGCGTAACCTTGAGACTATCTCCCTGGCTTTGACTGCTGCTGAAACCGGTCACCTGGTGCTGGGTACGCTGCATACCGGCTCGGCCGCTCGTACGATTGACCGTGTGCTGGATGCTTTCCCTGTGGATGAGCGTGAGCATATCCGTATCATGGTGTCCGAATCCCTGCGTGGCGTTATCTCCCAGCAGCTTGTGCCCAAGAAGGATGGCACCGGCCGTGTGATGGCTCTGGAAATGCTGGTGAACACCGCTGCTATTGCCAACTGTATCCGTGAGGGCAAGACCTTCATGATTCCCGGCCTCATTCAGACCGGTAAGGCACAGGGTATGCGCCTGATGGATGACTCCCTGCAGGAGCTCTACCTGAAGGGTATCATCTCCGCCGAGGAGTGCACCACCCGCGCCACCGATAAGGCTATGATGGACAAGTTCCTCAAAGAACACCCCGAACCCGCCGCCCCCGTGCAGCAGTAAACGATATACCCCTTTAGACACGACATGAAAAATCGAATCGATACCTACTTTACCGCATTGGTGGAGAACGGCGGCTCCGACTTGCACCTTTCCGAAGGCCAGCCGCCCAAGATGCGTGTGCATGGTGATATTGTTGCCATTGAGGAGACTGTTCTGACCCGCGAGGATATGGTGGAGCTCATGCAGCCTATCTGCCCGCCCAAGCTCTGGAAGGAGTATACCGAGGGTGGTGACTGCGACTTTGCCTACGAGATGGACGAGAAGTCCCGTTTCCGTTGCAACTTCATGAAGCAGCAGCGCGGCTATTGCTGCGTGTTCCGTCTGATTCCCACTAAGATTCTCACCATGGAGCAGCTGAATGTGCCGGAGCAGATTAAGCGCTTTGGCGAGATGCGCTCCGGCCTTGTGCTGGTGACAGGCCCCACCGGTTCCGGTAAGTCCACCACACTCGCCGCACTCATTGACTACATCAACACGAACTTCTCCCGCCACATCATCACTGTGGAGGAACCCATCGAGTTCGTGCACCCCTCCAAGAAGAGCATCATTACCCAGCGCGAGGTGCCGGTGAACTGCCCGACCTTCGCCGATGGTCTGCGTGCTTCTCTGCGTGAGGACGCCGATATCGTGCTGGTGGGTGAGATGCGCGACCTGGAGACGATTTCTCTGGCACTGACGGCTGCCGAGACTGGTCTGCTGGTGTTCGGTACGCTGCACACCAACAACGCTCGCAAGACGATTGACCGTATTATCGACGTGTTCCCGGCAGAGCAGCAGGCTCAGGCGCGCACCATGCTTGCCGGCTCCCTCCGTGGTGTTGTGGCTCAGCTGCTCATGAAGCGCTGCGACAAGCCCGGCCGTGTGGCTGTGAACGAAATCCTCTTCGCTACGCCCGCTGTGGGCGCTATCATCCGCGAGGGTGCTACGCAGAAGCTTGCCGACGTTATTACCGGTGGTAAGCAGCTGGGTATGCAGTTCATGGATGACGCCATCTGGCAGAAGCTTCAGCAGGGGCTTGTAACCCCCGAGGAGGCCTACATGAAGGCCATCGACAAGGCTCGCTTCAAGAACTTCCTGCCGCCGGATAAGGCCGCTCTGGCTAATGCCGGTGGTGCATAATCGCTTATATCATGGCGCAGCGGCTGAGGCTGCTGCGCCTTTTTTGAATTTTCCACCATGAGTAAAATTGCCATATACGCCGGTAGCTTCGACCCTCCCACCAATGGGCACCAGTGGATGATGCAGCGCGGCAGTGAGATGTTTGATGAGCTGGTCGTCGTGCTGGCTGTCAACCCCGATAAAAAGGGATTCCTGAGCATGGAAACACGCCGTGCGTTGCTGGAGGAAATGGCCGCTGAGCTTCCCGCCGGTAACGTGCGAGTGGAAGTGGTGCCGCAGGGATTCCTGGTGGACTTCGCCTCGCGCATCGGTGCCACGCATCTGCTGCGCGGTATTCGCAATACCATTGATTTTGAGTACGAAAAAGCCATGGCTCGCATGAATGCCCGCATGCAGCCGGAGATTCAGTCTGTGTTCCTCATGCCGCCCTCGGAGCTGGAGGAAATCAGCTCGTCAATGGTGCGCGGATTTGTTGGGCTTCCGGGCTGGGAGCGCTGGGTGAAAGCCTGCGTGCCGCCCTGTGTTTTCAGAGCTATTTGCTCATAAGCTTACATCCTGCTTGACTTTAGCTGTTAAACATGCCATTATCCTCTGTGTTATGAGATATTTTGCATTGTTGTCTATCTTGTTCTGTGCCGTGGCCGTGATGCCGCTCATGGCAGATGATACTGAGGCCGCCGCTCCCGTGGAGAAGGTGTCCGCCGCTGATAAGCGCGCCGAGAAGAAGGATGCCGCCCTGTGGTACAAGGACTATATGGACAAGAAAAAGAAAGCCGCTACTGCCTTGAAAAAGGTGAAGGATGAAAAGTCTGCGGCTAAGGCGGTAAAGCTGATGTCTGAGCTGTACGGCCTCTCCGGTAAGGGGAAGCAGACCGCCATGGGGGAAGTGGGTGAGGCTAAGAAGCCGGAAAACCCTGCCATTGATGAACTGATGACTCGTAACGAAAAGAAAATCGAGAAGCTCAATGCCGCCATCGAGAAAGAAAAGTCTCGCATCGACAAGGCCGATTTGCTTGATGACGATTTGAACGAGTGCATCGAGAAGGCCTACGAGTAAAGAATCTGAACTATCTCTTACTAACCTACAAACAACTATAACAACATGAAAATCGCTGCATATCTGTTGCTGCTTGGTCTGTGTGTTACCACTCCCATGGTTTACGCCCAGGAAGATGCTGCCCCCGAAACCACCACGGAGGAAACCGCCGCTGCTGAGCCTACCATCGATGAGAAAGCTGTAAAGAAGCAGGCTCGCCGCTACTGGCAGACCAAAATGGCCACGAAGAAAAAGGCTGTCTCCATCCTGAAAAAGGTGAAGGATGTGAAATCCGCCAAGAAGGCTGCCAAGTCCCTGGAAAAGCTTTGCAAGAAGGAGGTGAAAGCTCCTGAGTCCAACGAGTTTACAGACGCTGTGGAGCGCAGCTTCCTGATGCACATTGAGAAGTTGGACGAGCAGCTGGATGAGCAGGTGGAGCGCATTGACGGCCTTGGCGGTGGTTACTCTATGTCCGGTGAGCAGAACGAGAAGCCCATGACGGATGAGCTCAAGGCCGCTATTGATAAGGTCAAAGCCTGATAGAATGATTTATTGGGATAACAATGCAACAACGCCTCTGGCACCTGAAGTGCTGGAGGCGATGTTGCCTTTTTTGCAGACGACATTTTACAATCCGTCTGCGGCCTACGGGCAGGCTAAGGCTGTGCGCCAGGCGCTGGAGAAAGCGCGTGAGCAGGTCGCTGCGCTGTTTGCGGTGCATCCGGACGAGATTATCTTTACCTCCGGCGGTACAGAGGCCACCAATGCAGCGCTGGCTGCCTATAACAATGTGCTCACTCTCACAACGGAGCACCCGGCTACTCTGCGTACAGCCAAGGGCGAGGCTGCCCCAGTGCTGAGCAATGGTGTGGCCGACCTGCCGGAGTGGAAAAGCGCGGTGCCTGGGCATGATGCCGTGAGCTTTGCCTGGGCAAACCATGAAACCGGCGTGCTGCAACCCGTGCGCTCCCTGTGCGCTGCTGCGGCGGAGGCCGGGGCTCGTGTGCATGTGGATGTGGTGCAGGCGGCGGGCAAGGTGCCGGTGCAGCTGCATGAGTACGCGATTGATTTTGCCTCTGCCTCAGCTCATAAGATTCATGGCCCCAAGGGTGTGGGGTGTCTGTATGTGCGCCGTGGCGTGGAGTTCAAACCCTATCTGACCGGTGGTACGCAGGAGGATTACCGCCGCGCCGGCACGGAGAATGTGCCGGGCATTATCGGCTTTGGTAAGGCCGCAGAACTGGCGCTTGCCGCTGCGGAAAAGTATGCGGCGCTGGCCGTATTGCGCGAGCGATTCACCGCACACCTGAGTGCCGCGGGCATTGAATACGAGGTGAATGGTGCCTCTGCTCGCCGCTTGCCCCACGTGCTCAATATGCGCGTGCCGGGTATCAGTGCACAGTCGCTCTCTCTGCTGCTGGAGCCTGCCGGGCTGCTGTGCTCCACGGGGTCGGCCTGTACGAGTGCTGAGCCGGAGCCCAGCCACGTGCTGCGAGCGATGGGGCTGCCGGATAAAGCTGTGCGCGAGAGCCTGCGCTTCTCCCTCAGTCGTTACACGACCGAAGAGGAGGTGGATGAAGCCGCGCGTCTTTTCATTGCTGCCGTGCAGAAGGTGCGTTCTGTGCAATCCACTGTAACCGGCCCGGTAATGGTATACCGCTGATGGATGTTCACCCCTTGGACTCTCTGAGCATGGCGTTGCGCCGGTGGTTTATCGGCGCGCCGCTCTTGCTGCCGCTTGTGGGAGTCGTGGGGTATTTGCTGGGCGGGCAGTGGTGCTGCCTGATGCTGGCTGCCATGGTGGTGCCGCATCTGCTGCGTCTGAGGCGTATTTTTTTCTGCGTGTTGCTTTGTGTGGGGATTGCGTGGGTGCATGAGTCCTTGCAGCAGCGCAATAATGATTGGCTGCGCGAGCAACTGGAGGCACAGGGGAATCTGGTGCTCGTAGGTGATGTGGAGCGCAAGCTCAGCAAAGGCTGTATATTGGATACTGGCTTCAATGGCGTTCGTGTCGTATTGCGGGGGGATACGCCCTGGCGTACGGGCGACCGGGTGATGGTAACGGTGGTAGAGCAGAATACCAATCACCTGGGGGTGGAAGGCATGTTCGACAACGAGGCTTGGATGGCTAGCCAGGGGCTGGCCGCCAATCTGCGAGTGCTGCGTGGCGAATACCTGGGACGCTCATGCTCCTGGCACACGGTGATGGGATTTGCGGAATCCGTGCGCCAGCACTTAACCCGCGCGTTGATGCCTGCGGGTACGGAGGATGACCCGAGGCGGCAGGTGCTTTGCGCCCTCGCTCTGGGCGATAAAAGCCTGGCGGAGCAGGACACGCTCAATGTGTTCAAGCGCGGTGGCTGTTTGCATGCCTTTGCGGTGAGTGGTTTGCATGTGGGTATTGTGGCCGGTTTTCTCTATGCGCTGGCTTACATATTCCGCCTGCGTTCGCGCACGCGCAGTGTGCTGGTGCTCACGGTGGTGGGGGCGTATGTGCTGGTGACAGGGCTTGCGGTGCCTGCTATGCGTGCGTATTTTATGATAGCGCTTGCTGTGCTGGGGCTGGAGCTGCGGCGCAGGGTGAGCCTGCTCAATATCTGGAGCTTTGCGGCTCTTTCGCTTCTGCTGGTATGCCCCTGGCAGCTGAAGAATGCCGGCTTTGTGCTTTCCTTTGCCGTGTACGCAGGTATTGCCCTGGGGGTGCGGTGCTGTATGAAAGAGAGCCCGTGGTTCGCGCCGGATGCTTATCTGCCGGTGCGCCTGTACTCGCGCTGGCAAATGTATGTGTGCCGCATGGATTACGCTCTGCGCGGGTGTATCGTCGTTTCGCTGTCGGCCTGGTTGGTATCGCTTCCCATTACGCTGGCGTTTTTCCACACGATTACACCTTATAGTTATCTGACCAACATTGCTATCACTCCCATTCTGCCGTGGGTGATGGGGCTGGGCTTGCTGGCCTCGGTGCTAGGCTGGGTGCCTTACCTCGGCGCAGGTATCCAGTGGTGCGCGTTGCAGGGGAGTACCTTGCTTATCGGCGTGACCAACTTCTTTGGCGGGCTGCCGTGGTCGTATATTCCGGCTGTGGCACCGCAGCCGGAGCAGGCGGCTATGGTGTGCGACCTGGGGTATGGCGAGACGATGACCGTGCTGGGCAACCCCGGTGTGGTGATAGGTTGTGGCAGTACAGGGACGGCCCGCTTCAGCTCCGAGCCTGCGCTGTTTTTTAGTGGCTACAGCCCCGCAGCTGTTCTGACAACGAAACAGGATAGTGGTAGTGCTGTTTTGAAGAAGACCTGGCCTCATATCCGCCTCATCAGTACGCAGAAGATGGCAAAAAGCATGAGCCTCTCCACAGCGGCGGGGGAGTTCACTGTCTTTCCTCCACCACAAGGGATATCGAAATCCGTGCGCAATAACACGCAACCTGTTGTGCTGTGGAAAAAGGAGAAACACGCCGTGCTCTACATAGGTAATGCGGATGCCCTGACGGTGGAGGCTCTGCCGGAGTCGGTGTGGGAGGGAGTGAGTGTCGTCATCCTGGGGTACAATGTTGATTTACCCGTGGACGTGGCGCCCCTGATGCGTAAGCTGAATGGAGGGAAGTGCATTCTGCTGCCGCATGCTCCGCAACCTACCTTGCAGGATAGGCAGGCGGATGTGGAACTGCTGCGCGTGGGGGAGGAGAAAGCCGTGCTGAACTTTACTCTGCACCCATCAGGCAATTAGCAATCTGCGTCAGTTTGTCGCGGAGCTCCCGGCTGCCGTAGCAGGGTGGGTCAATCTCGGTCAGGAGTGTAATGAGGGCGCCAATGGAGCGGTCGCAGAGTTCTTCAATTTCGATAGCCTGCAATTTGGTGGTAATGTATGCAGCAACCTCTGCGCTGGGTACTGGTAGCTGCTTATCCTTTTGGGACAGCACCAGCAGACGCTGCAAGATGTCCTGAGTGTCAGCCACAGCTGCGTCGGCTGTCAGCTTGTCATTTACCTTTTCGAGCACGGTGCCCAGTTCATCATGCAGCATGATATGCTCCATTGCAACCTCCAGATACGGCGCAGCCTCGGCTTCCGATACGGCTGGCGGAGTCGGCTCTGCGATGGAGGCTGGCTCGGTCTCGGGCATATCTTCGGTGGCCTGAGTGGCGAGCGCGATTGAGCTGAGCGTGGCTGCCAGAGCAAGGGGGAGAATGGAGAACTTCATGATGTGCGAAATGGGGAAAGTGTGTTATACGAGCTTGCGATAGGCGAGCACCTGGGCATCGCGCATATCGACGCAGTAGGGCGTGGCATGCTTGAACCACGCACCGCAGTTAAGAATATGGCGCTTGCCGATGCGTTGATTGCCAAAGCGGTGGAAGTGCCCCAGGATGATGACCTGTGCCTCGGGGAAAAACGCCTGTGCAAAGCGTGCCGCGCGGCGGGCGCAGCTGAGCCAGCACCATACAATCTGCCACGGGCGCTGCGGTGGCCAGAAGCAGTGAAGAAACCCGCGCAGGTATTTGTTGCGTACGCCTTCGCGGCGCAGGATGGGAGCCGTGAGCTGGCACATGCGGCGCGAGAGCTCCAGCCGACCTTCGAGCGTGTCGTGCGGGAAGCTGTTGATAAGTGCGTGGCACTCCGCTTTGTGGCGCAGGTATTCCCAGCTCCAGGGGGCGACTTCTTTGTAGAGCGCGTGTCCGTGCATGGCGACCACTCGCCCATCCCAGAAGCGGACGAGCAGGGGCTCGGCGTCCGGGTCATGATTACCGGCTATCTCAATGAGCTGTACGCCTCGGCGCTGGCATTCCTGCCGCAGTTCCTCGCGCAGTGCCATGCCGCGCTCCTGCCAGGCGCAGCGGCGTGTTTCGGCCAGGTCGCCTACGACAACTAACATGCCGACTCCATCCCCCAGCAGGCGCTCCGCCAGCTCTGCCGGCGCTGGTGCCTCGCAGCGTTCGTGCCCGTAGTGCAGGTCGGACACGAAACGCACCAGCATGCCCGCCGGCGGGGATATGTTTTCGATAGTAGGCATTTATTTCTGTATAGTGCGCTGACGTACAGCCTCGTACAAGCATACGCCGGTGGCTACCGATACATTGAGGCAGGGGACACTGCCGTACATGGGGATGCGGATGAGGAAGTCGCAGTTTTCTTCCGTCAGGCGGCGCATGCCGTCGCCCTCTGCGCCCATGACCAGTGCGATGCCGCCCTTCATGTCCATGTCGTAGAGATCGCGGTCGCCGTGGTCGGAGGTGCCAACGAACCAGATGCCCGCATCCTTCATGGCCTTCATGGTGCGAGCCAGATTCGTCACCTGCACAAAGGGAACTTTTTCCGCAGCGCCGACGGATACGCGCAGTACGGTCTCGGTGATGCCCACGGATTTGTCCTTGGGTGTGATGACGGCGGCCACACCGGCGCCATCTGCCGTACGGAGAATGGCTCCCAGATTGTGCGGATCCTGTACGCAGTCCAGCACCAGGTAGAGGCCCTGGGGCTGAGCTTCGAGGATATCCTGCAAGGCGCCTTCATCCAGCGCTTTTACCACAGTGCGTGTGGGGGCCTTGTCGAAGTGGTGCGGCTGGCGTCCTTCCGGGCGAGCGGTGTGCTTGTTGGCGCGGGCTGTATGTTCTGTGAATTTCTTAGCCATGTGTGTATCTCAATCAGAGTTTCTGCAGGTCGGTTTTGCCGCAGTGTTTCAGGATGTAAGGTGTACCGCCGTGAAGGGTGGGGTATTTGTCATCATACGTCACCTTATTGTTGCGGAAGATGAGGTTATTGACAGAGATGGCGTAGATGAGCGGTACGCGGTGGGTGATGAAGGTGTTGCCCTCGATGAGCACGTTCTGGTGGTAGCGCACCTGCTGATTCTGGGGCTCATTCACCATGGGATAGATGGCAATAATGCCCTCTGTGAACTGGTAGAGTGCGGTCAGGTTGTGCTCGAAGTAGTTGTTGATAATCTTCACGTCGAGGCAGCGGCCACTCTCGTACCAGCCCTGGGCATCACCGGCCAGCAGAATGGCGGAGCCGTGAGATG
Organism: Akkermansia sp.; assembly: GCA_017390945.1. Classification (GTDB taxonomy): domain Bacteria; phylum Verrucomicrobiota; class Verrucomicrobiia; order Verrucomicrobiales; family Akkermansiaceae; genus Akkermansia. Next base: position 12,326 of record JAFOZZ010000074.1, read on the forward strand.
CCACAAACTTGCAATCCTTCACCAGCACCGGTTTGGGGGTGGTGAAGAGTGAGCCGCGGGCGCGGTTATGGCGCACCGTGCAGCCGATGAAGTTGACTGCCGGGTACCAGTCTGCATTCTCCATGGCGTAACCTGTGGAAATGCCGCTGGGCAGGGGGGCGGTGAAGGTGACACGCAGGTGCGTTTCATCCAGCTTCTCGACCGTCTTCACCGTAGCAAGCTCAGGCTGATTCTCGAGGGTGGGGCCGGCGATGAACTGAACGCGCTCGCCCGGCATGAATACCTCGAAGCCTACAGCTTGCGGGTGCATGTAGCGGGCAATGACCTCCTGGGCGGATACAAGCTTTTCTATCTGTAAGCAGGTGGAGTGTACGTTGATGGCGTCATCCATCATGCCTTCGTACATGGCGTTTGTTACGCTGATGGTGCCTGCGCAGTTGGAGAAGTGAGTGGCATCTGCCGAGGCGGTGTGAACGCGCCCCGGTGCACACACGCAGCCACCGCCGTTAATGGTGATGTCGCGGCTGCGCTGGGCAATGAGTGCCATGCCCTGACTGTCCTGGAATACGACGTTGTTGAGCGTGGTATTCGTGGCTCGGTAGAGCACCATGGCGGGGTGCGGGCGGCCATAGTGGCGCTGTACAAGGATGTGGCCTTTTTTCAGCCCTTGTTTAGTGGCATCGGTGAAGTATCTGACGCGGTTCGGGGCTACTTGCTCGCACTTGTTGGGCCAGCCGATGTCACCCCAGCGTCCTGTGGGTACCATTTGGCCGTCTTTCTGAAATGCCAGCACAGCACTCGGTGCCTTGGCTTCGCCATCACCGGTCAGGTAATAGCGGCCATTCTTTACCTCCCAGCGGAACTGCGGGGCGTATTCGAGGGTGGTGGTGCCGTTCTTGATTTCCACAATCTTGCCTTCGTTATAATAGGCGTTGTCGTGGCGGATGGTGATGTCGTTGAGCGTGACATTCTCGCTGTCCATCAGCAGTACAGGCTGCATCTTGCCGTGGAAGATGAAAACGGAGCCGTTTCCATTGATGGTAAGCCCTTTCTGGCCAACAAGCGGGAGGCCTACAGGCTGGATGTCCTGCTGGTCGTGGTTGGAAATGTAGTAGCTCATGCGCAGCGCCCCCTCGGGGTAGAAGTGGTACTCACCCTTGGGCAGTTCGATGGTGGTGGTCGTTTGGCTGGTAGCATGCAGGGCAGCGTCCCCCAGCAGGCGGCGAAGTGCCGGGCCGATGTCTTTCCGGGAATCGGCCTCCTTCTGCTCATCGCTTCTCAGGCTGACTGTCTTATGCTTTCCGCTCTGCGGCTGGGTGCAGTATGCTTTCTTGTTCCACTGTAGCTCTTGCCAGTTGAGGTTGTTGGCATTTTCGCTCACCAGGTAGAGCTTATCGCTGTGGGCATAAACATCGAATGCTTCGCCGGCTTGCAGCTCTTTGAGCACGTTGCTGCCGTCCAGAATGCGGAAGGGAGCCCCTTTGCCAGCCGGCGCTTTGCCGCTGAGGGAGTGCCCCTCTGGCGCGTCAACGACGACCATCCGGCGACCCGCCGTGAGCAGGGCGTCGTTGTCAATGACGGGGGCGGCCATGCAAGTGGCGCTGAGAATGACTGTGGCCAAAGCTTTTTTGTACATGCAAGTGTGTGGGGTTATTGAACGGAATTGACGAGCCGCACCAGGGCGGCAGGCAGGTTTTCTGACCCATAGAACTCTGCAGCCGCAATACGCTCGGCCTGTAGCTGAATACGCTCGTTGATTTTGTTGATGATGGGCAGGTAGCGCTTTTCGTATTCGCTCTGCGTGGCTTCATCCAGCGGGGGCAGGGCGGTGAAGCCTTGTCCCCAGCTCTGCAATTCGCGGGACAGCTTCATGATGGACATGACGGCGTGCTCCGCTGTATCGTGGTCCTGCACTTTGGCCAAGGTATCATGCAGCATACCCAGCAGTACAATGCCGGCGCGGATGCGGGATTCACCGGGCGAGAGTTCGACTTCCTCGGTCGCCGGTTGCAGTACAGGCTGTTGTTGCTCCGTGGCGACCGGTCCATTCTGCTGCGGCGGCAAAAGGTCACCACTTGGCTGCGGTGCGGGAATCGGTGCTGCCAGCTGGGCGAGCCCGGCTGGGCACAGGATGAGGGAAAGTGTGGTGATGAGCGTTTTCATTGGTCGAGCATCATGCATAATACCTGAAATTGCTTGAAGAAAGAAAGTGAGTTGTAGCAGCGCTGTTTTTGCAGGCGGAAGATTTCCTCGTAAACCTTACCCCAATTCTGGCGCATGGCGTGGGAGTATTTGCGTACGATTTCTGCGCTTACCTCGGGGCTGAGTGTGGTGATTTTCGTGAGCTCGGTGCGCAGGTCGTAGAGCTGGGGCAATACGGCGTTGAGTGCATCTGCTGATTTGTCGGCGCTCTCTTTGTCCTTCACGTTTTGCAGCACGGGCAGCAACTGCTCCGGCAGCTTGGTGTATGAGGCGAATGCGTTGTCAATATCAGTCGGAATGGCTGCTTGTACCATTGCCGGTACCAGAGCCACAGCGGCGGTGAGAAGACTGGAAAATCTCATGTGTCAGTGAAACAGTGCAGGCCGGACGTATGCGCGCCCGGCCTGCTGAATGGTTACTTTTTCGGAGCAGCCGGCTGCTCAGTCGCAGCGGGCTTGGGCTGGGGAGCCTCGGGCTTGGGCTGAGCCGCCGCGGGCTTCTGTTCGTCGATTTCGACCTTGTTGCTGTTCGTGTCTACTTCTTTTTCGCGGGCAATCTGCTCCAGCAGACTATCGAGCTGAGCCTCTGCAGAGCCGGTGGAGCGCTCCAGGCGAGCAATGCTGTTTTCGAGCTTGCGCTCCAGAGAAACACGCTCACGAGCGCGGCGCTTGATTTCGCGGTCGAGGTCCTGGCGCTGTTCGCGCAGCGGGGTCTTGTACTCCTCGGGCAGGAGCTCGCGGTTCAGGCGCAGCAGCTTCTGGTAAGTTGTGTCGTTCTTGAGAGTCTGTTCGGCTCCTTCCATGTCGCCGGCAATCATCAGGCTGCGGGCGCGATCCATTGCCTCCCAGAAGCTGTTGATGAGCTGCGGTACTGTGCCGATGGCCTCATTGTTCAGGCCTTTCTCATTGCGGCGCAGGGCATCCTTTACCTTAGCGGTGGCGGCCTTCAGCATCACGAGGTTGCGGTTATCCGGGTTGTACCACACCTTGGCAATCTGTTCGCCGTTCTTCTCAAAGAGAGCCTCCAGCTTATTATAGGCCTCCTTGTCTTTTTCGAGCATGTCGGACTTCTTGGCAGAGTTGAGCTTGCTGCGCTTTTTCTCCTCGCGGGCGAGCAGGTTGCCCCAACGCTTCTGCAGGTCTTTCAGGGTGGACATATACCACTTGTAGGCGTCCTTGTACTCAGGGATACCCTGGTAGCGGTCGCGAAGAATCTCGAACTTATCCAGACCACCTACCTTGCGGGCGTTCTTGTACTCCTTTACATCGATAAGCATGGCCTTGTGAGCGGCCTGGCCATCGCGCATGTACTTGTCGCGGTCGTTGTTGGACACGTGGGTGAACACGTAGTCGCCACCGGCTACCTGGTTGAACTTGCTCTGCAGGTCGGCTACCTCAATAGCAATCTTGTCCAGCTCGGTCATCTTGCGCTCCAGGTCCTTCTTGGTGCGAGTAACACTGTTAATCAGAGACTTGGAGGGCTTGGAGAGGGTGTTCATCTCGGCGTCTACCTGGGCGAGCTTTTCGCGCACACGCAGGGTGGCGTCTTTCGCCTTGGCGGTATCGGTATCAGCCGGAGGGGTGATGGTAGCTACCGTGGGGGCGTCTGCAGGCTTATCGGCGGCCTCGGGGGCAGGAGCCGGTGTTTCCGGGGTGGTGGCCTCAGCTGTGGTGCTTTCCTCGGTGGTGGTCTCGGGAGCTTCTGCCGGGGCCGGTTCCGGCTTCGGGGCAGGCTCTACAACAATCTTTTCCTCATCAACCTCTTGCTTTACGAGAATGCTGGAGGTGTTGACCTCCATCGTTACCTGCTGACCAGCGCGGTTTTTGCCCGTGAACTTGGTCTTGGAGCCGGTTTCGTACGAGATACGGCACTGCGTATATTTCTGAGCATTGGTGAGGGTGATATCGTACAGGTCTGCGGCCTGCGACAACGAAGCCCCGCATACGAGGGCTGCAAGCAGAAATGAGGGACGTTTCATGATACGTTTTTTAGAGATGGAAAGGAGTTAAATCTGACGCTGAAAACATATTATCACAAGTGATAGCACATTGCAAACAACAAATGTGTTACATGGCAGAAAAATGGTAGGCTTTTTATTTTTCGCCCACTTGCAGCAGCGAGAGAGCGTGTGCGCGTGCGGCATCGCCGCCGGTACCGAGCATGCGCATGAGTTCCTCCACTCGGGCGTCACCGCTTACCTGGCTGAGCTGCGATACCGTGCGGCCATTGCATACACTCTTGGCTATGAGGTAGTGGTGGTTTGCCAGGGCTGCCACCTGCGGGAAGTGGGTGATGGAGATGACCTGGTGGTCGTGTCCCAGCTCGCGCATTTTCATGCCGACTGCACGTGCGATTTCGCCACCTACGTTGGCGTCAATCTCATCGAAAATGAGCAGGGGAGTGTCATCCATGCTGGCCAGTGCGCTCTTGAGCGCCAGCATCACACGCGCTAACTCGCCGCTGGAGGCAATCAGACGCAGCTCTTTCAGCGGTTCGCCGGGGTTGGGGCCGAACAGGAACTCCACCTCCTCAGCGCCATGGGGGCCGGGGGATTGCAAGGGCTCGAGAGATACCTCAAAGAGGGATTGGCGGAAGCCCAGCTGGCGGGCGTGTTGCAGGAAGTTTTCTGCCAGTTTGGGAGCAGCCTTGCGGCGCGTGTCGCTCAGGGCTGCTGCGGCAATCTTCAGCTCAGCAAAGCGTTCACACTCCTTATCTGCGAGGATGGCGAGCAACTCCTCGCGGTTGTCGATAGCTGCGAGGCGTGCCTGACAATCGGCCAGGTGTTGCTGAATAGCCTCGAAATCCGCGCCGTATTTGCGCTTCAGGGCATCGAGAGTGCAGATGCGTTCTTCCAGTCGTGCCAGTTCGGCGGGGTCGCCGCAGAGGTTGTCGGCGTAGTCTTGCAGGTTGGCGGCGATATCTTCCAGCTCACCTACTACTCCGGCCAGCGGGGCTAGCCATGTGGCGCAGTCGGCATCCAGGCGTTCGAGGTCGCGGGCGCAGCGTACAAGCTGGCGCAGACGTGCCAGCACGGAGTCGTCGCTGCCGTCTATCATGTGTGCCATGGGCAGGGCGGTGTCGCGCAGGCGGCCTGCATTGCGGGCGCGTTGCCAGTTGGCTTCCAGCTCAGCGGCTTCCTCAGCGGTGAAGGCTGCGGCCTCGATTTCTGCTACCTGGTGGCGCAGGAAATCCAGCTCGCGCTCATTAGCCATTTCGCTCTCCATGAGCTCGCGGTGAGCACTGCGGGCATCCTGCCAGGCGCGGTAGGCCTCGGCATAGGCTGTGAGGGTGGCTTCGTTCTCAGCAAAAGCATCCAGCAGCTCCAGCTGGCGCTCACGCGAGGTGAGGGAGCGGTGTGCCTCCGGGTGGTGCATATCCACCAGTCCTCCGCCGATACGGCGCAACAGATTGAGCGTGACCGGGGTGTTGTTGATAAACTGCTTGTTGCCGCTGGCGGTAATGACGCGGCGGATGACCAGCATGCCGTCCTCGCAGGGCGGTACGCCGGCTTCCTCCAGAATGGCGTCTACCATCTGTGTGCGGCTCAGGTGGAACACAGCCTCTATGCTGCATTGGCTTTCGCCGCTGCGAATGCGGCCTTTGTCGGCTCGCTCACCAAGAGTCAGCGCAATGCCGCCCATGATAACGGATTTGCCCGCACCGGTCTCGCCGGTAATGGATAAGAAGCCCGGCTCGGGCTCCCAGGTAAGTTCATCGACAAGTGCCAGGTTGCGTATCTTTAACAGTGAGAGCATATTTTGCTTTGCGTTCCGCCGCTATTATGGCATAATACGCGCGGAAATCAAACTAAAAATCGGATGATGAAAGTACTTTTCCTTGGCAGTGGTACGTCGACCGGTGTGCCGGTTATCGGGTGTGATTGTGAGGTGTGTCGCTCGGATGACCCTCACAATAAACGCTTGCGAGCTTCTGTGCTGGTGCAGACGGAAAGTACGACGATTCTGGTGGATTCCTGCCCGGATCTGCGTCAGCAGGCGCTGCGCCATAACCTGACGGCTATTGATGCGGTTATTTATACCCACGAGCACCTGGACCACACGGCAGGCTTCGATGACATGCGAGCGTTCTGCTGGCGCCGCGAAGACCGCCTGCCTCTGTATGCCGGTAGCAGCTGCCTGGAGCACCTGCGCCGCATGTTCGCCTGGGCTTTTTCCGAGAATAATACATATAAGGGCTACATCCGTCCGGATGCTCACGACCACGCGGGCGCTCCGTTCGTGATTGGGGATATTGAGGTGACACCCGTGCTGGTGCAGCATGCGACGGTGGAGACCTACGGCTATGTGTTCCGTAGTGCAGGGCGCTCCTTCGGCTATGTGCCGGATATTAAAACCCTGCCGGATGCCTCGCGCCCGCTGCTCATGGGGCTGAACCTGCTGGCCATGGACGGTCTCACCACCCGCGAGCACCATACCCACCTGAATGTCGCTGATAATGTGGCGCTCATGCAGGAGCTGCAGCCCGAGCGCGGCCTGCTGACTCACTGCGGCCATGCGGTGGATTACCGCACCATCACCCGCGAGCTGCCCTCATTCATGGCCCCCGCCTACGATGGCCTGGAATTGGAGGTGTGATGAAATGCCCACAAGATGAGTTCTGACTCTCGCTACGAAAATCGTATAGATAGCATCAGGCCGCAGCCCGTAAAAGCTGCGGCCTGTATTGTGTTTGAGTATTGAGGCGTTACCTTATTTCCTGCGGCGACGTGTAGCCAGGGCTGCAAGCGCTAAGAGGCTGAGCGTTGTCGTTGTCGGCTCGGGTATGACGTCGTTGACGTTCTCCAGATAAACGACTTGCTTTTCGGAATCGTATACTAGAGTTGTTTCGTCATTTATCCAGTTGCCGGTAAAATAATTATTTGCGAGGATGTCAGAGTCGAAATTAACTTTGCCAACATTACTGAATAAGATAACTTTATTGCTGGGGCTATTTATTGCGTGTAAAGTAAGCGCAATTTTGTTCCCATTCGTTGCATTTAGATAAAGCGAATTTCCATTAAGTGAAATATTGGCTCTATCGGCTATGTAAGAGCTTCCTGCCTCAAGCGTTAAATTGCCTGAGATAGTACCACCAATAGTCGTCCCATAAACTGACGGTACATAGCTCTCTAGAGAAGACAGCGTATACAATGAAAGCTCTACTACGTCAGTGTTAGCTGACGTAACGCTGAGAATAGCACTGTCGGCTATGGTTATCTTATTTGCAGAAATGAGCGCGTCTTTTTCTAATTCTAAACGATTGCTTTTCCCTACGATTATGTCGTTGTTTTCTGTGTCGAGCTCACCCTCCGAAATTTTTAGAGTTGCGTTGCTGTTGTCAACGACAGTAATTCCATTACTTTGCAATATAGCACCTTCGATTATTTGCAAACTGCCGCCATAGAGATTAATTTTTCCTCCGAAAGTACTGGTTTGCGAGTTGCGTATTTGTGTTTCTGTTGCAGTGCGGTTTGTATCTTTGTACTCGTTAGCTATGATTTTGTTTAAGTGTTCTTCTGTATATTTTCCGCTGAAAATAATGTTGCCTGTAGCTTTTTGAGTGTTACCTTCGCTGTCTTGATATTTATCATTGAAGGATATGCCATAAGCACTACTTCCGTGTACAGAATCGTAGAATATGATGTTTCCACCAGTTTTTGCAGCTAACGTGAAGTAACCTTTTTTTTGATATATGCTGCGTAATCTGAAATAATTATTTGTGGTTTTTATCTCGTAATTGTTTTCAAATATCACATTTTCGTTTCCTACGATGCGAAGGTCTCCTTCAATATAAATTGCACC
>JAFOZZ010000075.1 GCA_017390945.1 Akkermansia sp.
CCCTCTCTTTTACCTCTCCAGCACCCCACCCGGAAGGTTGTACCCGGTGGCGAGTTTCGCAACTCAGCCTTGGTGCTACGGAAAGTCCGTAAATGAAAAACTGCCTCGCCCGGCCGATTTACCGCGTCGCATTTTTCAGCGTTTCGCTTGCTCTTTCGGGCTTCCCCGTGTCGGGGTGCCGCAAAGTATACATGAACACACGCTTCACGTCAAGCATATTTTTGAAAAATTTTGCATTTTTTTGCAAACAATTTTTCAAAACATTGAAAAATCAATGTTTTTATTTTTGCGTTTTTTGTCACTTTTCGGAATTTGCCCAAATTTTAGCTAAGCAAACCGAAATACCCACCCATCAGCAAGTCACACACAACGACACCACATCAGAAAACAAATTAAAGCACACCTCACGAAAACGCTTGCATTATTTGAAAAATCAGCTATATTCGTGCGCGCGTCGCGCGCCGTAACGAACGCACTTTTCAGATTCGACCGCCAACTCATTTTACACAATAGTAATCACATGACCGCAAGCTCACGAGTTTACCCTATTGCCAACATCGTCCTTCCCGGAACCAACAATCCGGCCACTCCTGATTTGTGCGTGCACATAGACAAAAACAAGTGGCACTTCAACACTTGGATGAATACCTTTGCAGCTAAAAAGTACTACCAATACTGCGAAATCGGAAAACTCTACCTCAATTTACAGGCGAAAGGGCGCTACCGCCTGGAGGTTATCGGCTCCAAACGCACCCATACAGTCCCTCGCGAAGACTTCATCCTGCGCTCGCAAGAAATAACGGATAGCACGTGTGTAGAAATTCCCGAAGCTAACGAATACGATGGACTTTACTTCAGCATCATCACCAATCCACAAGAATCCTTCCAATTCATCTCAGGAGCCTGGTGCACAGACACCCCGCCACCACGCCAAAACAAACTCGCCATTATCACGTGCACCTTTAAGCGAGAAGAACACATCTCCAGAAATGTTGCACTATTGGAGCAATTTTTGCAAGATACCCCCGAGGTAAGCGAACGCATCAAGTTGCTTATTGTCGACAATGGGCGCACCTTACCGGATACCATCAAATCAAATCACGTTGAGCTATACCCAAACATCAATGCCGGAGGCGCAGGCGGCTTTGCGCGAGGGCTCATAGAAGCACGCCGAAGTAATAGCGGATACACACGCGTACTCCTTATGGATGATGATGTAGAAGTATCCCCGGAGTCCTTTTACCGCACACTCGTCATTGCTGACTATCTGAAACATGAGTATAAGTCCGCCTTCATCAATGGAGCCATGATGGATTTGTATCAAAAAAATCGATTCTTTGAAAATCTCGCGGTACAAAACGGACTTTGGGTACACTCCTATCATGCAGCGTGTAACCTTTCCTACGACAACGTCCTCAAAGTAAACGATATTCCCGAGGAAGTATTCCACAACCCCGACTGCAAAGCAGCAGGTGCTTGGTGGTACTGCTGTTTCGAGCTCGAACTAGTGAGGGAGAAAGGCTACCCCTTACCCATATTCATTCGCGCCGATGATTTGGAATGGGGATGGCGCAACTTCGGCAAAACTCATCTTGCCATCAATGGGATATGCATATGGCACGCCCCCTTCATGTACCGAGTATCCAAGGCGACGGAATACTATTACATTCCTCGTAATATGTTCATGATACAATCCATCTACACCCCCAGCTTCAAATCGTGGTGGAAAAACAGGTATCAGACATTCAGAAAGTATCTAACCCAAACATACAATTATGCAGCTCTCGAAATGTTCACCATGGCGCTGCAAGATATATTGAAAGGCGATGCAGCGTTCTACGAAAACCCAGACGAACAGATGCAACGCATCAGCAAAGCAGACCGGGCTTCCATATGGAAACCCTGCGAAAACGCACAAGAAATGCACAATGCTTTACACCCTCGTCCCTTCAAAGTCAGAAAGATTCGCAAATTTCTATATAACCTGACCTACAAAGGGCAATTCTGTCCGCTTGCGTTCATGAAACCCGAGCGCAGCGTGATAGATTGGTTTCCACCCGAGAGGGCTTTTACCATGGTGCGCAAAGTGAAGGTTTACAATCCACTGAAAAATCAATACGAAGAAAGAAAGTTTGACAGAGCGAAGCATTACTACTATAAAAAAACTCTCAAACGACTCATCGACGAGATAGACCAAAAATATGATGAACTGAGCGCCAATTTCCGAAAAGCTCACAGCGAACTAACCAGCGAAGAGTTCTGGAAAAAATACCTTAATTTAAATGATTAAGTAACCCACTCATCAATCAAAATAGTCACTTGCCTTCACTGCCCGCGAGCACATTCGATTGTTGACAAAACGGCTCATTGTGGTAGGATGGTGGGGCGATATGACAACGGCCGAACTGGTAGTGAATTACCTGCATACCCTGCAAGAGCGGGGTATGGAGAAGCTTACTATCGATGACAGCGCCCGCGGGATATTACGCGAGTGGATGCTGGCCGCGCGCCGTGGCGTACGCGCTCCCATACAGGGAGCCCCCCTTCCGCCCCCGCCCACACCTGCGGCGGCGGCGTCAACTGATGCAGCGCCAGCACCTCCCGAACAGAACACATCTGCCACCGAGATTGCCAATTACCTGCGTGCAGCCGTCACCGATGAGAATCATAACGCACCTGTTGCGGAAGAAAACGATTCGCCCTGCGAGGAAATACCCTTCTTCCGCCCCGGCGGCAATAGCGCCGAAGAAGTATGGAGCAATTTCGACCGCCTGCTCCCCACCTGGGCGCCCTTGCGTAACCTGGGCACGCTGCGCTCTACATATATCCCCCCTGCAGGCAGCCGCACGGCAGATATCATGTTCGTAGGCGATGCCCCCACATATCCGGACGAAACCGAACGGCGCCCCTTTGCCGGTGCAGCCGGTGAAAAACTGGACGGCATGCTGAAAGCCATGGGGCTTTCGCGAGAGCAAGTTTACATCACGCACTTCGTCAAGTTCCGCCCCGGCATGCCGCGCCAAACCACAAACAATCGCCCGCCGAACGAACGCGAAATCCTTTTCTCCGGCTCCATCGTGGACTTAGAGGCTCGCCTGGTACAGCCCAAAGTTATCGTGGCACTAGGCGTCATTGCCGCGCGAGGTCTGCTCCGCATGGGCGACCTCCCCCTCGCTGCTTACCAACAGCAGCAAGGCCAATTCTGCGGCATACCCGTTGTCGTCACCCACCACCCCAGTTACCTGCTGCGCACGAATGATATTTCCGAGCGCCGCCGCCTGTGGGAAGAAATGCTGCGCGTCATGGAGATGTGCGGGCTCCCCATCAGCGACAAGCAGCGAGGCTATTTCCTGAAAAAGTAAAGGATTGACAGCCGGAGCGACATTTGATAGAAGATAAAGAGTATGTACAAGACTCTTCTCTTCCTGCTGGCCGGAGCAGCCATCGCTGCCGAGGTAAAGCCCCTTCCCGCCCCGGTTATGACGGGCGGCATGCCGCTCATGGAGGCAATCAATGCCCGCCAGTCCGGCCGCAAGTATAATCCGGAGCACAAAATCGATGACCAGACGCTCAGCGAAATTCTGTGGGTCGCATGGGGAATCAACACTCACGGCAAACGCACCATTCCCACCGCCCGCAACAAGCAGAACATGGGGCTCTACGTGCTCACCCCCGAGGGTACCTGGCGCTACAACGCAGCCGACAATGCGCTCGAAAAAGTCAACGATAAAAACCTCATTCCGCTCTGCGAGCAACAAAGTTTCGTCAAAAATGCCCCGCTGCATCTCCTCTATACCGCCAAGGATGACCGTTGGGGACGCTCCCATGTGGGCTCCGCCTACCAGAATGTTTACCTCTATGCCACCTCCAAGGGGCTCAACACCGTTATTCGCGGCATGATTGACACCGCCGCTCTCACCCTAGAGCTTGCTCCGGGTAATGAGCACGTCGTCATCGCCCACCAGACAGTAGGCTACGCCGACTAAATCCCAAGCTTACAAAAAAAGCCGCCCACAACCGGGCGGCTTTTTGTAAAATAATGTTTACTAAAAGACTTTTCTTACATACCCATGTGGGTCTTGTAATAGTCCAGATTCTTCTTCAGAATCTTGCCGGCACGGCTATCGGGGGCTGCCTCGTAGGCCTTGCGGTATGACTCCACCATCTTATCCAGCTGGCGCAGGAAAGCATAGGAATCACCCTGAGCACGCAGAGCTTCCTGGCGCACCTCGGGCACAAGATTTTCCTGAGACAAGAACGCATCGAGCTTAGCAACATTCTCCACGAGCTCCTTGGGCTCAAACTTACCCTGGAAAGTGGTGAGCAGATTGCGCAGAGCCTCCATCTGAGCGATGCGCAGGCGCGTAGTATCGCCATAGCCCTTGTAGCCAAGCGTATTCTCCGGGTCGAGGCTATTAATCTCAGCAATGATGGCAGCGTACTTATCACGGCACACCTCGGGCAGAGTCTTCAGCGCAGCATCCAGCGCGCGGGCACGCTCCATCCCGGACTTACCAGCGGCATCCGCCAGCGCGGCATCGCGAGCAGCCAACTTATCCAAGCCAGCCTGCACCAGCGGCATGTAGTCCGCGGGAGTACGGCGTGTACCATGAATCACCTCGAACGGCAAGCCGGCAGCATCCATTAGCACTACGCCGGGCAAGCCCTCTATCTTATAAGAGGCCAGCAGAGCCTCGCGCTCCTTCTTCTCCTCATCAGAAATCTTAGCCACCAGCTCGGGTGTGCGGGGGAAATCCACAGGCACCAGCACAAACTTATCGCCATAAGCGGCCTCGAACTCGGCCGAGTTCACAATCTTATTGCGCAGATGAATGCAAGCAGTACACCAATCGGTACCGGTAAAATCTACAAAGATGTTACAACCCTTTGCTTTGGCAGCAGAAACAGCCTCCGTCATTGTTCCCACCTCCGGCAGAGCCAGAGCCGAACCGGTCAGCGCCAGCAGAGCAGCGAGCTTCGTTATCGTTTTCATTGTGTCAATTTGGGGTTTGGGTTCATTCGTAAGCCCCGGAAAAAGTGGGCGCCAACCCACTTCCGCAACCGCGCTTTTACCCAATGCGCAATTGATTCTGAACTTATGTACCACACACTAGCACAAAGTTAGCCCCAACTCAATAAAAAAAGACACAACGTGTCAAACTTTTGCTCAAACTGCCACGATGCAGACTTGACGTACAGGCAGAACGTGGCAGAATAAGGCGGTTAAACTTCAAGCAATCACAGACATGCCCCAGTTTCTCACAGACATTACCGGGTCCCCGCTGTTCTACTTCGCAACGGGTATCCTGCTGTTGGTGCTTTTCTTCTGGTACCTGGCAGCAGAACACGACAAAACGAAGCGCAACGCCGGCACCTTCTTCATCGTAGGTCTGGCTGGGTTCTCGCTGCTCTCCCTGTTCGTCAACGGCATGCAGTACGGCATCGACATCAAGGGCGGCGTGGAGCTCACCCTCGAGGTACAGCCCAAGCTGGATGACAATGGCAACATCGTACCGCCAACCGAGCAAGACATGGAACAGGCCTGCGCCATCCTCGGCGAGCGTCTGAACTCCACCGGTACCAGCGAAGTACAAATCCTGCACTCCAACAACAAGATTCTCATTCAGATTCCCCAGCAGGACAGCAAGGACGAGGTAAAGAACAAGGAGAAGATTGACGCCATGGTGAAGATGCTCACCAAGATGGCCAAGCTTGAGCTCCTTGCCGTGTACCCCGACTACGGCACCGTGCTGGCTGACCCCGAAATCCAGGAGGGTCTGGTCAAATACGAAGAGAAACTCATCGCCTACAAGAAAGAGCTGGCCAGCGGCAACACCGCCCTGCGTGCTCCGGCACTGCCCCGCATCCCTGCCCGCATGGGTCTGAACAACTACATGATTCTGCCCCAGCCCTTGGTGGACGACAAGACGGCCCAGCCCATCCTCGACAAGCAGGGCAACCAGGAAATCCGCTACTACGTCGTGCAGAAGCCCTATGCCGCCATGCAGCAGGGCGTCTACATTACCGGTGAGCACGTTGCAGCAGCCCACCCGGACTACACCCGCAAGGGCTATGTGAATGTAACCCTCAACCGCGAAGGTGCCCGCCGCATGGGCAAGCTGACCGGCTCCATGACCCTGGGTCGCGACCTGCTGGCCGTTGTGCTCAACAGCCAGATCAAGTGTGCCCCCGTTGTACAGTCCGTACTGAGCAAGGACTTCTCCATCTCCGGTCTGAATGGCAAGGGCGAGCCCGAGGATATCTCCAAGGCTCTAGCCAACCCGCTTTCCAGCGACCTGAAGGTAGAAGGCCGCAAGGATGTATCCGCCCAGCTGGGTCAGAGTGCCCTCGAGCAGGGTATCCTCTCCGGCATTATCGGCATGATTGGCATCTTCATCTTCTGCTACTGGTACTACCGCACATCCGGTATCGTGGCCATGGTGGGTCTGTCCTTCAACGCCCTGGCGCTGATTGGCCTCATGAGCCTCTTCGGCTTCGTGCTCACGCTGCCGGGTATCGCCGGTATCGTGCTCACCATGGGTATGGCTGTGGACGCCAACGTGCTCATCAACGAGCGCATGCGCGAGGAGAAAGCACTGGGCAAGCCCTTCATCGAGTGCCTGCGCTCGGCATATGAAAAGGCATTCTCCGCCATTTGGGACTCCAACATCACTTCCCTTATTACAGCTGTCAGTCTCTTCTGGCTGGCCAGCGGCTCCATTAAAGGCTTCGCCGTAACCACCAGCGTAGGTATCCTTACCTCCCTTATCGGTGCTGTGACCGTAACACGCGTGCTCTACTTCTGGATGGAGCGCCTGGGGCTGCTGAAGGACAACAGCCAGTTTGCTAAGGCACCGCTGCAGGGCAAGGTGTTCGACTTCATGAAGCACCGCAAGACCTGCGCCTGGGCTTCCGTGATTGTGATTGCCGCCGCCACGGCCTACGGCGTATTCGTACGCGGCGACAAGGCTCTGGGTATCGACTTCACCGGTGGTTCCACCATCACCTACGTCATCCCCGGCGACTCCACAGTAGACTACAAAAAGGCTGAGGAAGCTGTGTACAAGATGCAGCTGTCTAAGCAGCCCACCGTGCAGCAGTTCGGCAACGCCACCGACCGCAACATCAAGATTCGCGTAGCCACCAAGGAGGAGGCTCAGCAGATTGATACCATGCTGCGCAAGGATATCCCCGGCATGGCCGAGCTGCCCGCTGCCTCCGTGGAGGACGTGAGCTCCTCGCTGGGTAGCACCTTCTTCCGCACCGCCTGCTGGGCTCTGCTGGCCGGTATGCTGGGCATCACCATCTACCTGGCCATCCGCTTCGAATGGAGCTTCGCCATGGGTGCGCTCGTTTCCACCTTCCACGACGTGGCCGCCGTCATCGTACTGGTGGTACTCATGGGTACGGAGCTGAGCGTCATCCACATCGGTGCCTTCCTGACGGTAGCCGGTTACTCCATTAACGATACCATCGTTATCTTCGACCGCATCCGTGAGCGCCTGCGTATCGCTGAGCCCAGCGACAGCCTGACTGACATCATGAACGAGGCCATCAACACAACGCTGTCTCGTACGCTGCTCACCTCCGGCTCCACCATCGCCGTGCTCATCTCGCTCATCGCCCTGGGCGGTCCGGCCATGATGGACTTCTCGGTAGCCATGCTGCTGGGTATCTTCGTGGGTACATACTCCTCCATCTTCATCGCCGCTCCGGTGGTGCTGGTCTTCGACAAGAAGCACAGCCTGCGCGACGAGCTGCAAAAGGCAGAGGAAACCACGGCCTGATAGCCGATGGCACACGAGTAACACCTCACCATATTCACCGGGCGCGGCACAAGCCGCGCCCGCTTCAGTACAAGAGAATGCGCCGCCGCCTCATCACCATCCTGCTCAGCACCTGCTTGCTCCTCTTTATCACCGCATTGGTCGGTTCCGTCTACTGCGGCCGCGAGCTCACAGCCCCCGGCCTGACCAGCGAGCGCGCAGAATACCTACGCCACCTTATCTACCTGCATTTCATCATTGCGCAGCTGGCAGTCATTGGCACCGGCGTCATTCTGTACTTCCGCCACCGCCGCTGGTGCCGGTATTACCTGGTCATCAGCTACAATGAAAAAGGGCTTGCGCTCAACCCACCGGGCATTCGCATGCCCTCAGCCCGCGTCTACCGCTGCCACTTAGGGAATATCCACACAGCGGAGCTCCCACCGCCGGATGCGCCTATCCTCGTGTACCCCATGTTCATGCTCAGCGGGCACTCCAGCGGCGCTCGTCTGGAGCAAGAGCTGGCGGCCGCCTACGCAGCAAAAGGCACCGCCACCCCCGATTTGTACTACCAGCCCGTGCTGGGGGCTTCCCCCTGGCTGGCCAAAGCCGCAGCCAACCACATGAAGTCACTTATTGAGGAGGGCACCGGTATTCTGGTCGTAGCGCATGGCTCCAGCATGAGCGACACACCGCCCGAGCCAGCCCTCTTCTGCCGCCGCCTGCGCGAGCTATTGCCCGGCACGGAGATTGCGCTGGGGTATTTCCACCAAAGCCCGGAGGCCAGCGAGGTACTGCGCCAGATGAGCAGCCGCCACATTCTTCTGCTCCCCTTCCTGCTCACGGAGGGCGTGCACACCACCCGCGATTTACCCACCGATGCCACAGCGGCCGCTTGCGGCAAAACCCTCACCCGCCTGCCCGTGGTGGCTAAGCTACTTACTCACACGACTGACCGCTCATGAAACTCGCACTCAAAGTAACCCCCGGCGCTCGCAAAAATGAAGTATTGGGCTGGGAGGATGATTACCCCCAGGTCGGCCGCGTGCTCAAGCTCAAGATAGCGGCACCGCCCATTGATGGAAAAGCCAACAAGGAAATCGAAGCCTTCCTGGCCAAGACCCTGGGGCTACCGAAAACAGCCGTCCATATCGCCCATGGCGCCTCCGGGCGCATCAAACTGGCAGAGCTGCCCGACGAAGCTGACCTGTCGCGCTTGGCATAACGAGCCGATGAATAGCAATACGTGCAGGCTTCCTGCTTGACAACAGGCAAAAAATCCTCTACTATTCCAGCAGGAAATCCATGAAACCACACATCTCTGTTATCAGGCGCATCTTGCCCCTTCTGTTATCGGCGGGGTGTTTCACCTTGGCAGAAGATGAAACGGTAGAGGGCATATTGGGCTACAAAGATACCACCCTCGATATATACAATGTGCAAGACTTGGCCGAAGCAGTAGCCAGCAAGCACAACTTCACCATTATCCTGCACAACTCCGTTACAGTAACGGAGGCATTACCCTATAAAGACAAACTCCTCCAGAATGGCTCCTGCTGGGAGAGCGACACCCTCTTCAACCTGAGCAACTACCTGTTCAAAGCAGCGGATGCCAGCGGAATCTCGCTGAGTTTCAGCCCTGCGAGCGGTGCGGGGGTGGGTAAAGTCATCCGCAACGGACGCGCTGAGTTCCGAGAACTGGGCGACCTGAGCTTCAGCAACATTTCCAACAGCTCGTCCGATATGGAAGGCACGTTCACGCCCTTTCAACCGGTATCGCTGGCAAGCACAGAGCTGCTGGCCTCCGGCGACACAACGGCCTGCTATGGCTACGGCGGTGTATTCAGTAGCGCCTCGGGGCTCACCAAGGATGAAAACGGCGGTGTGGGAATATACGACTGCTACGGCGGTGTGAGCTTCAACAACATCACCTACGACGGCAGCGGCATGGGCGATGTCAACTGCGGTATTTACCTGAGAGGCGGTGCCATCTATACAGACAGCGAATGGAATACCGAGATAAAGAACAACGGCCGGGATGATAGAGGCGGCGTAACATTCAACAATGTTCATATTGTCCTGAATCGCAGCGGAAAATACGACAACTCCTCCGCCTGTTATTTCTACGCGTACGGTGGCGGTATCCACACACGAGACCTCATCATCGACGGCAACCACGGCGCAGTCAGTTTTACCAATGTCGGCATCACCCAGACAGCCGTACATCACGATGAGGGTTACGGCTACGGCGGTGCCCTGTACCTGACAGGCAGTAGTAACTCGATTTCCGACAATCGCGACAAGGTCACCTTCAGCAACTGCTCTGTGGAGACCGCCAACACGGCACGAGGAGGCGCCGTCTACCTGGCCGGGGGCGCAACTCTCACCATCAGTGGCAACGAGGACGTGGAATTTA
Organism: Akkermansia sp.; assembly: GCA_017390945.1. Taxonomy (GTDB): domain Bacteria; phylum Verrucomicrobiota; class Verrucomicrobiia; order Verrucomicrobiales; family Akkermansiaceae; genus Akkermansia. Next base: position 10,183 of record JAFOZZ010000075.1, read on the forward strand.
CCACCAACAGCGCCAAAGCCTCAGCCATATACGGCACTCTCAACAAAGACGCCGTGGCGCAGGGCGGTGCCATCTACCTAGCCTCCAACAGCAAGCTGAACATCTGCAATAACTCCGGGGATGTTTACCTCAGCAATAACGAAGTCTCGGCCGGCGCCACATACGCGGACGCCTCGGCAAGCGCTGCCGGTGGTGCCATCTACGGCAGCAGCGGGTCCGACATCAGCATTTGCGACAACGGAATGGTCTACATCAGCTACAACACCGCTCCGCAGGGCAGCGCCATCTACACAGAGGGCTCACTTTCCATCCGGAACAATGCCTACACAAACATTCATCACAACAGCGAAAACGCCATCTGCATGACCAACCCGAATGCCCTGCTGGCGCTGTCCGCAGCACAGGGGGGCACCATCTACCTGTCAGACAGCCTGTCGATAGCCGGTAAAGCAGAGCTGAACGCCGACTACAACGGCAAGTCCCAAAGCGGCACCATCGAATTCTACGCTGCCTCGGCCGTCATCAAGGGCATCACCTCCCTGCAAAACGGAACCCTGAAACTCAGAACCGGCAGCAAACTGGAGTCAACCCTCAGCATGAGCTCAGCTGCCACTCTGGCAGCTGACGGCACAGAAAACTTCGTTGACAAAATACAGCTGAGCAGCGGCAGCACACTGGCTCTCACCGTTGGCAGCGCCAACACTGAAGCTGCCGTGCTGAACACCAATATCATCAACACCGACGGCAGCTACAACCTACACCTCACCTTCAACGGGGTACCGCGAGATGATACCAAATACATTCTCTTACAACTCGCGGAAGATGCCGGCTATTCCCAAAGCGCGTGGAATGAAGAGAACATTCTCGTAAGCGGCGACATCAGCTTCTCCGACCTGAAATGGATTAACAACGACACCACCCTCATCTACACGCACAATACCGTTACCGGGAACCTCATCTGGATGAACTCCACCGGCTCCGACCGCTGGAACCACGTTGCACGCAACTGGGTAAGCGCAGGGGATGAGGCCGGCGCCCCCATCAACTACTCCGATAATTGCAAAATCAGCTTTACTGATGCTTGTCAAGATGCAGGAGATGTGATTATCCGCGAACTGCTCGCCCCGGCATCCATACTTGTGAATGCCACAAGAAACTACACATTCAGCGCAGGCGGCGGCAACATCACAGGCAGCACCGAACTGGTCAAAAAGGGCAGCGGCACCCTCACCCTCGCGCTCAACAACACCTTTACAGGAGGAATCGCCGTTGAAGCAGGCACCTTGCGCGCCCATAGCAACACGGCACTGGGGGAAGATAACAAAAATAACTTCCTTTCTCTGGCGAAAGGCGCCACCCTCATTGTGGACAACGGAGCGGAAGTATTCCTCAGCTCCGGGTGCGATAATACCGTCCTAAACGGCAATGTACAGGTGGCGCAAAATGCCGCTCTGTATGTGCAGACACACAACCACTACTGGGCGGAAAATTCCGTACTAAACGGCACCCTGATCTTCAGCATCTTTGCATCCAATGATGGTACAGAAGGGAACACAAACTTCGGAACAGGAGCCGGCAAGCTATCCGGCAACGGCACCCTGAAACTCACAGCCAACGGCGTCTCCCCCCTCCGGGTTACTTTTGCGGAAAACGCAGGCTACACCGGCAGCATCCTGCTGGAAGGCAGCAACAACATTTTCACCATGAAGGCCGGGGGCTACACCGGTAGCGGCACCCTGGCCGCCACGGATTACGCCGGGAAATCGGCTCTTATTTTCGAGAAACAAGACGTCACCCTGCAGGAAGGCGGCAAACTGCACATCAAAACCGGCAATTCCATCACCGCACGAGCTATCACCCTGCAAGGCGGCTCCACCCTGCTGGCCGACAACAGCTACACCACCGCTAGCGCCCTTGCTCTGTCGGTGGAAGCAACCACCGGCCTCGCCCCCATACAAGCCACCACATTCACCCTGCTGGGCGGCTCTCTCTACGAACAGGATGGAGCTTACTATTCCCTGGCCGGAGTGGAAAAACTCATACTCGACGGCAGCAACGGGCAGGCCATCACGCTGAGCACCAACCTACAGCCCATCGGGACGACAAATGCGCTTTTCGACCGCTATATTCTCTTTACCGATGTCACGACATGGGAAAGTCTCGGGCAGCCCAATTACACGATTCTAACAGCATCCGGCTCGCAGGCAGCACGCCTGGTATATGAGGGCAGCACCCTCTACTTGGAGACCATCCCAGAACCCACCGGCACTACGCTGAGCATCGTGTCATTGGCAGCCCTGCTGACCCGCCGCAGAAGAACACCGTAAAAAAAGTTTTTCCTTGCCAAAGCGTTTTATATATGATAAACGGTAGATATGCTTAAGCACACCATACTTAGTCTGATGATGTGTGGCCTGGTGATGGCCACCGAAAGCTTTGACAACCTGAACAATGGCGGCATCACCAATGGCACTCTTGCCATCGGCACCCTGACCGCCGAAAAAGGACACGCCGCCATCTACGGCAAAGGTCGCACCGGCACCCGCTCCCTCCACATTACCGGCGGCGAGGGCAAGAAAGCCACCATCACCTTTGAAACCCCGCTCACCAAGGACACTGCCTGCGATTTCTGGGCTGAGCGCTGGACGCGTCGTGACCCCTTCACCTTCTCTCTGGTAGCTGTTACCGATAAGGGTGACAAAGTGGTTACCACCAACAACAAGATTTCCGTCGGCGGTTTCAACACCCATATTAAGACCAAGCTTCCTGCCGGCACCAAGGCCATCCGCTTCGAGGTTACGTCCGATGCCAAGGGCGGCCTGCTTATCGATGACCTGAACGTGCACATCGGCCCCATGGTAGTGCGCAGCGCCGATATGGTGAACCCCGGCACCTTCCCCATCATGAAGCGCGCCGCATTCAACCCCGTTTTCGCCTATAAGGTACAGACCAGCGGCACGGAAGACGCCAAGAAGCTCGGCACCCTCACCTTCAAGGTAGACAAGCCCGGCAGCGTGGCCAATGTCACCCTGCGCACCGGTAGCCCGAACGGCCTCGAGTTCTTCAACAGCACCGTATTCGGCAGCGCCAAGCCCGATGCTAACGGCAATGTAACCATCACCTGCAACAAGCCCCTGCCCGGTGGCACCACCTGGCTCTGGGCCGATGTGACCCCCTCCGACAGCTCACTGGTGGGCAGCACCATCAGCTTCAGCGATATGAAGGCTACCATCGATGGCAAGGCCTATGGCTCCAACACCACCGTAACCCAGCGCATCGGTTATCTGCTTGCCGTCCCCGGCGAGACTGTCAGCAACCAGCCTGATGGTGGCGACCGCGATTGCGTAGCTTTCCGTATTCCCGGCATGATTCAGACTGCTGATGGAGCTCTCATCGGCTGCTTTGATGCCCGCTACAACCACGAGGGCGACCTCTGCGCCGATATTGACGTAGCCGTGGTGCGCTCCACGGATGGCGGCCAGACCTGGACCACTCCCACCGTAGCAATGGACGCCGGCCCCGGCGCCGATAACGGCTGCGGCGACCCCTGCATCTTGCAGGACAAGACCGGCCGCATCTGGCTGCAGTCCCTCGTATGCCACTGGAGCGGTGGCGCCTCCCTGTGGACCTCCAAGAACGGCTTTGATGAGCAGAGCACCGGCCAGTGGGAAATGACCTACAGCGATGACAACGGCAAGACCTGGACCAAGAAGTTCGTGAATCCCACCCGCCAGATTAAGAAGCACGAGTGGACCACCATTCTGGCCGGCCCCGGTAACGGCATTGTGCTGAAAGACGGCACCATCGTCTTCCCCGCCCAGATTTGGGAGCGCGGCGCTCGCCCGCAGTGCATGAGCACCATCTGCTACTCCACAGACGGCGGCAAGAACTGGGCATACGGCGCAGGTGTACCCCACAGCACCTCCGAGTGCCAGGTGGTAGAGCTGGAGGACGGCTCCATCATGATCAACGCCCGCAACGAGGCTCGCCAGGGCAAGCGCATCGTTTACACCACCAAGGACCTGGGCAAGACCTGGCAGCCCCACAGCACCAACCTGAGCGCCCTGCAGGAGCCCACCTGCCAGGCCTCCATCGTGAAGGTGGACACCAAGCAGTACGGCAAGCTCCTGCTCTTCTCGAACCCCAAGAGCGGCGGCCGCAACACCATGACCATCCGCACCTCCAAGGACGACGGCAACACCTGGAACGATGGTTACCTGTATGATTCCCGCCAGTGCATGGGCTACTCCTGCATTGCCATGACAGATGATAAACACGTCGGTATCATCTACGAAACCTGCCACAACAACGGCAAGAACGGCAACCGCGGCATCGGCTTCATTCGCATCCCGCTGGAGACAGTTGTCACCGGTAAGGATGTACCCGCTCAGCCCGCCAAAATCGGGCCGAGCAAGAAGTAATACCCAAACATAACCCCATAAAAGGCCGGCGCTGACCAAGGCGCCGGTCTTTTGTTTTACATGCCTTAATGCCAGCAATCATCATACCTGATGGCACCTGAGCATCTGTTGTATATCACTCTCGGAAAAAGGATATTTTGAAAAAAGTTGCATCTCCCTGACATTCAGCTTGCCAAAACAGGTTATCCTGTGATACAATCCGCGCGCGGGTGGAATCCCCCGCATGGTGAACGATGAAGATACGTACTCTCCTCATAGCAGCCATACTGGCTATGCCGGCTCTCGTGTGGGGCTCTGCCGCTTGTGCAGATACCGCCGCTGAGCCCGCTACCACAGCGGTAGCAACCGGCCAGTCCGAGGCCTCAGTCCCCGCTGAGGTCACTCCCTCTGCATCCGCAGAGGTGACTACTACTGACGCAGAGGTACCCTCCGTGGGCACCATTGCCGTGAAAGACCTGGTAGGCAAAAAAATGGGTGTGCCGCAGGGAACCGTGCAGGATATTTACCTGATGGAGACCTACCCGCAGCTCGAGTTGCAGCGCCACAATTTCGAGGCCGATATGATGCTCGCGCTCGAAAAGGGCATCTGCGACGCCGCCATCATGGACGACGTCATCTGCTATGCGCTGGCTCGCAAGAAGCCCAATATCCTCCTTTTTGAAGACCCCAGCCTGCCCAAGAACTTTATGGGCATGGCATTCAACCACACCGACAAGGGCAAGGAGCTGTGCAAGCAGTTCAACGAGTTTCTCTCCGGCCTGCGCGAAAGCGGCGAGCTGGAGGCAATCTGCAACAAGTGGATTGTAAACACCGAGTCGGCTGAGATGCCCAAGTTCAATATCCCCACCGAGGGTGAGCCCATCATCGTAGGTATGGAGCCCTGCACCGAGCCTATCGTCTTCATGCGTGGCGAGGAAATCGTGGGTATGGATGCCGAGCTCATCTACCGCTTTGCGGAGAAGATTGGCCGCCCGGTCGAGATTAAGAACATCGACTACTACGGCCTGCTCACTGCTGTGGCTGCCGGTCAGGTAGACATTGCCTCCTCCGGCTTCCTCATCACTGCCGAGCGCGGCGAGAGCGTGCTGTTCTCCGACCCGTACTATACCAGCCGCTCCATCATTGCCACGCGCAAAGAGGCCAGCGAGGAGGCCAGCGTTCCGGAGCTGGGTACCATCGCAGTGAAAGATTTGGTAGGCAAGAAGCTGGGCGTACCGCAGGGTACGGTGCAGGATATTTACCTGATGGAGACCTATCCGCAGCTCGAGCTTCAGCGCCACAATTTCGAGGCAGACATGATGCTCGCGCTCGAAAAAGGCATCTGTGACGCCGCCATCATGGACGACGTCATCTGCTATGCTCTGGCTCGCAAGAAGCCCAACATCCTCCTTTTTGAAGACCCCAGCCTGCCCAAGAACTTCATGGGCATGGCATTCAACCACACAGACAAGGGCAAGGAGCTGTGCAGGCAGTTCAACGAGTTCCTCTCCGGCCTGCGCGAAAGCGGCGAGTTGGAAGCCATCTGCAACAAGTGGATTCGCAATACGGAGACCGCTGAGATGCCCAAGTTCAACATCCCCACCGAGGGCGAGCCCATCATCGTGGGTATGGAGCCCTGCACCGAGCCTATCGTCTTCATGCGTGGCGAGGAAATCGTGGGTATGGACGCCGAGCTCATCTACCGCTTTGCGGAGAAGGTTGGCCGCCCGGTCGAGATTAAGAACATCGACTACTACGGCCTGCTCACGGCTGTGGCCGCCGGGCAGGTAGACATCGCCTCCTCCGGCTTCCTCATCACTGCCGAGCGCGGTGAGAGTGTGCTGTTCTCCGACCCGTACTACACCAGCATATCGGTTATTGCGACCCGCCGTGACAGCGGCGTGAACAAGGAGCCCTCTGCTGTAACGAAGGCGGCCCAGGGTATCGTAGGCGGCATCGTGGACAGCTTCTACCGCAACATCATTGCCGAGGCTCGCTACATGCTCATCTGGGACGGCCTGAAGGCCACCTTTGCCATTGCTCTTTTCTCCACTCTGTTTGGCACCATAGTGGGTGCAGCCGTGTGCTACCTGCGCATGAGCCGCTACAAGTTCTGGCAGTGTGCTGCACGCGTATACATCGACATCATGCGTGGTACGCCCATCCTGATTCTGCTCATGCTCATGTACTACGTGGCCTTTGCCGGCACGCAGGTGGAGGCACTGTACGTGGCCATCATCACCTTCAGCCTGAACTTCGGTGCCTACGTGAGCGAGATGTTCCGCAGCTCCATCACCAGCATCGACCGCGGCCAGAGTGAAGCCGGTATCGCCATGGGCTTCTCACCGTTCTACTCTTTCTACTACATCGTACTGCCGCAGGCCATCAAACGCGTGCTGCCGGTGTACAAGGGCGAGGTCATTTCCCTCATTAAGAACACCTCGGTTGTAGGCTATATCGCCATTGCCGACCTGACCAAAATGACGGATATCATCCGCGCTCGCACGTTCGACCCGTTCTTCCCGCTGCTCATGGTAGCAATTCTGTACTTCCTCATCGCCTGGCTGTTCACCTTTGCGCTGGATCGCCTGAGCAGCAAAGTCAAATAACCCCAGCCGCAACATACAGCCATGATTCAGATCCGTAATCTCAAGAAAACCTTCGGCAACCTGACCGTGCTGCATGATGTCAATATCGACATCAAACGCGGCGAAGTCATCTCCGTTATCGGGCCTTCCGGCACCGGCAAGAGCACCTTCCTGCGCTGCCTTAACCTGCTGGAGGAGCCGACCAGCGGCAGCATCATCGTAGACGGTGAAGAGCTGCTCTCCGACCAGAAGGTGGACGCCCCCAAACTGCGCCGCAAGATGGGTATGGTGTTCCAGTCCTTCAACCTGTTCGACCACCTCAGCGTGCTGGAGAATGTGTGCATCGGCCCCATCAAACTGCTGGGCAAGAGCAAGATTGAAGCCGCGCAGCGCGGGCTCAAGCTCCTGAAGATGGTAGGCATGAAGGAGAAAGCCCGCTCCATGCCCTCCGAGCTTTCCGGTGGTCAGAAGCAGCGTGCCGCTATCGCCCGCTGCCTCTCCATGAACCCGGAGATTATCCTCTTCGACGAGCCGACATCTGCGCTCGACCCCACCATGGTGAGCGAGGTGCTCTCCGTAATCCGCACGCTGGCAAAACAGGGCATGACGATGGTGATTGTGACGCACGAGATGTCCTTCGCCCGCAATGTGAGCACCCGCGTGCTCTACATGGATCAGGGTGTCATCTACGAACAGGGTACCCCGGAGGAGATTTTCGACAATCCGCAGCGTGAGCGCACCCGCGTGTTCGTGAATCGCATTCGCGACTTCCACTATGTGGTGCAGAGCGAGGATTTCGATATCTATGCGCTCGAGGCCGAGTTCCAGCAGTTCTGCAACAAGTACTTCCTCTCCGAGCAGACGGTACAGCACGCCATGACGCTGGCGGAGGAGATGCTGCAGCACATCCCCCTGGGGCACGGCGACGTGCACCTCTACTATCGTTATTCGGAGAAGAATGGTACGCTGGATATGGAAATCCTGATGCCGACTTCCACCGGCCCGGTACTGGAAAAGATGCCGGCTGAGGTCAAAGCCAAGATTTACTCCTTCTGCACCTGCGTGGAAGAGTACGAGGACGTCGACATCCGTGATGGCGTCCACGTCAACCGCATCTGTCTGGAGCTGAATAGCTCCCAGACTTTATAAAACTCATTTATACCATTCATTCACATGCGCAGCCTGCCCTACCGGTAAGCTGCGCATGTGTTGTATCCCCCCCCCAAAAACACGGGCATTTCTTCGTGATTGTAAAAATCCGCAATGCTACTGCGTAAAATCCGCAGTAGCATTGCGGATTTTTACAATGCAGGTCTACATCATTCTTTATTAGATTCTTACAACTGTACACTTTTTTTCTTCTTAAAAACACATGAAAGAGGTCACTGATTTTTTTACCGTTCAGAATCCTCTCTCTATCAGACCATTGCAAAGCAATCGGAATTTTCCGCAATGCCACTGCGGAAAATTCGCAATGCTATTGCGAATTTTTACATTTTGCCTTTACAGAACGATTTACAGCTGCCATAATGCACCCGAATGACGAACGCAGCAGCATATTTTCCGAGAACAGCATCAGACAGAGTCAAATACCTGTCTGCGCACTTCCCTTGCGTCTTGCTGACGGGAGCTCGACAGGTAGGTAAATCCACCCTGCTGGAAGAGTTGCTGCCGACAGGCATGAACTACGTCACCTTGGATGACTACCTGCTGGCCGAGGAAGCGAAGCGAGCCCCCATGGGATTCCTGCAAGAGCACAGCGCGCCCTTGTTCATAGACGAAGTGCAATACGCGCCGGAGCTGCTACGCGCCATCAAAATGAAGGTCGATGCAGAAAAAAGAAACGGCCTGTACTGGCTAACGAGCTCGCAGCAGTTTCATCTGATGGAGGGCGTCAGCGAAAGCTTGGCCGGGCGCGTAGGGATATTAGATTTGCACAGCATGTCCCAGCGAGAAAGCCTGGGATGTGGCGCTACGGCACCGGTTTTCGACCCGGAGCATGTGAAAGACTATGCAGAGGGGGTAGAGAGCTGCGATATCCACGAGCTCTACCGCCGTATATGGCGTGGCGGGTATCCTGTACTGAGCAAAGATACCGAACTGGAGCCAGCCACTTTCTTCGATGCCTACGTTCGCACCTACCTGGAACGAGATGTTAATCAACTGGCGCAAGTCGGTAACCGCGCGGCATTCCTGAAACTGATGCAATCCGCCGCCATGCGCACCGGCCAGCAACTGGTATATAGCGACCTGGCACGGGACGCAGAGGTATCCCCCAATACTGCGAAGGCCTGGATTTCCATGCTGGAAACCACCGGCATCATATCCTTGCTGCAGCCCTACTCTGCCAACAGCATTAAGCGCCTTACCAAAACCCCGAAATTGTACTTTCTGGATACGGGATTGTGTGCATGGCTAGCCGGTTGGAAAAGCCCGGAGGCGCTCATGAATAGCCCCTTTGCAGGCGCCATACTGGAAACATGGGTCTACGAGCAGTTGCTGCGCAGCTTCAACCACAATGGGCAACGCCCGCAACTGACCTTCTTCCGAGATGCGCGCAGAACAGCTGAAGTGGATTTCCTGCTGGTACAGGATGGAAAAATCTACCCCATGGAGGTAAAACGCAGCAGCAGCCCCGGCGCGAATGACCTGCGACACGCAGCAAAAATACCGACAGGTCAACTCGAACTACAGCCCGGCATCGTCTTCTGTACCGCAGAACGCATCTACACGCTGGAAAACAAAGCATGCGCTTTCCCGATTTCGTTGTTATAATCCCCATAAAACGCATCGCGGGCAGATGGAGTCATACCATCTGCCCGCGATTATTGTTTTTACGTAGAGGGGTTACTGGTGAGTGTCCGCTTTGCAGCAATTGTTCCGGCAGCAGCGCGCTTTGCGCAGCTCCATGAGGCACAGCATAGCCATGCCAGCCGTAAGCCCCATGAGCATCACACCATTGGCAACGCCTATGAGCAGCTTACAACACCTGCGGTGCTGGCGGTCAGCCAACCAGTTCCGCACCCCCTCCTCGGCTTCCTGAATCATTTCTCGGTCCATGGAGATGAGACTGTCGCATCCCCCCTGTCCGCACAAAAACAGGCAGAACTTCCATGCAAAATCATTCAAGAAAAAAAGGCATTATCTTTTTATATCCCCACCGTATGGCGATTGAAAACAATATTGATATTATATACACAACTAACGCGGTGATGAAATAATAGCTTCTACCCATATATGAAACAAACAACGATGCTATGCAACCTGCCACAAACAGGTGAAAAAAATAAACGTTAGAACTGTGGTATTTTCCAATGGATACTATGAGTGGCATGGCTCGTTTCATTTTTAATGCTACCACAAAAAAACACATTGCTAAAGGAAGCGTAAAAAGATAATAACTTCCGTCATCGTGTACATTCTCATATACAGCAAGGAGATATCTTTCCGTATATATAAGCAAAAGAAACATTATCGTCAGTATCCACCAAATACCTTTTCTTGCAAAACAATTGACATATTTTCTCACTAAATAACCAGTACTTAGACATGGTATAGCAGGCGCCAAAAATGATTGACACAGCCACCCAGCGCATTTATACTCACCAAACAGAAAACTATACTTACTCGCACACAAACTTACAAATATAAGCACAGGGGCAACATATAGGAGCTTTTGAGAAAAATATTTTCTCAAAATAATAAAAACTATTAAAGCTTCCCAAAATGCGCACAGATACCACAAATGAGGTGCAACAACACCACCTTGAAAAAACAAGGGAATCACTAATCCGGGGCTTCTGCTAAGATTACTCACAACTTGCTCATAATTAACAAATAAATAAAAGACATTAATTAAAATTGTGATTATCAGTATCTTTTTTAACCATGAATAAGCACGCTTAAGCTCCTTCTCCGCATCTCCCGAAAACAAAAAATAACCACTAATCATGTAAAAACACGGAACAGCTGTACCCGTAACAGGAGTTAGCTCCCTACCCATATATAACGGCACATGATAAATGACAACAAACAGAGCACATAATGCCTTTAGCATATATAAACCCGGGCTTTCCTTTCGATCGTTCAATTTACCCACGCAACAACTCACCTCATTATCCTTCATAACAATTATCGCTCACGTTCAATTCTTTGGCAACGTATAGCAGATAATAATTGTAATTGCAAGCTTTTATTCTTGCATTCATCCTGAGATATGCTTAAATAGAAAGAGATTATGCCTTCCGGCTCTATACAACGTCCAATCAAAGCGTTCAACGTCTCTTGCAGCGACCTTAACTTATAGAAGGCCATAGGCTACGCTTTTGCGGCAGTTGTAGTTCAAAGGAACGCGCGGCACTCATCACAAAGTTCCACCGATACCAGCAACAGGGCTTCTATAGCGACTCACCCGTATACTAAACAAACTTCAAGCCTCAAACCACCATGACTGATACCCCGAAACCTCGCCACCGTTGGTGGCGAATTGCAGCTTGGCTGATGAGCAGCCTTTTTGTACTCTTTCTGCTCACCTTCATTGCCGCTGTCTGGTGGCTCTGGGGTTGGAGATGGAACAGCGAGCTGACCTACCACGAAAGCTGGAGCGCTGAAGAGCGCGCTGCCCTTACTGAGTTTGATGGCTACCTGCGTAACGATTTTTCGACCGATATCGCCATCCAATTACAACTGGAAGTATTAGGCGAGAAAGGCTTGCACCGGGATATAACGCTGGCCTACTTGGCGCGTACGTTCTGCGCACCGGTACGAGAACAAGTGGCACTCATTGCCGAAAGTGGCGATGCCAAGCAACCGACCTTCGAGTTTATGAAAAAAACGGGCTGTACACCTGCCATCGTTGCCTCGATAAGCGGGCACCTTGGCGCCGTCAAAGCGTTCATTGCGCATGGAGCGGACCCGAATGCCTGTATCAATGCCGGCGATGAAGAGGATTTTATAGAAGGGGATACCCCTCTCACCTGCGTCCTTTCCGGCGACTTTATTAACGAAAAACGCAAGTTACCATGGAACGAGCGAAAAGAAACAGCTGATTTTCTGCTGGCCAAAGGAGCGGATTTGAACGCCCATGGATACATCATCGGCGTCAACTGCTCCTTGGAACTGATGCGCGGCAAAGCAGAACCCTGGCTCTGGGCACTGGAACATGGTAAAAAGGTGAATGGGCACGAGTTCGTTACATGTCTGACGCGGGACAAGCTCTCCCTCCCGGTCATCGAAGCCATGCTGCACATCACCCCCGGCGTGGCAAACGCTACCGACTACGGCCAGACACCGCTGCAAGCACTCGCCCAAAGAATTTGCGAAGCAGAAGCCGAAGAAATGCCTGAGCTCGAGCAAGTGCTCGACATGCTGCTGGCTCATGGGGCTTCTCCCACTCAGCGTCCCGAACCGAAAGAGGAACACTACGTACTCGAACGCCGATTACCTCTGGACATTTTGCTCGAAAAACAAAACTTTGAGCGCTGTGGCACAACCGCAGCTTCATGCGATGGAACGGAGGATGATGCCCGCACCATCTGGCAACGCATGTGCTCGAAACTTCAGAAATAAACAAAACATGAACGCAGCAGACACACCGAAACAACGCCGCCGCTGGTGGCGAATTGCAGCCTGGGTAATGAGCAGTCTCTTTACCCTGCTCGTCCTCACCCTTGCCGGAGCCGCCTGGTGGCTCTGGGGGTGGAAATGGAACAGCAACCTCAACTTCCACGAAAGCTGGAGCAGCGAAGAACGGGCGGCACTGACTGATTTCAACGCCTACATGAGAAATCAATTCAGCTCCGAGATGGAGCAAGTCATGAATGGAACGGCTGCTACAGTAGAGAAACTTAATGAAGAAATGCCGATAGGAGAGTTCCCGGCCCCGCCCAGCGGCCTTGCCGCGAAAGTCGCCTCCGAAATCATGCTCCGACTGCAAGTGGCGCCCATCGCAGCAGCACTGCAAGAAGTAGCAAAAAGCGGCAAGGGAGAACCGGCTAAGAAAACCGACGGCGTCGCTACACCCGCCATTTTTGCAGCACAAACGGCACACCTCAGTGCCCTCAAAGCCCTCATTGCCCACGGGGCTGACCCCAATACCATTCAGACAACAGACAACGAAGGGAAACGCATCGAGGCCGAAACCCCGCTCACGCCGCTTCTCAGCGGAGCATTCATCAACGGACGCACGCTTCCCTGGGAAGAACGCCGAGAGGAGCTCGAATACATGCTTCAACATGGAGCAAACCTCAACGGAACCAAGAATATCATCAGTGCGTCTCTCACGGTGGCGCTCATGATGCATGACGATACACAGCCTTGGCAATGGGCTATGGAACGAGGTAAGCATGTCAGCACAGATGATTTCAATTTATTGATTTCCTGCTACAATTCTGGCACTTCATTAGTAGAATACATCCTGCTCAATAAACTGATTGATGTCAATGACACCTCCGGTGATGAAACGCCCCTGCAACATCTGGCAGCACACATGGCCTACGAGGATGTGGAAGAACTCGAAAAAGGCCGCCATGAACAGGAACTGGATATGTTGCTCGCGGCTGGCGCCAACCCCAGCCTTACCACGAAGTTCACCCGCCAAACCCCGCTGCAACTACTGGAGAGCCGCACCAACTTCGAGCGAGAAGATGGCATGCCGGAAAATTCATGCTGCACCGTTGGTCCGGATATCCGCACACGCTGGCAGAACATTTGCGATAAAGTAAGAAGTGCCAGCCTCAACACCAGCACCCCTACCCCGGCAACGGATACGAATACAGAGTCCGATGATGATGACTCCGATAACGCTGACGAGGAGGAGGAGGA
>JAFOZZ010000076.1 GCA_017390945.1 Akkermansia sp.
AAGATTTTCGACCCTTGGACGAACGCGGGTGTACCCTCAGTCGGTCTGTCAAAGCCGCGAAGTTTGACAGACCTCTCCGCTGGCTCGGATTTTACCCCGAACGAGCTCAGTTTACCACAAAAAATTAACCGAGGACGAAGTTATGAGTTCGGCGCCTTTCGGCGCAAGGTTAAGCAAAGCTTTGCAAGGGCTTGTGCTCCGCGCTTTGAAAGCGCGGGCGGCAAGTGTGGAACTTGCTATGCTAATTCTCTCGGCGTAAGCCGACTAGCTAGCACTTCGTCCTTCGTATCTCGTCCTTCGTACTTTCCATGAGTTTTTCCATGCTGCGGGTCAGCAGGGCTACCACAGCATCGAAGCCTGCGGGGCCACCGTAGTAGGGGTCCGGTACGGAGCTCTCCGTCTCTTCCGCGCCGAACCACTGCCACATACCGCGCACCTTGGCGGCATCTGCCTCATTGCGAGCCAGCGCCAGGATATCGCGCTCGTTGTACTCATCCTGCGGGATAATCAGGTCAAAGTCGCTGAAATCCGCACGGCGGAAAGTACGGGCGCGGTGGCCACCATAGCTGTACCCTGCACGCTCCAGTGCGGCCAGCATACGGTGGTCGGGCTTGCTACCGGTGTGGTACGATGCCGTGCCGCAGGAGTCGGCCTTCACGAGCCCCGCCAGGCCATTCTTTGCCGCAACGGCGTTGAAAATAATCTCCGCGGCAGGACTGCGGCAGATATTACCCAGGCAGACAAAAAGAACACGGTAGGGGGCAGGAGCGCTCATGATGCGGAAAAATGATTGTAAATGCTAAAAATCGGTTGACGATGCGGCCAGGTTCTGGTATGAAGCCACTTGTACGCAGCAGAGTATAACACAGAGATATGAACATTGCACGCCTGAATTCTGAGCCTGAAATCTTTTATTCCCTGCAAGGAGAAGGTGCCCGCAGCGGCTGCCCAGCCGTCTTCCTGCGCCTGGCAGGCTGCAACCTGCACTGTAGCTGGTGCGATACGCGTTACAGTTGGCTGCCCGGCTGTGAGCTCTGCGAGCACGATGTCGCAGCACGCGTGCTCAGCTATGGCTGCCCGGCCATCGTCATCACCGGTGGTGAGCCTCTGCTCCAGGCAGCGGCCATCGAGCGCCTGCTCTCCCTGCTGCCGGCGGACATGCATGTGGAGGTGGAAACGAACGGCACCATTGCCCCCACCCCTGCTCTGGCGGCTCGCGTCGACCAGTGGAACGTGTCGCCCAAGCTCGCACACTCCGGCAACGACTCAACACAGGCCATCTGCCCGCAGGTGTTGGACGCCTTCCTGGCCACGCAGCGTGCGTGGTTCAAGTTTGTGGTACAGAGCGAGAATGACTGGCCTGCCATCGAGGCGCTTAAATTGCCCCGCGAACGCACCATCCTGATGCCCTGCGCTACCAACCGCGCCGAACTCGACGCCGGCCGCGCCATCGCTGCCGAGCTCTGCCTGCGCCACCGCGTGCGCCTCGGCGACCGCCTGCACATCGTCCTCTGGAACGATAAGAAAGGAGTGTAGGCAGTTACGAGTTTCGAGTGACGAGTTACGAGTTGTTGTTTTTCCACTGTCCGCGCCAGCGGGCAATCTCGTTCTTGCGACAGCACGAATCTCGTTGAGCCGCAGGCTCAATCTCACTGCGAGCCCCGCTCGCAATCTCGTTAATCACCACAGCCCATTAATTATAAAAAAGCACCGCAGAGCACTAAGCCCTGCGGTGTTGAAATATATTCTTCTGGGTTTATCAGAACTGGCAGCCTACACCCACGGAGATGATGTGCTGGCTATAATCCATATCCCAATCACCGCCCATTTTGGTATCGGAATATTCATAGCCTACCTGCAGGTAAACGGCATCGGAGCACATGTACTTGAAGCCTGCACCCACGGAGTAGGTGAAACCATCAGCATCAAAGCTGAAGGGGCCTACATCTACCGTGGCAAATGCATAACCGGCCTTAGCGCCTACGGTGAACAGCAGTTCATCGGTAATCTCGATGTTAGCGGTATAACCCACCGTTACAGGAATCATCTGAACATCAACATCAATGCCATAGCCATATACATCATACGTATCGCTGCCCCACAGGCCAGCCACGCTCAGGCTGAACTGGTGACGAAGCTCGGAAGCGGCATCGCTGTACATGCTGAAGCTCAGACGACCACCGTATGTGTCAGGAGTTTCGTTACCTTTCGTGATACCATACAGACCCTCTACGGAGTATACGGGCTGCATGTCGTACGGAGTCAGAGCACCAGTCTGATAAGCGGAAGCTGCACCACTGAGGGCAGCCAGAAGAGTAACTACAGAGAGTATCTTTTTCATAGCACCCCTACTCTAGCTCATCCATTCCCGGATAGCAAGCTAAAAAACACAAAATTGCTGATTTTTTAGATTATCATTGACTTAACAAGCTATGGATGATAGTTTAGAGGTGTTGATAGGGAAGCGTCTGCGCTTTTCCGGTAATTCTGCTTTTTGATAACAAACACACCAACTCATTCAACATGAAAAAAATCGTTACCCTGATAACGGCACTGCTGAGCGTGGCCCACGGCATGACCGAGGCCGAGTTCGAGGCTCTGTACAAGCGCACCGACAAGGATGCAGAGGCATGCTACAAGCTTTACGAGGCCTACCGCGATGGCGATGGCGTGGAAAAAGACGCCACTAAAGCGCGCAAATGGCTGCTGGGTGCCCACAAGCTGGGTAAACCGGTGTACAACGAAATTGCCACTCTGCCGTGGCGCAAAGCCGCTAACGTGAAGCCGGGGCGCCTTCTCACCCCCAGATATAAGGTAAACACCATTATCGAAAAAGGAGAAGAGCTCAGCAAAGCAACTGAGAACGACCACCCTGAGCTCTTAAAAGTCATCAATGAAAATCCCAAAGGACTGGGAGCCGCAAGACAGAAATTGTTTCGCTCCCTGCTGGCAGAAGGTGCGGACCCCAACCACCGCAGCAAGAAAGCAAATGTACCGTTGGCAGCGTACTGCGATGCGGAATTTGCTGACCTCAAAACCATAAAAATGTTCATTGAAGCCGGCGCAGATGTGCACGCGCACGATTCCGCCGCAATCGATCGCGCCTGCTCGAACTCACGCAGCGACGAAGCCCCCAAAGACCCGAAATACAAGGCTATCTACCAGAAGCGCAAAAAGGCACATGCTGCCAAGATTGCTTTCCTGCTCAAGAACGGGCTCGATGTCACCATGCATGACACCTCCGGTGCCACCATGATGTGCATTGCAGCCTTCCGTGGCAATGCGCAGACGATTGAATTGTTTGCCAAGGCTGGTGCAGATCCTAATGCCAGGTGCAATAAATACGAAATCGCCGGTCTCGTCTCAGAGACAACATATTACGACACAATGATGGGTATCAAAGAGGGCAATACCCCCCTGCACTTCTGCGTCGGTATGCCCTATGTTTCTAAAATAGAAACCCTGCTGAAATATGGCGCCGACCCGGAAATCGCCAATGAAAAGGGCAAAACTCCCATCGATTACCTCAATAACAGATTGAAAGAAGAAACCCGCCCCGAATATCGCGCCAAGCTCGAAGAAGTGCAGAAGCTTTTTGAAGATGCTATCGAGGCAAAGAAAAATCCGGAAGCTGCTCAGGCTCAGGATACCACAAAAAAGAAAGCTAAGTCCTCCGCAAAAAAGAAAAAAAGCCGGTAGTCTCCCCTTCCGCCAAGCTTTCCAACTGTCCGCACCGCGGACAATCTCGTTCCTGCACCGGCAGGAATATCGTTGCGCCGACAGGCTCAATCTCACTGCCCCTGCGTCAGCAGGGGCAAGTTCCGCGGGCATACGCCCGCCAAACATTTGAACCCGCACTTGTGCGGACGGCATAATCGTTGGCAACAAAATCAGCGTTATTGCATCGTTACATCATAAAGCAACCGGTTATGCCACCCGCGCAAGCGCGGGTTCTGAAATGTTTGTACGTGTTTACTTGGGGCTTCCGTCTTCGCCCGTTGGGCTACGCCGAGACAGGTACGCCCCAGTCTACCATTTGCCGCCCGCACAAGTGCGGGCTCAAAAGTACCGCATATTTTGCCCGCTAGTCAAAATATGAGTTTATAGATAACCAATTTAAAACAAACACTCACACGATTAGTAAAGGCTGCGACATAAAAATGATTCATGTGCAAATTACTTAATTTTAAAACGTATGTTAATAACCCTATGTGGAGGGCTAATATAGTCACCCAAACTACCACTAAGCTCATAATCTTCTATGCTACAAGCTGTACCGGTCGTCTCAGAATCAAAGGTTAAATTAAATTTATCGCCATATTCATACGCCTCAATATCAAGCATAGCTGTTTTAGATCCATTCTTCTTGTAGGTACAGATGATGAAATCATCACCGTATTTACCTTTGTAATTGCTTATGTTATTTTTATCGAAAATAACGGTACTTCTCAATGTTATATAATCATCTATTTCTCTATATTTCTGCCACTTACCCCAATAAATGTTTCCATTTATATCTTCCTCAGCTATACTCATAAATGCACTATCATAATCAAATACAATTTTCTTTCCCTTGATAGATGATGGAGAGCAAAAAATAGTACCACCCAACTTTTTATAAAGGTTAAGCTGCCCCTTCGCCACGGCGTAATCATAGCAATCTACAGTAGTCTTATTTACCGTAGCAGTAGATGTGAACTTTGCACCGTGCTCCAGTAGAATGCGAGCACATTCCTCATGGCCTCCGCCTATGGCCAACATCAAGGGACGATAGTCGCCTTCACAATAGTTTTCGCCTCTTCCTCTGCAGCTCTTTTCCATAAGCTTGCGGAGAGTGACAGCATCACCCTTACGAGCAGCCTCCGTCACAGCCTTGGATTTGTCCCAGTCTGTTCCTTGAGCCCCAGCCAGCAACAGCTCAGTGATAACATCAGGGTTAGTGGCTGCTTGCATGGGAGTCTTGTCTCCAAACTGAGTCACGGCTTTTGTCAAAAACTTTATACCACCTTGGTAGCTTCCATTCTCGCCGAACAACATTATGTATATAATCGGCGTCACTGCTACCGGAATCCCGGCAATCTGTACGGCATCGATTGGTACAGCCACCACTGTAGCCGGCACCTGCCATATCAGATTAGCCTTTGAAGCGCCCTTGTTAATATCTGCGCCATCTGCCAGCTCCTCGCGCACGGTCTTCACATCGCCCTCGCGGGCGGCGTTGTACAGAGTGGTGTGGCAGCTTGTAAGAGAAGCAGCGGCCAGGGTAGCGAGCGCAATATACTTGTTTTTCACAGTCAATGGAGAAGAAAATTACTTAATCGTGAAGCGGATATTGATTACCTTGTAATAGCCGTTGCAATCATCCATCGTGCCGCCGGTGGCCGTGCCGCTTGTGGGGGTTTCGAAAGTCAGATGGAAAGTCTCGGAGTATTCGTGCTGTTCGATGGATACATCGGCGGTATTGGCGCCGGTCTTCTTGTATGTCCAGATGGTGTATTCATCGGCGAATAAGCGCTGCTCCGCTTTATTATTTTTCTTGAACTTCAGCGTGGTGGTCGTGCTCGGCTCGCATTTTGTGAACGGTCCCCACTGAATGTTCGGGTACTGTGTGCAGGTACCTACGCTCGTCTGAGCACCGGCGTAATCGAAAGTGATTTTCTTGCCTGCGACGGTGGCCGGAGAAGGAGCGGTGGTCACATTAACCAAAACCGGCTCAGCAACGACAGATTTTACAGTGGTGGCGGCAGTGTCAGGAGTATCGCAGCCGATTACCGCGAGAGAGGCTGCAGCGATTGCAACGAGTTGTTTTGTGTTCATAGTAAGTATAATAAGTGAGAAGATTATATGAGAGTCCTCCTTACGCCTGCATGGCGGCTACGGCCTCAGCGCAGCGGCGGCCATCCAGCGCGGCGGAGACGATACCACCGGCGTAGCCAGCGCCTTCGCCGCAGGGGAAGAGGCCGGGGAGGTCGACGTGCTGCAGGGTAGCGGAGTCGCGGGGAATGCGCAGGGGGGAGCTGGTGCGAGTTTCGCAGCCAATGAGGAGGGCATCCTCACCGGCGAAGCCACGCAGCTTGCGGTTGAAGAATTGCAGCCCCTCCTTCATGCGGCGGCTCACGAAGTCCGGCAGCAGGGCGGAGAGATCGCAGGCGGTGAGGCCAGGCTGGTAGCTGGTAGCGGGCAGGGTGCTCGATACACGACCGGCCAGGAAATCCACCACGCGCTGGGCGGGAGCCTTCTGACGCCCACCACCGGCGATAGCGGTGGCTTGCTCCAGCTGTTTCTGCCAAGCGAGGCCGGCAAGTACTCCGTGCTCAGCAAGGTAGGCGGTAGTATCCTCCGGCTTAACCGTTACCACAAAACCGGAGTTTGCCCACTGGGAATCGCGAGCGGAGAGAGACATACCGTTGACCACCACCTCGTCATTCTCCGTTGCAGCGGGGACGATGTGGCCACCCGGGCACATGCAGAAGGAGTGCACGCCGCGGTCGTCGATATTGGTAGCCAGCGTGTAGCGGGCAGCGGGCAGCCCCTCGGGGCGCTCCTGTCCCGGGCGCAGGTGATACTGAGCAGCATCGATGAGAGCCTGAGGGTGCTCAATACGCACACCGACGGCAAAGGTCTTCTGCTCCAGCGTAAGCCCCTCGCTATGCAACATGCGGTACACATCGCGAGCACTGTGGCCGGTAGCCAGAATCACGGCATCGGCCTCCCATTCGCGGCCATCGGACGACGTTACGCCACGCAGGCGCTTGCCATCTGCGGAGCGCAGCAGGCCATTCACGCGGGTCTGAAAATGCACTTCACCACCGGCATGGATGATGCTGTGGCGCATGGCCTCAATGATAGCGGGCAGCTTGTCCGACCCCAGGTGCGGCTGGGCATCCGTCAGAATATCCGGCGAGGCACCATGAGCTACAAAGGTCTCGTACACCTCCATCACCGGGCCACGCTTGGTGGCACGGGTAAAGAGCTTGCCATCGGAGAATGTACCGGCACCGCCCTCGCCGAAGCAGTAGTTGGAGTCCTCCACCACATACTCACCGGCGTGTACCGGTGCCAAATCGAGGCTGCGTGCAAAGACATCCTTACCACGCTCCAGCACTATGGGGCGCATGCCCAGCTCCAGGCTGCGCAGGGCAGCAAACAAGCCACCAGGGCCACTGCCTACAATGACAACACGGCGTGCACCGGCAGCCACAGGCGCATAGTCGCGGCGCGGCAGCTCCACGGGCGGCAATTCTTCATCCACCCCCACCAGCAGGCGCAGCTGCTTGCAAATGGGGCGGCGGCGGGCATCAATGCTATCCTTCAGCAGGCGCATGGAGAGCACGCGGTGCGGAGAGATACCCAGCTGTTGTGCCACAGCTTTGCGGCGGGCGTCCTGTTTGAGCGCCTTACGCAGGGGCAGGTGAATATCAAGCTCGGTAATCATAACTCAGCATCAATGCTCTGGTGCATGCCCAGGGCGGGTGTATCGCAGCAAGCGGTATCGGTAGCCACGGTTACAGCCGGCACACCGGCCACGGTGGTATGGGCAGCCACATTGTTCAGCACAACGGACGAGGCGGCAATCTTGGCGCACTCGCCAATTTCCACCCTGCCCAGCACCTTGGCACCGGCGCCAATCAGCACGCCGCTGCGCACGATGGGGTGGCGGGCATCGCCCTTCTCCTTGCCGGTACCACCCAGTGTGACCTCATGGAGCATGGAGACGTTGTTCTCGATGATGGCGGTCTCGCCCACCACAAAACCTGTGCCGTGGTCGAGCAGAATACCGCAGCCAATCTGCGCCGCCGGGTGAATATCCACCCCGAATACCTCACTGCTCACGCTCTGGAAAAGCAGTGCCAGCAGGTGGCGCCCCTCCTGCCACAGAATGTGGGCGACACGGTACGTGGCAAGGGCATGAAAACCTTTGAAAAACAGCAGCGGCTCCAGCACATTGTGGCACGCGGCATCACGCTCTACCACAGCGCGCAAATCCGCAGCCATGCAATCCACCACCATGGGGTTGGCTTTCAGCAAGGTACGAATCAAGGGCTCAAGCTCATCGCGGTTCATATCGCGGCGGGAGAGCTTGCGTGCCAGGCGTACAGCCACCGCATTGCCCAGCGACGTGCGGCTCAGCACCACATCATCCAACATACCGAGCAGCTTGGGCTCGTTCTCCGCAGCTTTCTCGGCAGCAGCGCACACATCGCGCCACACGGTCTCAGCCATCCCGCTCTGAGCAGGCACCATCTTTTCGGGCCTAATCATACGCTAAAAAAGAGGGTATCAGTTGCAGCAATCGCGCAGCATCTCGTCCAGGCGGTAGGTCATCTCGGCCAGTGCCTTACGAGCCGGGGTATCCGGCAGCAGCCACAGTACCTCACGTGCCTCCTCATTGCGGGCCAGACCTTCCTCCACGGAGAGCTTAATAGCTTCGCTGAACGCATCCGTATGGCGGAGGGCGGAGTAGTCAATCTCCTCGTGGCGCTCAATCGCACCGCGCACAAAATCAGCCACATCCTCACTGCTGGACTCCATCAGGAAGAACATCGGCAGCGTCAGCTTACCCTTCTCGGCATCCGTACCCAGCGTTTTGCCGGCGCTGTCGTCCGTACCGGTCAGGTCCAGGCAGTCATCGTAAATCTGGTAAGCGATACCCAGCAGGGTACCCATGCGGTTCAGGTGCTCCACCATCTCGTCATCCAGCCCTTGCAGGTAAGCAGCGCCGCTCATAGCTACGGCAAAGAGCGTGGCGGTCTTCTTGCGAATCACCTCGTAATACTCGGCGCGGCTCATGTCCATGTCCCACAGGCGGGTAGACTGCTCTACCTCGCCCTGGCACAGGTCGCGCATGGCAACAGCCATCTTGCGGCAGAACTTGCTGCCACCAATCTCGGTGCCCATCACAATGGCCTGAGCCAGCATCGTATCACCCAGCAGTACGGCAAGCTCGTTGCCCCACAGTGCGTTGGGTGTCGGCTGGTCGCGGCGGGTGTCGGCTTTATCGAGCACATCATCATGGATGAGCGAGGCCATGTGAATCATCTCCAGCAGGGCGGCAAAGGTGATGTGCTCCTGCTTCACGCCACCGGTGGCAGCAGCCGTCAGCAGCACAAGCCCCGGGCGCAGCATCTTGCCCTGCCCCTTGCAGACCTGGCGCATATAATCCCTCACATACGGCTCGAAATCCTCCGTCTGACGCGCAATTTCGTCACGCACTTTCTGAAGCTCCTGCTGGACGAGCTTCATATGAGCCTTCTTATTGCGAAGTTTGCTGAGAAACGGTATACTCATGGGTGGGAGATATGTGTATGAGAGTGAGGGCACAATGGCTCATGCCTTTGCGCGCGGCGAGTTTAGCAGACTTCCCCCCTTTTTGCAACCTAAATTTCACAGCTCAGACCTATTTGTCAACAAAAGAGAGAATTTTGCCCCAAATTAGAGCCTATTCGAGCGCCAGCTCTCAAATTCATCGCTGGTGAGAGCCAAATGACCTATACGCCAAACGGCCGACATTTCTGCCGGCCGTTTGGTGGTAAAAGCGTGCTATCGCTTGGTTCAATTACGGGGAAAAAGCCCGCGCAGGTCATTGAAATCCAGCGAAGGCGGTGTATCTAAATCATCCTCCTCCACAGGGCGGCGACGCCCCGGCATGGGGTAGCGCCCGGGAGGCCCACCGGCGGAGAAGAAGGGACCGGGTTTAGCGGTAGAGGAATGGGGCGGCGGCATGTCTACGTCGTCGTCCTCAAACTGCATGGAGCGGGTCGGCATGAGCTCCGGCTGGTGCATCGCCGGCTGGGGAGCAAAGGTAGGCACAGCGTCCTCCTCTTCCACCGGCTCATCGAGCAATTGGGCGGTAAAGGATTCTTCCTCCTCGTACACCTCCACCTCAGGCTCCATTGCTTCCTCACCATCAAACTCTTCCAC
>JAFOZZ010000077.1 GCA_017390945.1 Akkermansia sp.
GATCACCGCTCATGGTGGCTGCACCGCCCAGGTTGGCGCTGAAGATCTCCGCAATGACCACGGGCACTGGGTCAAACTTCAGCAGATGGCCCATCTGGACCGTGGCTACTACCATAAATGAGGAGTAATACTCAATATTCTCAAAACTTATCCCGGCGTAGTATTGATAGACTGCCCCACCGGTCTGTCGGGTGGTGTTAGTCTCGGCCGCTGTCACTGTTTCGTTATGCCGCACGAGCTGCAGGGTACCGTCAGCAGTGAGCACCAGGGCTGACCCAGCCCAGAAACCGGTGCCAGGTTGGGTAACATCGAAGTACTTAGAGATGGCGTTGTTTGTAGAAACCAGCGTGATGGCGTTCCCCTCGGCATCCAGCAGTTTGGAAATACCAGTGGCAAGGGTGTAGGTCTTGCCATCACCCTTGCCGCAGTTGAGAAGCTGCAGAATGGCATCGCCATTCAGAATAAGCGTGCCACCTTCCAGGTCGGGAATGGAATCCGCAGCCGCATAATCGATGGTCAGCGAGTCCTCGTTACCCAGCGTGAGGTCAGCAGCATGGGCTGCCGCCGAGCAAGCGAAGCTAAAAGTAAAACTGGCGAGTAGAGCCTTACGAAGCAAAACAGGGAGATGAAGTTTCATGAAACAAATGAGGGATTAATGGTTAGATTTTTTGTGAAGACTAAGAAGATGATCAAAATGAGCCACATTATCTATGCGTGTCAGATTTGTAACGGGGAGCAGAGTCATCGAAGATTCCCCCTTAGGAGCGTAAAATAGTTTTCCCTTGCAGACATCGAGGTATAAATGGAAATCCAATCGGGAGCACAGAGGCACATTTAACCGGGCAAAAGCGTTTTTGAGTTCTACGCTTGAACATTGCCACATACTCACCACACCATCTAAATCGATGTAAAAATAAAGTGTCGGATACTTATTCCGCTTTACTTCCGATACTGAAACCCACGCACAGTTCGGGTGTTTGGCACTGGGGACATACGCGGAAATCAAAGGCAGCTCTTTACTTTCGTCCTGAGCGTGGGATTTAGTGCAGACATGCTGACTGTTTGCCTCTGCATAGCGTTGTTGGTTTAGAATCATATGCATTCGACCGAACAGCTGTAACCACGCTGCTCGATAGTCCTCTTGTGGCACAGGAATAAGCAACGGTCGAGTACCATAACTGCGCAGTAAAGTGGCGAGAGCACGCTGCTGAGCTTCATCCTTTTCTGTGTAGAACAGGTAAACGAACACATGGTTCACAGTCGGGACAAAATTGCATGCTTGCTCACGTAGACGCCGCTGACGCTCGCGAAGGGCGCTCCAAATCAGCAATTCTCCAGCATCCATGGAAAAGCCGCAGATATGAATCTCCTTCTCACAAAAAGGAATCAACCATGATTGCTCTGACAATTTTTCAACCGCCTCAATGTATGACTGCTGGGTCATCACAAGCTTAGAATCTGCTTTGCTAGCCCTACCATGAATATGGGTTACATATGCATCAATTTTTGCATTTTTCATACAGGGTAGCTCAGCGAGAGCAGCCTCCATGACATCATCATAATTCGTGGTCAATACGTGTGTAAAAAAGTCATGAACAACAGGAGCCAACAGACGATGAACAAAAGTTGGACTCAATTTTTTCAATTTCTCTCGCCATTCTTTTAAAAAGTCCTTCCCTTGCAATAGAGCATAATTCTGGATACGCTCAATTCTCAAAGAGAATGGTAATCCAATCTTGCGTTCAGGTGCAGGAACGTATGTTGCTTCCAAATCATCGAGTGATTTGCTCCATGAAAATGATTCATTACGCCCGGCAACACGGTTAATGCCGTTACCGAGTAACAAAATACGTTTTTCCTTTCTCGACATGACAATAAAAGTCTACGCTTTCGGAAACCGTATGAAAGGGTATTCTATCTTTTCATTATAAACCAGTAAAAATTATAGATGCACAATGACTGCAATCGACCGTTGGCGTGAAAGATTTATTTTGCAGCAATACATAACTTGTGCTTGACTTACGGTTTCCGAAACCGGTTGACATATGAAGACGATACAGGTAACAATAACAGAGAAAGAGATGGCAGCGCTGGCGATGCTGAAGAGCTGTGGAGGTGATGTAATGGAGGTGGCTCAGGTGGCATGTGAGGCGATGAGGGCAGGCCGTGGAAGAACGAGGCGGGCGCGGCGGTGCATAGAGGCGGGGGCTGAGGAACTGCGGCGGCAGGAGCGCACTGTGAGCTTTGAGACGGCTGTAGCAGCGGCGCTGGAGGCGCGGCGGGAGAGGCGGGCGCGGACGCAGTGCGACTTTCGCTATTTTACACGGCGCTTTCTGAATCGCTGCAAGGGATTAGCTGCGAGGCGTGTACGTGCTATCACGCCGCAGGAATGTGCCGGATATATTGACGCGGCTTTTGACACGCCTCGGCAGCGCCAAAAGGCGCGGCTGGTGCTTAGCGGAGTATTCGGCACCGCGATAAAGCGTGGCTGGTGCAGCGAGAACCCTGTGGCACGTGTAGAGGTGCCGCGTGTGGTAGAAAGGCGCATCGATGTGCTGGCATCGCGAGAAATTGAGAACTTACTGGACGCCGCGCGTCGGTACCGTGGCGGTTGTTGCCTGGCGGCAGTGGGCATGATGCTGTATGCCGGCATACGCCCGCATGAGGTAGCGCGCCTGAGCTGGGAGCAGGTGGATTTGGCGAATCGTAGTATTAGCATTCTACCGCAGCATAGCAAGACGGGCGGCGCGCGCTTGGTGAGTATTCATGCGCCCTTGCTACGTTTGCTGGCCGGGTGTGTGGTGAGGACAGGGCGCATTTGCCCGACGCAATGGCTGCGGCATTGGCGTGAACTGCGCCGACAGGCCGGGTTTACCCACTGGGTACCGGATGTGCTGCGCCATACTTTTGCC
>JAFOZZ010000078.1 GCA_017390945.1 Akkermansia sp.
ATATAAGGATGGTACCTACATCATCGACTCCGTGCACGCTACTGCCGGCCTGCTCTACAAAGCCACTCAGGCAGGCGCCACCATTTTCAACTGCTATTCGGTTGAAGACGTGGTATACAAGCAGGGCCGCGTGGGTGGCGTGGTGGTCAACTGGACCCCCGTGCTGCGTGAGGGGCTCCATGTCGACCCGCTGACCATCATCTCTAAGACGGTTCTTGACGGCACCGGCCATGACTGCGAAATCGCCAAGACAGTTGCCCGCAAAAATGGCGTGAAGCTGAACACGCCCACGGGTGGCGTGGTGGGAGAAATGAGCATGGATGCCGCCGAGGGCGAACGCTCCACTATTGATAACACCAAGGAAATCTACCCCGGTCTCTTTGTCTCCGGCATGGCGGCCAATGGCGTGAGCGGCAGCTTCCGCATGGGCCCGATTTTCGGCGGCATGCTCATGAGCGGTAAGAAAGCCGCCGAGCTCATGGGAGCTGCTATTTCCGCGCAGTAACAAGCCAATGCGGCGGGTGCATTTAGCGCACGCCTCGGCTATTTGTGAGGGCGAAGCAAGCCCACTTCGTGGGCTTCTGTTTCTAAAATGCAAAACCCGCGCCGGATGTTTCACCGGCGCGGGTTTCCTGAAGTGTAATGTGTGGGGGGGGATTAGGCCTCAACAGCTTCCTCAGCGGGAGCAACAACCTCACCCTTCACCACGAGAACCACCTTCACAGTGGCGGTCACCTGGGTGTGCAGCTTGGCAGCCACCTCGTAGGTGCCGGACTTCTTGAGCGGCTTCTCCAGCTCAATAGCGTGGCGGTCGATTTCGATGCCCTGAGCGGCCAGACCTTCAGCAATCTGCTGGTTGGTGATGGCGCCGAACACCTTGCCATTCTCGCCGGCCTCGAGGGTCAGGTTGACCGTGACGGCAGCAATCTTGGCAGCAATCTCCTGGAAGTTGGCCAGCTCGGCGGCCTCGCGCTCAGCGCGCTTCTTCTGGAGCATGTTGATGAAACGCTGGTTGGCGGGAGTAGCCTCGAACGCAAGACCCTGAGGAATCAGGTAGTTGCGGCCGTAACCAGCCTTCACGGTAACGAGGTCGGCTTCACAGCCCAGACCTTCAATTTTCGTAGCGAGAATAACATTCATGTTTGCCATAACTCAGTAATATTGGGTTT
The DNA here is from genome assembly GCA_017390945.1 of Akkermansia sp. Lineage (GTDB taxonomy): Bacteria > Verrucomicrobiota > Verrucomicrobiia > Verrucomicrobiales > Akkermansiaceae > Akkermansia. Next base: position 1,170 of record JAFOZZ010000078.1, read on the forward strand.
GGTGAGCCGCAAAGATGCACCAAATCAGCCTGAAAGTCAAGCCAAAATTATCCTTATTGCTTGAATTCGTGCACAAAAAAGGCGGGCACAACTGCCCGCCTTGAAAATTCCTTACCGGTCATCGCATCACCTGGCGCTCATCACCTCTGCCATGGGCAGGATGATGAAGCCTATACCGCGATTTCCATTTTTGCCATTGGTGTGGCAGGTTTCGTAGATAATCCCGAGGTGCTCATCATCCACCATAGCCTGGCAGGAGTAGCCCATGCACCGGCGCACATCGTACAGTAACCCGGTGTTCCAGGTCTTGCCGTCATCACGCGAAACACGCACCGTCATATTACTGCGGCCATTGATGCGCGGGTTGGAGAAAAGAAGCAGCTTGCCGTATCGGGGTGAATCAACTGCTATGATGGACCCCTGGCAGGTCGGCTCACTGAGGCCCTTATTGTTCGTCTCATGCTGCTGCCAGGTTTTGCCCAGGTCGCGGGTCACATACACAATGCGCTTACCCTGATATGCCTCATTGCGGCAGTTAATCATGATACCACCATCCTGCAGCTCTACTACCTGACATTCAGATGTCGCGTGCGGCACACCCGTGCCATATGCCCAGTTCTTTCCGCCATCTGTGGAATAGCAGATGGTGCTCATGCAGCGGGGGTTTGCCGCGCGGTCCCATATCTGAGCAGGGAACACGATGGTGCCATCCTTCAGGGTGATACCATTGCCGGGGCCTGCCAGAATCGTGGTCCACTCTTCTTTCTTAATCTGGCGGGTGGGATTCACATAATCCTTGCACCAGGTCTTGCCATCGTCATCAGAATACACCATTCCCCACTGGCCGGTCTTGTTCTTATCCCATCCGGTCTGAGAAGTCCACAGCGAAGCGCCGCCACTGAAATGGCACACCAGCGACTGCATCCAGATTCGCCCGCTCTTATCCTGCAGAATGCAGGGGTCTCCGCAGCCATTGGCATGGCCGGGGCCGGCGTCCATGCTCACCTCGGGCATGGTCCAGGTCTGCCCGCCATCTGTCGAGCGCACCGTGGCCACATCGATATCAGCACACAAATCACCCTCGTGGTTGTAGCGTGCATCAAAACAGGCCACTAAAGCGCCGGAAGCCGTGCGAATCATGCCGGGAATGCGGAACGCCACGCAGTGCCGCGGAGACTCGCCACCGGGCTGATTCCCCACACTATCACCGGGGAACGCCAGCATGGTGCCCACCCGCTGGGTCACCGGAGCATGCTCAAACTCATATTTCTTTCCATCAATGGTGGCTTTCACTTCACTGAAACTGATGGTAGCTCCCACGGGAGCTCCCCCGGCGGGCTGCACATCCAGCCACAAACGACTGGTTCCACTCTCCAATGCTGCATCGGCATTGATGATGACTGTTCCATCTGCCAGCGGAACCCCTGAGCCGTATACCTTGCTATGGCTGAAATCCAGGCCATCTTCACTGCCGCTGCGCAGCGTCACCCCGGCCACATAAGCCGGGTCAGATACCTTGAAACTCACCTGCTCTACAGATTTCGGATTATCGGTTCCTTCCGTCTTAGTCTCCAGCGCAAAGACTGGATTGAATGCCGCCCGCTTCATGATGGGATACACACCGGGACTATGCACCGCAACCTCCTTCACGACCATGGGGCCTATCTCCAGGTTCAGGTCATCAATCAACACGCCGCCACCTGCTGCAGTATCAGCCTCAAAGCGTATAGCGCTTGTACCTGCGGGCATGGTCCACTTCAAATGATGATGATAGCCCCCTACCCCGCTCTTTTCGAGTTTCAACACCTCTTTCTCACCACCGGGCACAACCGCCACAATGCGGAATAAAAACGGATTCCGGCGTGTCCAGCGCTCCAGCCAGCAGCTCGCGACGGTATCAACCTCCACAGGATTTGCAAGCTGCAGAACA
>JAFOZZ010000079.1 GCA_017390945.1 Akkermansia sp.
AATCTCGTTGAAACATACGTTTCAATCTCGTTCCGCCGGCAGGCGGAATCTCACTTCCGGCGCAGCCGGAAATCTCGTCCATTAGTAGCCATTAACGAGATTGCGGCCTTCGTCCGCAACGAGATTCTATCGAACGAGATTTCGGGCATTCGCCCTCAGCGAGATTGAGCCGCGTTGCGGCTCAGTTATTTTCATTGCCGCAGGCAATCTCGTTGAACCGCATCGGTTCAATCTCGTTCCGCCATCAGGCGGAATCTCACTTCCGGCGCAGCCGGAAATCTCGTCTACTTACCTATTAACGAGATTGCAGTCTTCGACCGCAACGAGATTCTTACGAACGAGATTTCGGGCATTCGCCCTCAGCGAGATTGAGCCGCGTTGCGGCTCAGTTATTTTTATTGCCGCAGGCAATCTCACTCATGCTGCTTTAGCTAAGCAGCTCTCGCTCGATGATTTCACGCACCTGAGCCTGGGTTTCATCCACGGAGCCATCAGCATCGATGCGGAAGAGCCAGGGCATTTCCATAGCGGCGTAGATGTTCGCGCAGGCCTGCAAGAAAGGCTCATTCTCAAAGGCATCCTTACCGTTGCCGCGGGCATTCATGCGCTCCATGGCCACCTCAACCGGCAGGTCGAGCCAGAAGGCCACATCCGGGATGATGGCAAACTCCTCATTCATTTGGCGGATATCCTCCACATTCACCCCCGTAGCACCTTGGTAGGCCATCATGGACAGGTAGTAGCGGTCCAGCAGCACCCAAGCTCCGCGCTGAAGCGCCGGTTCGATAAGCTCGCGCACATGCTCGCGGCGGTCTTGCAGCAAGCAGTTGATTTCCTCTTCCAACCCCAGACGCTCACCACTCAGAGCAGCATTGCGCACTTTCATGCCCCATTCACCGCGGGTAGGCTCATAGTCGGTGACGACTTCTTTGCCTTGTGCTCGCAGGTAGTTGGCCAATAATTGAATCTGGGTAGACTTGCCCGTGCCGTCTATGCCTTCAAAGACGACAAGGCAGCCCCTTAGGTGAGGTGAATCTGGTTCCATAGCAGGCAAGAGACTAGCACAGAGTCGCCTGCCTGGCAAGACAAAATACAGAAAAAGTCCAAGTTGTTGGAAAAAGGGTAACTTACGCGACCGCCGACCTCTTGCCTACCTCACCCCCTCGACTCCCAGCACCCCCACACGCCCATGGGCACCGAACTTTGAAAATCAAAAATCAGAAATCCCAAATTCCCAATTAAGTTTCCCCTTGCATTCCGTTCCCGGCTTTTTCACAGTTTCCGCTTGAAAAGGCGATTTGAATATGCTTAAATGAAGACGTCATGAGTGTTGGAGACGGGCGAGAGGGTAAAGTACGCGCCGCGCTGCATGGTAAAGGGCAGCTGGGCGGCGCGTTGGCGGGGCTTAGTCTGCCGCGTCAGATTGTGCATATCGCCCTCTGGCCGCTGCTGGAGCAGGTCATGAGCTTCATCTGCGCCTCCACCTCCCTCTACCTGGCCACCCGCATGAGTACAGATGGCGAGGTCACGGAGCAGATTGCCTCCGGTATCGGCGTCACCGGCTACGTCATGTGGCTGGGCTTCCTCATGCAAGGCGCGGTAGGCATGGGAGCCACCGCCATTGTCAGCCGCATGACCGGAGCCCGCAAGTTCGGCGAGGGTAACTACGCCGCCAACCAGGCCGCTGTGCTGGGGCTGCTGGCCGGTGTTCTCTCCGCCATCCTCATGTACCTGACCGCCGAGTTACTGGTCACCCAGGCGCTCACGCTCAGCCCCTACGCCCAACAGGTGGCTCTCACCTACATGCACATCGGCTGCTGGGTTGCCGTGTTCTCCGGCATCGTCTTTGCGGTGAATGCCGCCCTGCGTGGCTCGGGCGACACCCGTACCCCCTTCTTTATCATGCTGGCGGTCGATGGGCTCAACATCATCTTCAGCATCCTCTTTGTCAAGGTATTCGGCCTGCTCATCGAGGGCCTGGCCTTCGGTATGATTGCCGGCATGGCCGTGGCCGCCAGCATCCTCATCGGTATCCTGGTACGCCGCTCGATACAGATGAAGCACCGCCTCGCCGGCGCTGAGCTCGACGCCTACACCGCCACTCAGTCCGCCACCTACGTACCGCCCCTCTACCTGCGCCTGCGCGACCTCATGCCCGACCTCGGCTGCATGGGACGCATCCTCAAAATCGGTCTGCCCCAGGCACTCGAAATCGGCGGCATCTGGCTCATCCAAATCTACGTCCTGCACGTCATCTCCAGCCTGGGCGATGCCGCCGTGGGCGCCCACAACATCGCCATCCGTATCGAAAGCATGAGCTTCCTGCCCGGCTTCGCCATCGGCATGGCAGGTGCCACCCTCGTAGGACAATACCTCGGCTCGGGCAGTGTACGCCTCGCGCTGGAAACCATCCGCAAGTGCGTGCGCTACAGCGTCGTCTTCATGGGGCTCATGGGTGTGGTATTCTACGCCTTCCCCGCCTTCTTTGCCGGCATCTTTGCCTCGAACTCCGAGGGCCTGCTGCAAGCCACTGTACCTGTGGTGCAAGTCTTCCTGCTGGTGGAGCCCTTCTACGCCGCCATGCTCATGCTCAAGATGTGCCTGCGTGGCGCCGGCGACACTCGCCGCGTCATGTACGTCTCCTACGGCTGCATGGGCTTCTTCCGCGTCGGCTGCCTTTTCATCTGGAACCTCTTCTGGCCGGAAACCCTCTCCCTCGTCGGCATCTGGCTCCTCTTCACCGTCGACCTCGCCGTAGAATACCTCGTCCTCAACCGCCTCCTCTGCAACCTCAAATGGGCCAGGAGGAAAGTTTAAGGCGCGCCTCGCGCGCCTTATGTTGAATGTTTGATGTTTAATGTTGAAAGGGATAGTTCGCCGCCCGACTCGCTTCCTCAAAAGGGACAATTGTCAATGGTCAATGGTAAATTATCTTATCGTTGTTGACTCATTCCTCCTTTTGTGGTATATAGACGCGCGTTATGAAAAAAATCGTTCCTGCACTCATGATTGCCTTGGCGCTGAGCTCCTGCGCCGTGAAGACCGTTAGCCGCTCCGAGCTGTTCACGCCCACCGCTGCTACCCTAGTGAACTCCAAGGAGCTGACCGATATGATGTACTACGGTTCCGATAACGAGTACGACTACTTCTCCCGTGGCTTCCAGCGCCTTCGCGTAGCTAAGAGCGAGGACGCCATCCCCAGCTCTGCCCGCTTCACTTTCAACAACTGGCAGGGTGGCAAGAAGTACACAGAGTGCATTAAGACCTCCGTCAGCGCTAAAGCTGTAGAGAAGCTGCAGAACCTCTTCAACTCTGCCGGCACCAGCACCACCACCGCCGATGAAGCCACCCGCCAGCAGCGCATCCAGGCCGTGAACACCCTGCTGCAGAGCTTCTCCAAGAAGCAGTAATCCCCCCTGCGCGCACACAAACAGCTATGGCCAAGCACCCGCACCTGCCTACGGTAGATTTCGCAGAGCGCCCATTCATCCTCTTTTGGGAGGTCACACGCGCCTGCGCCTTGGCATGCCAGCACTGCCGCGCCATAGCCCAGCCGCAGCCGCACCCGCAAGAGCTCACGCATGAGGAGGCCCTCGCGCTCGTCGACACCATCGCCGAGCTGGCGCCCCCCATGCTGGTGCTCACCGGTGGCGATCCCATGATGCGCCGCGACATCTACGACATCATCTCCCGCGCCACCGAGCGCGGCCTGCGTGTAGCCCTCAGCCCCGCCGCCACTCAGCGCCTGGTGAATGCCGATTTCGCCGCCCTGCGCGCTGCCGGCGTCGTGAGCATGAGCCTGAGCCTCGATGGCGCCACCCGCGAAAGCCACGACCGCTTCCGTGGCGTGCCCCACACCTTCGAGCGCACCCTCCAGGCCGCCCGCGCCGCCATGGCCGCCGGCATTCAGCTGCAAATCAACACCACCCTGGCCAAGAGCACCCTGGGCGAGATGGACGCCTTCATCGAGCTCATGCGCGAGCTGAAGCCCGATGTGTGGAGCGTCTTCGTCCTCGTACCCACCGGCCGCGCCACGGCAGATGACCTGCCCAGCGCCGACGAGCTGGAGGCCGTGTGGCAGCGCCTGGAGTCCCTGCGCAGCGAGCTCCCCTTCGCCATCAAAACCACCGAGGGGCACCACTACCGCCGCGTGCTCATGCAGGCAGCCCGCCAGGGCGGCCTGCCCCCGCGCCACCTCATCCCCACCCGCGACGGCAAGGGCGTACTCTTTATCTCCCACACCGGCGAGGTACAGCCCAGCGGCTTCCTGCCCCTCACCACCGGCAATGTCCGCACGGACGACCTCGCCACCCTCTACCGCACGCACCCCATCTTTGTGCAGCTGCGTAATGACGACGCCCTGGGCGGCAAATGCGGCCAGTGCGAGTACCGCCGCCTGTGCGGTGGCTCCCGCTCCCGCGCCTACGGCAGCTGTGGCGACATGATGGCAGCCGAGCCCCTGTGCAACTACATTCCCGCCGCCCTGCGCCGCTAATCTCGCCCGCCCCTTTCACCTCACTCACCACACCGTTTTCCACATACCATGATCAACATCACACGCCTCTGGTGCGGCGCCGAGCAGCCCGCAGACCACATCCGCTACGGCCTGGGCCACGGCAGCACCGCCCCCCACGCCAGCACCGCCGCCTGCTCCCCCACATCCTCCCGCACCCGCAAGCCCATCGTGGTATGGAACATCACCCGCACCTGCAACCTGCGCTGCGTGCACTGCTACGCCGACTCCCACGCCCAGAAGTACCCCGGCGAGCTCACCCTCGACCAGTGCCTCGGCGTCATTGACGACCTGGCCGCCTACAACGTGAACGCCCTGCTGCTCTCCGGCGGCGAGCCCCTGCTCCACCCCCACCTGCCCGAGCTGCTCCAGCACGCCACCGACCGCGGGCTCAAGGTCACCATCTCCACCAACGGCACCCGCATCACCCCCGAGTACGCCGCCCTCTTCAAGAAACTCGGCGTCGCCTACGTCGGCATCTCGCTCGATGGCATCGGCGCCGTGCACGACTCCTTCCGCGGCGTCCCCGGCGCGTTCGATGGCGCCATCCGCGGCTTCAAGCGCTGCGAGGAGGTCGGCCAGAAAACCGGCCTGCGCCTCACCCTCACCCGCAACAACGTGCAGAGCATGCAGGAAATCCTCGACTTCATCGAGCGCGAGGGCATTCAGCGCGTCTGCTTCTACCACCTTGTACCCACCGGTCGCGGTGTGGATGTAGCCAGCCTGCGCCCGGAGGAAGCCCGCGCCGCGCTCGACATGCTCATCGCCCGCGCCGAGGCCTGGCACGCCGCAGGCCAGACCCGCGAGCTGCTCACCGTCACCCAGCCGGCGGACGGCATCTACATCCTCCTGCGCCAGCTGCGCGAGGGCAGCCCCCTCGCCGCCCAGACCCTCCGCCTCCTTGGCTGGAACGGCGGTGGCGCCAACTCCTCCGGCCGCGGCATCGCCAATATCGACACCCAGGGCAACATCCACCCCGACCAGTTCTGGCAGAGCGTCACCCTCGGCAATGTCAAAACGCAGAAGTTCTCCGACGTGTGGGAGGCCGCCTCCGAGCCCTCCGCCGCCGAGCTGCTGAAACTCCGTGGCTCCGACGACCCCGCCGAGCGCCAGAAACTCCTCAGCGGCCCCTGCGCCACCTGCCGCCACTTCGCCCTCTGCGGCGGCGGCTTCCGCACCCGCGCCGCCTTTGCCAATGGCCATTGGTTCGGCAGCGATCCCGGCTGCTACCTCACAGAGGAGGAAAGAAATACGGAGATTTCTTAAGTACGAGGACGATTTTTTAAGTTAGGCGGGCTTC
>JAFOZZ010000080.1 GCA_017390945.1 Akkermansia sp.
GCTACGTTTGCTGGCCGGGTGTGTGGTGAGGACAGGGCGCATTTGCCCGACGCAATGGCTGCGGCATTGGCGTGAACTGCGCCGACAGGCCGGGTTTACCCACTGGGTACCGGATGTGCTGCGCCATACTTTTGCCAGTTATCACCTGCGCCACTTCCGCAACTACAGCGAGCTTCAATACGAGACAGGGCACCGCGACAGTTCGCTGCTGCGCACCCGCTATGTGAACATGAGCCGTTTGGGTGATGTCGCTGGGTTCTGGACGTGAACGAATTGACTTGCTACCATTGACTATCAGTATATGCATTGCCTGCATTGTGGGATGGCGGAGCGCTTCGTCTGATGGTTTCAACATATTTCGCTATTGGTACGAAATCCTGAGCTATCATGACAGTAAATCACAACATTGGGCTTGCGTGTGATGGGGGAAAGGAGTAAACTCTTCGCCCATGAAAGCGCTCGTTAAAACGAAGGCCGATAAAGGTCTCGAACTGATGGATGTGCCGATGCCTGAAGTCGGCCCCAATGACGTACTCATTAAGATTTACAAGACAGCCATTTGCGGCACCGACCTCCACATCTGGAATTGGGACGCCTGGGCTCAGCAGACTATACCTGTTGGTATGCACGTAGGTCATGAGTTCTGCGGTGTTATCGAGCGCGTAGGCTCCGCTGTGACGGAGTATAAGCCCGGTGAGGTAGTATCCGGCGAGGGGCACATTGTGTGTGGTCACTGCCGCAACTGCCGCCGTGGTGCATTCCATCTTTGCCCGAATACGCAGGGCGTGGGCGTGAACCGTGCCGGTTGCTTTGCTGAGTACCTGTGCATTCCTCAGTCCAATGTGATTCGTATTCACAAGGATATGCCCATGGAGATTGCTTCCATTCTCGACCCGCTGGGTAATGCCACGCACACTGCGCTGTCCTGGGATTTGGTGGGTGAGGATGTACTCATCACCGGCGCCGGTCTCATCGGCTCCATGGCTGCTGCTGTGTGCAAGAAGGCAGGTGCCCGCACCGTGACCATCACCGACGTGAGCGACTACAAGCTCGGCCTGGCTAAGACGCTGGGTGCTGACCGCACCGTCAATGTGATTGGTGGCGACAGCATCGCCGCTGCCCGTGAGGATTTGGGGATTGCCGAGGGCTTCGGTGTATGCCTTGAGATGAGCGGCGCTCCCGCCTGCCTGAAGGACATCATCACTCACTCCGCCTACGGTGCCAATATCTCCCTGCTGGGTATTCAGCCCGGTGGTTCCGGCATCGATTGGAACACCTTCGTGTGGAAGGGCCTCAAGATGAAGGGTATCTACGGCCGTGAGATGTATGCCACCTGGCAGAAGATGGATGCCATGCTGCGCAGCGGCCTGGATGTATCCCCCATCATCACCCACCGTATGCACTACACTGACTTTGAGGAGGGCTTCAATGTGATGAACTCCGGTAAGTCCGGCAAGGTGGTTCTTACCTGGGCTGAGTAATAACGCGACTTTCAGTACAAATGATAAACGCTGCGGCAATTCCATGCCGCAGCGTTTTTTTAGCGAGATATGAGGGAGAGGTTCAGTATTACTGCGTAAAGCTTGGCTTTTTGTAAGCTCGCCTGAACCTCACTTTGTCAATTGTCAATGGTCAATCAATCTTCTTGCTCCACCATCTTGATGGTAATCGGGTGGCCGAGGATGCGCTCTGCGGCGGGCAGGTCTTCCTTGATGGAGAGGTTGAAGGTCAGCCAAGAGCCGCGAGAGGCGCGTTGCTCTACTTTCTGCGCGGCTTGGCGGAGCGTCGCTTCATTGAGCGTGTAGAAACGGGTGTCGGATTCTGCCGTGATTTTGTGTTTGTTGTACACGTATTCCGCGAAGGTGAGATTCTCAGCGATATCAAAGCGATTGATGCGGAAATCGTGCAGAGTGAAGTTCCAGTGTGGATGGGAACCTACGTAGATGAGATTCAGATTGCCAGCCAGACGAGCGGGGCTATAGGAGGCAAAGGCGATGAGCATGAGCAGCATGGTGCCCAGGCAAATGCGGGTGTACTTCCAGAACGCGCCGTTGGTGGCCATGTAGAGCACCAGGATGATGAGCGCAGCCAGCCCCATGAGGAGAGCTTCCGCTGCCTGAATGCGGCGCACCGTGAAGCCGAAATCTTCTATCTGGTGGTACAGGCGCATGTAGACGCTGATGGCGAGCAGGGCAGTTTGTACGACAAGCAGGTAGCCAAAAATGCGCCCGGCAACGGAGTGGCGCGCCATGCCTCGCGGGCGGAAGAGTAAGACCAGCACACCCGCCGCCAGCACGGATGCCCAGGTGATAGAGGTGGCACCCTCGTGCAGGTAGGCGGTTTGGGATACGCCCTCCGGCACCTTACCGAACCACAGGAAAGCAATATCGGTTGACGTAGCTACGGCGAAAGCGGCATTGATGCCGATGAGGATGCAGAGCGGCAGGTATGGCAGCAGGGTAGTGCCTGCGGGGGTAGGTTGAGACGGGATAGCCGGGAGTGGCTCTTGTTTCTGGATGCGGTTGAAGCAATAGATGCCGAACCAGGCAAAACCCGCCAGCCAGTAGAGCACGTGCACCCAGAAATCCCAGCTGATGTGCAGGTAATCCACCAGGCGGTTCCACCAGTTAACGAGGGTTTCCCATACGATTTGTACCACGGGATTGCCGCTGGCAAAGATGCAGAGGAAGGCAATGAAGGCCAGTACGCCAATCAGAATACAGATGATGAGAGGCAGGGCTTTGCGCAGGGCGGAGAAGCGCGTTTTCTTTTCCTCTGACACGCGGCGGGCGAACCAGAAGCTCCACCAGTTGCGATAGACTACCTGTTTATCGACGAAGGTGTTGCTGGCGGGCAGCATAACGACAACGAAGGGGATGACGAGGCTGCTCATCCAGTTGATAAAAGAACCGGTGCAGATGAGTGCCAGCATGTTCAGCGCGGCCAGCCCTTGCAGGAACCAGTACTCACCGCGGGTGAAATCGCGGCGCAGGAGCAGCAGCGCATTGATGGCCAGAAAACAACCGATGCCTGCGCCAATCCCCCAGCCCTCGGGACGCGGCCAGGCCAAATCCGCCGCGGCTGCGACCATGAGCAATACGAGGAATGGTACACTCCCCAAGCGCCACCAGGACGGATCCTGCGGGGCGGGGGCTGCCTTGGGAGCCACTGGTGTGGCTTCTGTCTTGAGATTATCGATAAGAGGAGAATGAGTCGGATTCATAGCCAAAAGGTTCGACAAGTTAGATTAAACTTTTGTTCAAAAAAGCTCAGGATAATTTACCCGCAGCGTAATCTGCGGCCATGAGCCCGGCGCCGATGAGTCCGGAATCTGCACCGAAATGAGCGGGCAGTACGCGCAGCGCGGCGTAGTGAACCGGGAAAAGCTGCTCCTTCAGTCGCGCCATGAGCGGCTCGAAGAGTAAGTCGCCGGCCTTGGCTACGCCGCCGCCGATGATGACGGCCTCCGGTACGAGGGCGTACATGAGGTTCATGATGAGGCTGGCCAGCTTTTCTGCAAAGCCCTCGTACATGCCGCGGGCGATGGGGCACCCACTGCGTGCGGTCTGAGCCAGCAGATAGGGGGTGCACTCCTCCGCCGTGCGGCTGATGCCGGCTGCGGCGTAGGCCTGTACGGCATCGGCGGCGAATTCGTTATTGCCGATGTATTCTTCAATCGCGCCTTTGTTGCCGAAGGGGCCGGTGCGGCCATTCCAGCAGATGCTCGTTTGCCCGAGCTCTGCCGCCGATACCGTGCGCCCGCGCAGCATGCGGTTGTGCACAACGATACCACCGCCAATACCGGTGCCCAGCGTGAGACATGCCAGGCTTTCCAGCCCGGCGCCGGCACCCAGTTTCCACTCAGCGTAGGCCATGCAGTTGGCATCGTTATCCAGCACAACGGGCAGGCCGAGCGCCTGCTGCATGATGTCGCGCACGGGTACCTCGTGGTTCCACACCGGCACGTTAGTCAGCTGGTAGAGTACCCCGCGGTGGAAATCCGTCCACCCTGGCATGCCCAGGCCGATGGCGGCGCCATCCGGGTGTTGCTGCAAGAGCTCGCGCGCCGTGGCGCACATGGCCTCTATAATAGCGGCCGGGCTGCTGTAGGCTGCCGTGGGCAGGGGGCTGGCTTTTGCCAGAATATCCGCCCCCTGCGTCACGCCCATCTTGATGCTCGTGCCGCCGAAATCGACTGCTATGGCTTTCCGGTACATGACGAGGAGTTAATAGCCGCGCCAGAACATCGGCAGCCCCATGTCGATGCTGCCATCGGCGGGTACCTTGCTCAGATCGAAAGGAATACGCCAGCGGAAGCGGCTGCCATCGTAGGTCTGCACCAGCACATCGAGTGCCAGCTCGCCTTTCTTCAGGTGCCGCAGTGTTGCCATCTCTGCCAGCGGCATGCTGACGAAGGCGGTAGTATGGGCGGTGGCGTTGCGGCTCATGGTGCAGGCGAAGGGCACGGCATCGTAGTCCTGGTTCACCTGGAAAGGCGGATCCTGAATGTAGGCATTCACGTTCACCACGTTGGCATCCGTCTCGAGGTAGAGCTCCAGCGTGTCGCCCACGCGCTTGAATGAGCATTGTTTGATAGTCGGGGACTCATACTGGCTGTAGAACTTAGCCTTGTAGCCCTTGGGAACAAAGGTCTCGGACGTGGCCAGGATGCGGCAGCTCGGCAGGGTGAGGTAGGTGGGGCTCATGCCGAAGGTGTAGTTGCCGGCACCCATCAGGGCGGTGCCATAGGCCTTGTTGTCGCTTACGGTGCCGAGGTTGTGCGGCAGGTTCAGGCCGTGACCCAGCTCATGGGCAAAGCCGCCGTACCACTTGGTCAGCAGCCGACCTTCCGGGGTGTTCTGCCCCAGGTGCTTAATGTCGAAGTGGGCGTAATCGAGAGCAAAGCAATTGATACCCAGACCATAGAAAGGCACACCACCCGGGTTCATGTCATTGTACTGCTCATCGTAGTAGGTAGGCATGATGATGAAACTGTGCTGGCTGGTACGGCGACCGGGCTCGGCATCCAGGTAGGCGTTCACTTCCTCCAGGCAGGCATTGTGGCCGGTGCCGTAGGCGTATTCCGTGTGCTTCTTCTTGCCGCGTACTACGTGAATCTTCACATTGCCGTTCTCCTGCATTTGCAGGCCGAAGGAATGCGCACCCATGCCATTGCGTGCCATTTCCTTGCCGTAGAATTGCTGTACATAGAGCAGCAGCTCGCTCAGGCGGCGCTCGTAGTCGGCCAGCGGCTCGCGGTCGTTGCCGACGAAGTAAATGACATTCAATTGATGCTCGCTTTCCTCCAGCTCGATGCTGTCGGCCAGCAGCTCCTTGGCTCGCGGTTGAAAATGTTCGGGCACAGCACCCACAGCGGCCACACTCAGCCCCAGGGCGCACATCGTTGCAGTTATGGCTCGTATGTGCATAGGCGCCTATTCTGCCATATTTTGTCGCTTTGTCAAGAAAAACAAGACTTTAGGCTCAGATGCCGATGTTTCACAAGTGCAACAAGGTAAAGGAGAAATGATAGGAAATCGTTCATCGTACTTCTACTCGCATTTGATGTACAGGAACGGCACCATCTGCTCTCGGTTTGTGCTATCGAAGGGCGTTTTGGAGACGAAGATGACTTCCTCGTGGAGGGCTGTGGGGTGATTGTTGTCCTTGTCCAGAGAGCCGGTTGTTTCGATGCTCTGAGCCAGTGCGGCAATCGCGTCGTGCTCCAGGTAACGAGAAGCTGCTAATTTCTCGACGAGGGTATCAATGGTTGACTTGTCTGTGCAATAGTAGACCTTTCCTTGTTCATCGGCATAAGCATCCGGGAAGGTGATATACGCCATATTTCCTGTGAGATGAAGATAAAACTCCGTTTCCAGAATGTCGTCTTTGCTGTCACGACTGGCGATAAGGTACTTGCTCCCGTTTCGTAAGGAGAGTGAACACAAGTCGCCTTGCATGGTGAACTTGCCGTCGTAGTCGTCATCCTGCGTGTAGCGCAGCAGCGCGCCGTCATGTGTGACGTTGCGGATGGTAATGAACCATGATGATGAGGGCAGACTAAAGGTGATATGCCGCATGCGGTATTTGCTGTATATGCAGGCGGAAATTACCCCCAGCACGTTTACAGCAATAGCCCTAAGAAGGATTTTTGCAGTTTTGTGATTCATGATGAACGTGTTATCCCCGCTCAGTTCTTTTCTCTGCTGAGCTGGTAGAGGGCGCGCATGGCGCCTTCGTGATTTTGTGCTGCGGCTTTTTCGAAGTATTCGATAGCTTTGGCTTTGTCTTTTTTCACATGTTCGCCATTCAAGTAGCAGACGCCCAGGTTGAACTGAGCGCCGGCGTTGCCGAGTTCGGCGCCTTTGCTCCACATCTCAATGGCTTTTGCCCAATCTTTCGACAGGCCGTCACCCAGGAAATAGCACTGCCCCAGGTCGTTGTAAGCGGTCGGATTACCGGCAGCGGCGGCTTTCTGCCAGTAGGCAATGGCTGCCTTCGTATCCGCTTTGATTCCCATGCCATTGTAGGTCATCGTCCCCAGCAGGCGCCAGCCCTCGCTGTTGCCTGCCTCGCCCGCTTTGCGGAACCAATCGGCCGCCTCAGCGGGATTCTTTTTCATGCCGAATCCGAATATGGCAAAGCGCCCCATTTCAAAGAGGGCGGTGGCATCTCCGGTCTCGGCGACCGCTCGCAGGCAGCGGCAGGCAAGCGCTTGGTCATCCGGGCGGTATTCGCCGGTGGCTACCAGCTTACCGAGTTGAAGGGTGGCTTCCTTGTCGCCCTCTGCTGCTTGTTGCTCCAGCCTTTCGTAACTCATGTTGCTCAGCATGTCGTGCAGGATAACATTGGCCGCCTGTTCGGGAGTGGTGTCTTTGTCCACCACGACAGTGTAGGTTTTAGCCGCAATAGCAGGGAACGTCAATAGAGCAAGCGTTGCGAGAGTGGTCAGGATGAGTTTCATATGGATATTGTGGCATGAATCTGAATGATTGCAAGCTAAAAAAATGTATTTTTGAGTTGTTCTTCTGGCGTGGATTCCCCCTTGTATGACATGGGCGGGGACGCATAAGTCTTTATCTCTGCCAAAAAAGTAGGTAAAATGGGCGCATGAAGAATCAGAGCACGGAAGCGAACATCCGCATACGTGGGGCAAAGGAACATAACCTCAAGGATATCAATGTGGATATTCCGTTGGGGGGTATCACTGTTGTGACAGGGCCGAGTGGCAGTGGCAAGACATCGCTGGCCATGAGCACCCTGTATGCCGAGGGGCAGCGGCGCTATGTGGAGACCTTCTCGCCCTATGTGCGTCAGTTTATGGACCGCATGGACAGGCCGAATGTGGATGCTGTGGAAAACGTGCCGCCTGCCATTGCCCTGGGGCAGCGCAATTCCGTAAAGAACTCGCGCTCCACCGTGGGTACCATGACGGGTATCAACGAATACCTAAAGCTGATTTTCTCCCGCCTGGCCATAGGGCGCGATGCCGAGGGGCGCGTGGTGAAGCCCGCCACGCCGCAGGGGGTAGCGGCTCAGCTGCTGGCGGAAGCGGAAGGGGGCGAGGTGCTGGTGTGTTTTGCGGTGCGACCGGTGGGGAGTTTTGACGAAATGGTGCAGGCCTTGCAGGGGCAGGGTTACCTGCGTGTGTATTGCGGGGGCGAGGTGCTTCGCCTGGATGCAGCAACGGAAACGCAACTGGGCATGGAGCGCTGGCTGGTGCTGCAGGACCGCGTGAAGCTGCGTACGGAGGCGACCCCGCGCCTGACTGAAGCCTTGGAAACCGCTCTGCGTCTGGGGCAGGACGTGGTGTATACATCGCTGCGGACGGAGAGCGGCGATTGGGGCGAGCTGCGCGAATTTCGCAGTGATTGGTACCCTCTCATGGAGCCGCGTCCCGGACTGTTCAGTGGCAATTCTCCGCTTGGTGCATGCCCCGCCTGCAAGGGGTATGGACGTGCTATTACCTACGATTACAACCGAGGTGTGATACCCGATGTAAGCATTGCGGATGGGGCGCTGAAGATGCTTTCCTCGCAGACGCTCTCCGAATGCTACGGCGATTTCCTGCGTGCTAACAAGCGCCATAAGGCTGTGCGTATGAATGTGCCGTGGCAGCAGCTTACCCAGAAAGAGAAGGATTGGGTATTCTACGGCAATTGCGGCGATATCGACCCCTGGACAGCGGCTGACCATAGCCTGTGGTATGGCTACAAGGGCATTTTTGACGATATGGAGAAACATTCGCACAAGATGACAGTGCGCGTGTTCTTGTCGTACTACCGCGTGTATAGCGTCTGCCCGGAGTGCCACGGCGGCAGATTGCGTCCGGAGGCGCTGGCGTTTACCATTGGCGGACTGACGGTGCCGCAGGTCATGGCCTTGCCCATGGTAGAGTTCCTGCCGTGGCTGGATGAGCACGTGCTGCCCGCCGTGGGCGATGACCGCTCGCTGGCGCAGGGCGTGCGCGAGCTGCGCAGCCGCGTGGCTTACCTGTGCGAAGTGGGGTTGGACTACATCGCAGCCAACCGCCTCACGCGTTCGCTGTCCGGCGGCGAGATTGAGCGCGTGAGCCTGACTGCTTGCTTGGGCGCTGCGCTGACGGAAACGCTTTTCGTGCTGGATGAACCCACTGTCGGCTTGCACTCGCGTGATACGGCACGGCTCATTTCGGCCATGCGGCGTCTGGCCCGCCGAGGGAACACCCTCGTGGTGGTGGAGCATGAGGAAGCTGTGATGCGAGCCGCTGATTATCTGGTGGATATGGGTCCGGCCAGCGGCTCCGCTGGTGGTGAGCTCGTGTACGCCGGCGAGCCTGCTCACATCGCTAAGGCCGAGCAATCCCTCACGGGTCAGTACCTCAGCGGTGCGCGCCAAATCCCGGTGCCGACGCGCCGCCGCAAGGGGAAGGGTAAAATCTCCATCCGTGGCGCCGAATGCCACAACCTGCATGCCCTCGATGTCGATATCCCCTTGGGCGTTTATACTTGCCTGACGGGTGTGAGCGGTAGTGGTAAGAGCTCGCTGGCCTGTCAGGTGCTCTATGGCTCCGTGCATGCGGATGCCCTGGATGATGAGGACGAAATGACTGTGCGCTCCATCAAAGGACTGGACATGGTGCAGGATGTGGTGTTGGTGGACCAAAGCCCCATTGTGCGTACGCCTCGCTCCACCCCTGCGGTGTACATCGGCGTGTTTGAGGACATACGCGCCCTGTTCGTGGCGGAGCCGGCGGCGCAGGCCAGGGGGCTGAAGCCCGGCTACTTCTCCTTCAATAGCGGCGATGGCCGCTGCCCCCGCTGTTCCGGTCTGGGGCAGGAGAAGGTGGAAATGCAGTTCCTCTCGGATATCTACGTGCCTTGCGCTCTGTGCCACGGCACGCGCTACACGGAACAGGCGCTCAGTATCACTTTGCTGGGGTACAATATGGCGGAGCTGCTGGCGCTGGATATTCGCAGTGCGCAGCGCTTGTTCGCCCGCGAAAAGAATGCCCGCGCACGCCGTATTGCCGAGCGCTTGCAGGTGCTGGTGGATGTCGGGCTGGGGCACCTAGGGCTGGGGCAGCCGCTCAACACCCTTTCCGGCGGTGAGAACCAGCGCTTGAAGCTCGCGCATATTCTGGTGGATACCCTGACGGGGGAAGCCGCCGCGAAGGGAAGCCTGCTGATTCTGGATGAGCCCGGTACGGGGCTGCATTTCAGTGATTTGGAAGTGCTGCTGGGTGTGTTTAACCGCTTGGTTGAGCAGGGCAATACTCTGCTGGTAATCGAGCATAACCTGGAGCTGATAAAGTGCGCTGACCATATCATCGACCTGGGGCCGGAGGGAGGTACCGGCGGCGGGCAGATTGTCGTACAGGGTACCCCGGAGCAAGTGGCCGCTTGTGGCAAGGGCTATACGAGCGGCTATCTGGCGCAGGTGCTGCATGGTATGGGCGATGTGTGTCCGGCACCATCTGCCCTGGATGCCGATGTCGCGGTGCCGGAGGGCGTCATCGCCCTGCGTGGCGCCCGACACCACCAGCTGAAGAATATCGACGTCGATATCCCGCGCAATGAAATGACTGTCGTGACCGGTCTGTCCGGTAGTGGTAAGAGTACGCTGGCTTTTGATATTGTGTTTGCGGAGGGGCAGAAGCGCTTCATGGATGTCATGAGTCCCTATGCCCGCCAGTTTACCGAGCAGATGGAAACGCCTGATATCGACCGTCTGACGGGGCTGCCCCCGACCGTGGCCATCGAGCAGAATCGCTCCCGTGGTGGCTGCAAATCCACTGTGGGTACGGTGACGGAAATATGGCAATTCCTGCGCTTGCTTTACGCCAAGTTGGGGCAGCCGCATTGTCCGCGCTGCAAGGTGCCTGTGGGGCGGCGTCTGCCGGAGGAAATCCGCGCCCTTGTGATGGCGGAGATTGACAAGCGCCCCGCCTCGCTCATGATTGCCGCTCCCGTGGTGCGAAACCGCAAGGGGCATTATGCCGACCTCGCTCGCTGGGCCGCTAAGAAGAAATACCCATATATGATAGCGGATGGGGTGCTTTGCCGCCCGGATGAGTTCACCCC
>JAFOZZ010000081.1 GCA_017390945.1 Akkermansia sp.
GCGTTCTTCGGCTTCACGGCGGGCTTCTGCCTCTTCCTCGGCACGTTCGCGGGCTTCCTCGGCAGCGCGTTCCTCTGCCTTGCGGCGAGCACGCTCAGCGCGGGCAGCTTCGCGAGCTGCTCGGCGCTCTTCCTTAGCGCGGGCTTCGGCTTCTTCCTCGGCACGTTCGCGGGCTTCCTCAGCAGCACGTTCCTCTGCCTTGCGGCGAGCACGCTCGGCGCGGGCGGCCTCACGAGCAGCGCGGCGCTCGGCCTTAGCCTTAGCGGCGGCCTCTGCTTCTATACGTTCGCGCTCGGCTTCCTCACGTTCACGAGCCTCCTTGGCGGCGCGTTCTTCGGCTTCACGGCGGGCTTCTGCCTCCGCCTCGGCACGTTCGCGGGCTTCCTCTTCAGCACGCTCCTTTTCTTCATCCAGAACACGCTGAGCTTCTGCGGCTTCGCATGCCTTCAGAGCGCGTTCTTCGGCATCCGTTTCAAGCTTCAGCAAACGCTCCTGCAACTCCAGGCGTTGTTTGCGATTGCTGCGGCGGATCTCGCCCTCCTGCATTGCCTCCTTGCAGGGGAAACACTCCTCCACGCCATCCTGCACATACACACGGCTATTGAGCGCGAGCGTCTCAAACAAGATGGTGGATATATTATGCGGCAGGCGAATGCAGCCGTGCGACAGCCTCATACCCGGCACTACAACGCCGGTATGCATGCCAATACCAAAATCCGTCAGGCGCATCCAGTTGGGCATATCTGCGCCTTTCCACTTACCACCAGGAGGCACCGTGTGCTTGCGGGAGTCCGCATCGGCCTCCACCACCTTGCCATCGGCATCCAGAATCTCGCCGAAACGGCCGGAGGAATGCTCCTTCTTCTTCTCCAGAATCACGAAACGACCGCGAGAGGTGGGGGTATTCTCCTTACCGGTAGACACCGGCCAATCCAGCGCCACCTTGCCATCCACATACAAGCGCCCACGCTGCTGCGACAGGCAGATGTAGACCGGGCACGAGGCATCGGCTTTGGCCATCAGAGCCTCATCGCGGTATGCCACAGCGGTTTCCAGATAGTACAGATGGCTCACGAAATACTCATACGAGCTGATTTCGTAATTATCCGACTCAATGCTCTTATCTTTCGGCAACGCCTTAATCTGCTGCTTGATGGTAGAAATCGCCTGTTTATCCTCCGGCAACAGCGACGGGAACAAACATGATGTGCACGACGACATGGTCAGCAGCACCATCAGTCCGAGACTGGTTTGAGCGATTTTCATGCAGAATATATGAAAAAGTGGTACAATTTCGTCACGAAACTGTACCACTATCAAAGCGATATGTCAATCGAAATAAGCAATTTCCGGCTCGAATTCCATTAACTCGCCGCATTTTGCGCCTCCTGACGCGCTTTTTTGCGTGCAGCAATCTCATCCCGAGCCTGTTGGCGCAGCTTTTCGAGCTTGTTCTGCGCATCGACATGTGTTTTAAGAATAGCCTGATATTCCTCGCTGAAACTCAGCAGATCCTTCAGAGGGAAACAGCGCTCCACCTCCTCGTTGATATGCACGCGTGAGCCGCAGGAGGTAATTTCGAACAGCTCAGTGGCCATCACGCTCGGCGTGCGGATACAGCCATGCGACAGGCGCTCACCCGCGCGCACCTTACCGGTGTGCATCCCCAGGCCATCCCAGGTGAGGCGCTGCCAGTTGGGCATGGGTGACCCCTCGAACATACCACCCTCGGGCACTTCATCCAGGGTGATGTCGGCGTTGCGCTTCACAGTTTTGCCGTTGGCGTCTTTAATATTACCATACAGATTGGAGGCATACTCCTTCTTCTTCTCCAGCACCTTGTAGGTACCTGTGGGAGTCTCGCGTCCCTCCACACCGGTCGATACAGGCCAATCCGCCGCCACCTGGCCGCCCACATACAGGCGCCCGCGCTGCTGCTGCAAGCAGATGTGCACCGCACTGCGGCGATCCGCCTGCTTCAGCAACTCCGCATTGCGGTATATCTGCATCGTCTTAGGATACCCATGATTACACACAAAATGCTCATACGAATCCTCGGCATAAGGCAAGGGCTCGGGCTTAGGCGAATTCTCCAGCCGTTCCTCCGCCTTGTCTATCCGGGCGCGCAGCTCAGGCGACACCTGGGTACACGAGGTGACGCCCAGCACCAGCAGGCTCACCGTCAGCAATAATATGACAGAAAGAGATTTCATCGGTTTTTCTATTCCTCCTACCGGAGGGTCGCTCTACGCTGCAACTTGTAGCGTGTTTTGTCATTTTTGTCAACTCTTTTCAATAATTATTTTTTGGAATTATTTTTTTTACCGCGCCTTGACCACCCTCCGTGCCTGTGCTAAAATGCCGCCCATGAAAAGGCTCCTCCTCATCCCCGCCCTAGTCCTTTGCGGCTGTGACGCTTGGGAACACTACCAAATACGCTGTGCACACGATGAAAAGCTGGAGAAGGAGGGCATGTTCGCCCTGGAGCCGGAGGAAGTGTACCCGGACAACCCCGACTCCGCGCGCACCGAATGGTGCGGAGCCACCATCCCCAGCTATGCCGGCAAGCCCCTGCCCGACTCGGAGCGCGCCGCCCTGCTGCAAGCGATGCAGCAAGCCACTCACGTCGTTATCGAAACCACGGAACCCGTGAGCGACAACCCATGGGAGGAGAAAACCACCACCACTCGCCAAGCGCCCAGCCCCCTCACCCCTGCCGCCCGCGAACGCATCGCCCGCTGGGCCTCTGCCCCGCAATGGGTTATCATGAAGTTCACGCCCTTTATCGACGTCATGGGGTATTTCAATAACGAAACCGCCTACATCTTCACCGACGCTCAGGGCAAGGAACTCGGCCGCCTCATCAACCGAGTACCCTACTACCGCCTCATCTGCAAACCCGAGGGGCAGAAACACTACGCCCACATGGCCAGCGAACTCAAAGAAGCGATAAATAAGTAAAGACTTGTAAAGGACCAGGTGCGAAGGACGATTTTTTCACTTACTCGCAAGGGCAAATTTCACAGGCAAAGTTCGGCTGTCGCCTCACGGTGAAAAACGGCTTTGCTAGCCGTGGATGAGCCGCTGGCCGGCTCGCTCCACTTTAAACATTCAACATCAAACATTAAACATCAAAAAAATCCCCGGCAGCGCGGAAAGCGGAGCCGGGGATTTTTTATTAAGATGTTCTCTTTCGAGACAATATCAAGCGGGCATCAGGCCTTAGCGGCGTCCTCAGCCTTCACTACCTTAGTAGCAAGCTGAACGGGAGCCGTGTTCTTGCTGTTCTTGGCGATTTCCTTCTGGCGCTTGATGTAGGCGCTGCGACGGCGGCGCTTCGTTTCCTTACGGTGCTGTTGACCCATGGTTCTGATATGATTGTTTGTAGGGCAGCGAACTGCCCGGTATTAGTTAAGACGCGTATCTTAATAACGCTTTCTGCATGCAATGGCAAGGCAAAAGTGTGTGCGCCTGCCATAAAATGCAAATTTTATTGCCAAAATCCGGCATAAGTGCTACACTTTGCGGCATGAAGATAGCAATATTGGGAGCTGGCGCCCTGGGGTGTTACTACGGCGCACGCCTGGCAGAAGCCGGGCACGATGTCACCTTCATCCTCCGCTCGGCCTATGAACCGGTGCGTGCCAACGGCCTGCATGTGCAGAGCGTGTATGGCGACATCCACCTGTCCACCCCGAGCATCGCCCGCACCCCTGAGGAATGCGGCCCGGTGGAGCTCGTCATCGTGTGCTGGAAGACCACCTGCAACCACC
>JAFOZZ010000082.1 GCA_017390945.1 Akkermansia sp.
ACCATCGGCCTGGAACTGGGCGCCGGCCTGACCATCCCGCTTGGTGATGACGACGGCTCGCTGTTCTTCGACGCCTCCGTGGAGCTGCGCAGCGGCTACACCGACGTGAACGGCACGGTCGGCTATCGCATCAACTTCTAAACGAACCGAGTAGAAATCCAAAGCCGCAGTCTGCTAAGACTGCGGCTTTTTTTTGCTGCCCCGCATCTGCGGGGCAATTTAACTAAGCCGTCAAGGCTTAATTTCACTGCTCGCCATGCGAGCAATTTCACTTGCCCGCAAGGGCAAATTTAACTAAGGCAAGTTCGGCTATCGCCTCACGGTGAAGAACGGCGTTGCCGTGGTGAAGAACTCGCTGCGCTCGTGGTGAAAAATTGCTCTTGCGAGCAATGGTGAAAAACGGCTCTTTGACAAGAGCCGTGGATGAGCCGCTGGCGCGGCTCAGAGGGGAGTGTACCGGGTGTCTGTACGGCGGGTGAGGGTGTGCTCTTGCAGGCACTGGAGGAGCTCCAGTCTGCCGTTGGCTACGACGGAGGCGCGGGAGAGGCGCAGGCCGCAGGCTTCGGCTACGGAGGCTGCAGTGTCATCGGCGGAGGGGTCGCGCACGACGATGTTGTCGGCGGCGAGTGAGGGGAAGCGAGCCATGAACTCCTCGCGGTTTTCCACACGAATGGGTACGCCGAGTTCTTGCAGGCTACGCAGCATCCAGGGGCGAGCTGTAGCGGTGCTGAGCTGTACGGTGCATTCGGCCTTCAGCGCGGCCATGAGGGCGATGGAGATATCGATGTCATCGGTCTCTTTTTCGGCACGCAGGCAGAGCGAGAGCGGGGTGTAGTACAGCTCGGTGGGTTCGCCGGGGTGGTCGCAGATGATGCGGCGGGTGCCAAACTCATTCTCCCACCAGTAGGAGAGGGAGTCGGCAGCGGTGGTGAGGCGCATGGTGTCGTCCGGGCCGGGTTTGGGTACCAGGGTTTCCCAGGGCGCGAAGGGCATGTTGCGCTGGCGGCCGCGGCGCTGGGGACGAGCGGTGTCCTGCCAGTTGGCCATGGCGGTGACGAAGTTTGAGCCGCCGGGCAGCAGGCTGCAACCACACAGGGCGGGGCGCAGGGTGCCGAAGGGGCGCAGGCCGGGGCGTGCGGAGGGGCAGCAGTTGATGCAGAGGTGCGCGGTGCCTTCCATGGCGCGCTGCCAGGAGGAGACATCTGCGGCGTCGAGCGAGTAAATCGCGGCGGCTCGACCGGCAGTGAGCTCGCGTTGCAGGGTGGTGGCACGGCCGGTGTTGTCCACACGGATGAGGGCGATGACAGGCAGCCCTTCCAGCAAATCGAGTTCGGGGCTACCAACGGTGAGGCTGGTGATGATGCCGGGCGACCAGGTGATGGAGTTGAGCTCGCTGGTGGTGGGCTTTACGAGCCAGTCTTTATCGGGAGTCTTGGTCAGGAAGTTGTGCTGCTCGGCGGTGAGCGGAGCGCTGAGGGGACCGAGGCGTGCGCCCTCGCGGCTACCGGCGCCAACTGTGAGGCTGCGCACGGCATCGCACAGAGCGGCGATGAAGTGTTTGTTGTCGTATACGGCGGCGTGCACCAGTACGATGTGGGGAGCAGTGGGACACTGGCCGGAGCGGCGGAAGGCGGCCACTGTCAGGTCGCGCACGGCCTGCTGCCAGTCGCCACGAGCGGAGATATAGACGGTGGTGGCACCCGCAGGGCTGCTGCACAGCGTAGCGGTGGGGCGAGCCGCTGCCAGGTACTGAGCCGTGGCGTGGCCCAGGCCGGTAATGACGCCGTCTACCTCGGGGGCAATCATGAGCTTGCAGGCTATCTCGTTATCCAGGCAAGGAACGAGCTGGAGCTGCGGGTCGTTGATGCCCACTTCATTGAGGATGGCGGTGAGGCGGTGTCCCAGCAGAGTGGTGTAGGCGGCGGGCTTGTAAATGATGCTGTTGCCCATGACCCAGGCTGCGGCGATGCCTGCCACGGCTTCGGACAGCGGGTGGACGCGACCGGGGGATACCACGACTACGCCGAGCGGTTCGGGGGTGGTGCCATCCAGCAGGCCATCGGCAGAGGCGCTTTGCTCGTAGAAGCGGGCGGCATCGATAGCGTTGCGCAGCTCTTCCTCGGCATCTGCACAGGTAAATCCGGCATCGCGTACCAGCAGGGCGGCCAGCTCAGTGCGGCGCTTTTCGAGTTTGCGTGCGAGGCGCAGCAGCTGGTTGTGGCGCTCGTCATCGCTGTAGGGGCTATTGGTGGCGGCTACGGCGGCACGCTTGACAATGGTGGGCGTGGCGTTGAAGTCGGCGCTCACGAAGCGGTAGTCCTCCAGGCTGGGGGCTGTCAGTGTGCGGTGGATGCACATGAGCGGGCTGGGGTGTTCCTTGCCATCGATGGTGAGGGGGAGTAGCTCCTGGGGACGCTCCTGCTCGGTGCGGGCGGCCTCGTAGAAGGCATCCGTTGCGGCGCGATCGGTGCAATGCAAGGGGGTACCCTCAAAGCTGGTGGCGGCTGCGGTGTTGCCATCGGTAGGGCTTTCCTCTCGGCCACTCAGGGCTGCGAGGAAGTGCTGGCGCATGCGCGACCACCCCATCTCGGCGGGGTCAGCGGCGTAGCCGTGGGTCAGATAGCCTTCGGGGCGGGAGAGCTCATTGACCAGCTGCAGCAGGTAGCTCTCGAAAGCAGTAATCTCGCCCTCCTCACCAGTGAGACCGGCAGTGAGTGTGACGCTGGCACCGGCAGCGGCCAGCTGGCGACCCAGGTGATTGCCCAAACCGGCGTAGAACGTGAAGGGCGGCAGGTCTTTGCGCCCGCTGCGTCCCCAGTCCAGCAGGGCGTAGGCGATGTCGAAGGGATTGTGAGTGCCGATGACTGGGCAGATGGCTTTTTCTTTGGCACTGATAGCCTGGTGCACCAGCTGCTTGTAGCGGGTCTCGGTGGCAGATTTGGTGGGTGCGGCGGCGCTTTCCTTGCCGTACAAGAAGGCGCACTCTCGTTCTGTGCTGAGTTGGGAGCCCTTTACCAGCAGAACTTTGAGGGGTGCACCACCTTTGGCGGCGCGAGCTGTGGCCCATTCGGTGAGTTCGCGCAGAATGCCCGGTGCGGCGTTCAGGTATGCCGGCAGCTCCAGCATGACGTTGGCCTTGTGGTACTCCTTGTTGTTGAGCACGCGCTTGCAGCCCTCCACTACGATGGGCAGCAGGGCAGAGTTGCCGCTTTCAACGATAACGGGGCAGTCCTTGCCGTTTTTGTAAAGCTGTTGCAGCAGGGTGGTGAGGCGCTCAGCCAGAGTCTTGGCACCATCGTTGGGGGCGCAGGGGCTCAGGGAGGGGCAGAGGCGCAGGGGTTGTACAACCAGGCCGGCAGAAGGCAGGCGCTTGGCGATAGTGCACAGGTTCTCGATGTAGCGTTCTGCGCCTTCGTTGCCGAATACGGCGGGTGAGAGCGGTTGCAGGGCAACGGTGAGGGAATCCTTGCCCAGCTCTTGCAGGCGCTGGGAGGCTTTTTCCATGCTGAGCGGCATGGTGAGCTCGCCAAAGGTGGAGCGGAATACGCGGCGTACCTCGGCCATAGCGGCGCTCTGCATGCTGCGGGCTGCCACAGATGCGGCTTTGAAGCGCAGTCTGCCCATGGCGCTGAAGAAGGTGGGAACCCCGCCGAAGTGTGCCAGCAGGCTGCGCAGATTGTCGGACTGCTGCTCCGCAGGGGCGTGCAGCACGTGGGCGCAGAAGCTACGCAGGAACTCGCGGTTCTTTTCGTCTGCTACCAGGCGGCTCAGGGCAGAGAGCAGGGTGCGCTCGTCGGATTTCAGCAATTTAATGGCACCAGTGTGGATGTCCTGCGCCATATCAGCGGCGCGTTGTGCCAGGGTGCGGTCGTCCCATTTCTTGCTTTTTGCCTCAAGTACCTTTGCGCTGATATCTAACTCGCCCATAACGTGCGGATATTCTAGCTTGTCAGCTGCGCGCTGGCAAGTTCAAAGTATGGCTTGCACGTCAATACGTCAGTTTTTGATGCGGCTCCAGTCAATCTGCCCCGGGACGAGGTCGCGCAACAGGGCGCGCAGGTGGGTGTCCGCTTGTTGCTCCGTCAGGCCGGTATTCCCACCCCAGTAGGAACCCACTTGCAGGTAAGCCCAGCTCTGGGTGCGACCTTTTACGACGCGGTCGTACATGTCGTAAAACGTGCGGCCAATATGGGAGCAGGTAATGTTATCGTACCCGATAAAGATATAGTAGTGAATGTGCTGGGAGCCCGTGCCGTTGGCGTTTTGCGCCGGCTTGCGGGAGCTCAGTCGGCGGAAGGTAAGTTTGGTGCCGTTAGCGAGCTCAATGCTTTCATCGCGACCGACGAGGTTGATGTGTCCCTGGGCAGGCAGGCAGCGCTCGGGGCGGTGGATGGAGTTATTGAGGTCTTTACCGGAGTAGACGATGGAAACATCCACCGCAGGCTCATCTTGCTGGTATGTGAAGGGGTTGACGTGTCGGTAGATAGCCTTGCTAAAGCGAGTGTCGGAAGACAGAATGCTGCGTTCCTTCTCGCTTTCCTGAGTTTTGATGCCATACCAACCGGACAGCTCCGTATCGAGCGGCAAATCCGGGGAGATGGCCGACTCCTGCATGGTGGGGTTATTCGGCACCACAGCCAGCAGGCTGAGGATGAGGCCCAGAACAACCGGCGGCAGAATGGCGGGGAGGAGTTTTTTCATCAGGCTTGCTCTCCTTTCTGGTCA
The DNA here is from genome assembly GCA_017390945.1 of Akkermansia sp. Taxonomy (GTDB): domain Bacteria; phylum Verrucomicrobiota; class Verrucomicrobiia; order Verrucomicrobiales; family Akkermansiaceae; genus Akkermansia. Next base: position 4,726 of record JAFOZZ010000082.1, read on the forward strand.
GCGGGGGCGGTGTTAGCACGGCGTGTGACAACGCGGCGCTTCTTCAGGAACGGAATCTCACCGGCCAGGACACTGTGCAGCACCATGAGGCCTGCTAAGCTGGCGGGGAAGAAGAACAGCAGGCCGGACCAGTCGTGCCAGGTCTTGCTCGCAAAGCCGGAATCAATGTACTCAGCGCATACGAAAATGCTGGCTACGCGGAAGGCATTGGCCAGGATGGAGAGCGGTATGGCGCTCAGCCCCAGGAGCAGGCGCTTCCACAGCGCAAGCTTATCGGCCAGGTACCCCCAGGCGACGGAGAACATGAGCAGCGCCATGAGAGAGCGGATGCCGGAGCAACCGCCGGCTATGTTATAGGCGTCCCACTTGCCATCGGCGGACATCACATTGGTACCATCGAGAATGGTCTCAACCCCACACAGTCCGGCGCCCCAGTGAGCCATCTTGGCGGAGAGTAGCTGCATACCCACCGTGGCTTGCTGGAAACCCGGCAGCGGAATGGATATCCACAGGAAGAAGTAGGGAAACGCCGTCTTGTACGCAGCTTTCCACCCCCAGTAGCACCAGGTTGCCCCTGTGAGCAGGAACGGAACGGCGGCAATAGCCACACGCGGCTGCTGAGAGCGGGCGGCCAGCACCAGCATCAGGCCGCCAAGCACGATGCTCCACAACCCGTGCAGGGAGGGCTTGCGCTCGCAGTCTTTCAGACTTTGGGCGGCATGCCATGCCATGTAAACAGCCAGAAGTGGCACCATCCAGCCGTGTTCGTAGTCAGTTTGCGGATTCCAGGCGCTGTAGAGCCAAGAGGCCGCGGATTGCTGGCAGCCAACGAAGCCGGGGTAAAAAAACAGAAACCAAGCGGCCAGAAGTATGTAAGCGCCTAATCCTGCCCAACTGATTAAGGGTAAATTGAATGTGTTGTTTTTGCTTAAATCCGGCATGATAAAATCGTAAAAAAAATATGCAGCTATGCGTTTTTAGTATTGCAATTTTTGCGAAAATGTCAAGAATAGTTGCGCGCACATCCCATTTGCATACATGAAAATTATTAGCGGTACAGCACATCCCCAGTTAGCCAAAGATATTGCAGACCAGTTGGGCCTGCCCCTCTGCGACGCCACTGTTAATGCTTTCCCCGATGGTGAGAGCTTTGTACAGATTAACGAGTCGATTCGCGGTGAGGACGTCTTCATCGTACAGCCGACCTGCCCGCCGACCAACCACAACCTCATGGAGTTGCTGGTGATGGTGGATGCTGTGCGTCGTGCCAGCGCCAGCCGCATTACTGCCGTGATGCCCTTCTACGGCTATGCTCGCCAGGACCGTAAGGACAAGCCCAGAGTGCCCATCTCCTCCAAGCTGGTAGCTAACCTGCTGACGGCCGCCGGTGTGAACCGCGTGCTGACGATGGATTTGCACGCCGCTCAGATTCAGGGCTTCTTCGAGATTCCCGTGGATCATCTCTACTCCCTGCCCGTGCTCATTAAGCACCTGAAGGAGAAGTATGTGAAGGACATCAACAACCTCGTGGTGGTATCCCCCGACATCGGTGGTGTGAAGACTGCCAAGAACTACGCCAATATCCTGGGCACCGAGCTCGCTATCGTGGCTAAGCAGCGTATCTCCGCTACGGAGGTAGATGCTCACGCTCTCATCGGCAATGTAACCGGTAAGGATGTGCTGCTGGTGGACGATATGACCGAGTCCGGCGGTACTCTTTGCGCTGCTGCCAAGATTCTGAAGGAGCACGGTGCCGCCCGCATCTTCGCCGGTGTATCTCACGCCGTGCTGAACGACAAGGCTCGCGACCGCATCGCCAACAGCCCGCTTGAGTGCCTGCTGACCTCCGACTCCGTGCCGATGGCCTGTGGCGCTGAGCATGTGGACACCGTGAGCATTGCTCCGCTGTTCGCCAAGGCTATTCTCAACATTCACAACAACGCTTCCGTGACTCACCTGTTCGACATCTGATAGTCGAAGCGTTTTCCTGTATTCAGAATCCCCCGCCTGCGATGTTCTCGCGGCGGGGGATTCTGTTTTAGGTCGTGCTTACTGGCCGGGTGTGAGGGGTAGATGCTGATTAGAGAACGGAAATTACCTGCTGATTTGTTGCAAAATTATAGTTTACTCGAACTTTGTGCTATTCTTTGCTAATTTTAAGTTGACATAGAGGCGAATATGCAGTAATATCGCGCCATGGCTAAAGTGATTTTTAATGGTAAGGAGAACCTTACGTCAGCCCCCTCTCTCTATCTGCCGAACCGAGTGGATGTAGCAGCATTGCGTGAACTGGAAAATGCGCTGGACGGCAAGGATAGTGTGGCCTACATGGTTGAGGAAGTGCTGAAGCCCGAGCCCTCTGTCATGCGCTTTCTGAAGCATCGCAAGGTTCTGACGTTCAATTTCCGTAAGGCTCAGGTAAAGGTACTGCGTGAGCAGCTGTTGGATTTGATGCAGGAGGGGCGCGATGTCGTCTTCGTGCCCGGTAAGCCGAACGCCTGCATGGGCTGTATATCGGACGTTCCGATGCCGTTCATGATGCAGCTGGCAGCTCTCCACATTTCGCCGGTTCCGGTGTTTGTGGGTAATTATCGCAACAGCCTGTGGCGTACCTTCTGTACGGACAAGACAGCGGATGAGACTGTGATATGCGTGCGTCCCAAGCTTGCTCCCGGCCCGTTGACGGGTGAGCGCGTGCTGGAGGCGTGGATGGAGGCCTCAGCCGAGGTGTATGCGGAGCGCCCCATTGTGAAGACCTCGCTGGCTCGCTTGCTGGTGGAAGGTCTGCGTAAGAATGGCAAATCAATGCTTATCGATGGCATGGATGGCTCCAGCCTTCCGTTCTCCAAGGTGCTGGGCGTGGCCATGGCTCTGGCTAAGGAGCTGAAGAAGAACTACGACGATAAGCGCCTGGGCATTCTGCTGCCCCCGGGCAAGGGTGGCGTGATTGCCAACTATGCCTGTATTCTGGCTGGTATCGTGCCGGTGAACATCAACTACACCTCCTCCGAGGCTGCATTTGAGAGCATCGTGCGCCAGAGCGGCATTAAGCACTTCATCTCTGCCCGTACCTTCATGAGCAAGCTGCCGCAGTTCCCCTGGCCCAAGGGCGATGCCATCATTCACCTCGACAAGACCCTGAAGGGTATTGGCCTGGCCAAGATTGGTGCCTGGGTAGCATTTGCTCGTGTGGCTCCCATGGCGCTCATTAATTCGCAGTTCAATCTCGATGCCTATAGCGGCGATGACGAGGCGGCTCTGCTCTTCACCTCCGGTTCCAGTGGTGAGCCCAAGGGTGTGGCGCTGACCCACCGCATGATTATTGCCAACGTGACCCAACTGCTCAGCAAGGTGTACCTGGAGCCCGGTAACAAGTTCCTGTGCAGTCTGCCCATCTTCCACAGCTTCGGTCTTACCATCAGCACTATGCTGCCCGCTCTCTATGGCTTCGGTATGGTGACCTATCCCTCTCCGCTGGAGGCCAAGAAGCTCAACGAGCTGATTGAGGAACACCAGATTTCCCTCGTGGTGTCCACTCCTACTTTCGCTCGCAGTATGCTGCGCCGCGCCTCTGCCGATACCTACAAGAGTGTTCGCTACTTCGTGGTGGGCGCCGAGAAGCTGCAGAAAGCCGTGTACGATGAGTTTAAGGAGAAGTGCAACCTCACGATACTGGAGGGCTACGGCCTGACAGAGACCGCTCCGGTGTGCGCTGTGAACCTGGATGACGCTACCTCCACTGCGGAGCAGCCCTATTTCGTGCCTGGCCGCCGCTACGGCTCCGTGGGCCCGATTATCCCCGGCATGGCCGTGCGCCTGACCGACCCGGATGACGACTCCGTGAGCGTGCCGCTTAACGAGCAGGGGATGATCTGGTTTAAGGGTGCCAACGTCTTCAAGGGCTACATTGGCCGCGATGACCTCAATGCCGGTATCTTCCGCGATGGCTGGTTCAAGACGGGTGACTTGGGTAAAGTAGACCTCAACGGCTTCCTTACGCTTGGTGGCCGCCGCTCCCGCTTCTCCAAGGTGGCTGGCGAGATGGTGCCGCACGAGGTGGTCGAGGATGCTATCGAGGCATTTGTGCCCAAGCCCGAGGGCTTTGCCGGGCGTGCCGTGGCCGTGATGGGTGTACCCGATGCCCAGAAGGGCGAGGCTCTCGTGCTGCTCTCCTGTGTTCATTCGACAAACCTGCCCGCTGCTCTGGACGAGATTCGCTCCCACCTTGTGGACTCCGGTCTGCCGCGTCTCTGGTGCCCCCGCGAGATTATCCCGGTGGAGTGCATCCCCGTACTGCCCACGGGCAAGATGGATTTGCGCGGCTGCCAGATGCTGGCGAACGAAGCCCTGGGCTTGCAGTAATAACTGTTTGGCAATTGCGCGTGTGATGTCTCACTTCTCTCCGCTTCGTGTGGCTCTTCTGGCCGCGCTGTGTGTGCTGCCGGTGGGTTGTGTGCAGGCGGATTCCGCTGCGCAGGCTCCCGCGCCTTTGGCATTGCCTGCGGAGCCTGTCACGCTGGAGGGTGTGGAGAACCTGCACCGCGTCAGCTCCGTGCTGTACCGCTCCGCACAACCTACGCCCAAGGGATTTACGAACTTGCAGACGCATGGCGTGCGCAGCGTGCTCAATCTGCGTGAGTATCACAAGGATACCCGCCGCGCTCGCCACACCGGCCTGCACCTCATGGCATACCCTGTGGCCGCTGGTAAGGTAACGGAGGCAGATGTGGAAAACTGCCTCAAGCTCATGGCGGATGCCCCCAAGCCGGTGCTGGTGCACTGCTGGCATGGCAGCGACCGCACAGGTATTCTGGTGGCAGCCTGGCGTATCGTGTACGAGAACCGCAGCGTGGCGGATGCCGAGGCCGAGTTCCGCGATGACCGCTACGGCCACCACGAGTTCTGGTACGGCAACCTCGTCAAACTCCTGCGCTCGACGGACTGGGACGCCATGCGCTCCCGCCTGAAAGCCCGCAGCAAGTAAGTTTCAACCCATCCGCCCAAAAAGCCGCCCAAAACCGGGCGGCTTTTTTGTGGGGCTGATATGTGGTAATAAGTAACGCAAGGATCAAAACGAGGAGATTTTGAACGTTTTTCATCGTTGACAAGAGAAGAAAAATTGAGTAGGATAAACGCAACGGAGATTTTAAGCTGCGGCATTGAGCGCGTTCTTACAGATGCGGCTCGTTTCGCAGAGGAAGACCCTGAGTATTTCGCTTTTACAATCAGAACTCTGAGAGGAGAATAAGTATGGAACTTCCGTTTTTTGAATTACCAGCAGGAAAATTTACTCTTATTATTGATGAAGATAAAAAACTGAGAGTAAAGTGTTTAGAGGGAGACAAAAGATTCGTGTCTAAACTTGAGGCTCTTTTAGACGCCCCAGCTGAGACAGAAGAAGAAAGCCGCGCCATCATGAAAAAAATAATGAATCTTGGTGGTGTGGACGATTATCTAGAGCATAGAATAGATGATGAAGAAAACGCGTCTAGCATAGAGACAGAAGAAAGCGAGCCCGTGCCTATAAATTAAAATGCTTTGTTTTCCCCGCCCCGCCCTACGGCGGGGCTTTTTTGTTCCTTTTTACCCCCACGCGGCCATATTGCACCTGCCCGCTTGAGCGTGTACAATTAAAGCATGTATAAGGAACTGGAACTTTCGGAGACTGACGGCGCGAGCAAGACGCGTGAGGTTTAAAGATTAACACTAGACAAACAAACAACAACGATATAGAATATGCACACGATGATAACACCCGAACAAGCGGCAGAAGCAAAAAAGAACGGTCAGGCGGTGCTGTACAGCGCGCCGGGCAAGCCTGTTCGCATTCTGAGCAAGGAGGAGACAAAGAAGCTGGACGACAACTGGGACAACGAGTATTGTTGCCCGAAGAAATTAGCCGAATTGTACAGGAAAGTGCAAGAGCGTACTCGTGGGATGATGTTACACGAAAAGCCGGATGTCAGGGTCGAACTGACGACCGTCCTATTGCAAATTGTGACGCACTGCTAGTTAATGTATTGAAATTGATAAGCATTTCACTCTCATTCTACTCTCAGCTTGAGAGAGTGAGAGTCATTACTGTTTTTCGGTTCCAAGCAATTCAGCCAAAATTTCATCTTCCGTCATTTTCATAAGCCGTTCCATTTCCGCATCCACCCAAACTTGAAGCTCTTGTGGTAGTTTTATTTCAGGTTCAGGTTTCTTTTTTTGTGGTGGAGGTAATACTGCAAGCATTTTTTTTCTGATTTCCCAAACTCCCCATTTTTTCATATCTTCGATAACTTTAAGGCGCTCTTGGTCGTTTAAGTCTTTCTTGTATAAAATTGGTAATCCCCATTTTTCTCGAATGGAAGGAGCTATGCAAAGTAATTCTTTTTCTTTAATCAGTTGCAGTTCTTCAGCCTTTTCTCTATCTACGGATAAACTGCGCATCCACGACCTGAAGCCAAAAGGAGAATATGGCAAGCCGAATCCCCCATCATCTTCATTATTTAAAGATTCCCAAAAAGCGAAGTTTGTTTTCAGTTGAATTATGCCTTCACGTTTTACATGGCCTGGCCTTTTCGTTTTTGCTCCAGCTACTCTAAAGAATTCGCACGCTGGATATACTTGAAGCGTCATTTCATCATAAGCGTCTATGAAATTGTTGTACCCATTAATCATGCTGTTGTGAGAATCCCAAAGCATAAAAAGACGATTCTCATTATAAAGCTTTTTAATTTGCTCTTCATTTTGTGGGGTTCTTAAAGAATCCAGCAGTTGAAGTGCTGCGTCTATAAAAATTGCAGCATGACACCCATAATAGTCGTAAATGAGTTTATGCATTTTCATCAAAATTCGCATATCAGAAATGCCAGAAATAAAAAAGAAGTAAATACGAATCCACGCAGGTACTTCTTTCTTCCATTCTTTTAAGCTGCGATTCGATGCGATAATCTTTTTGTTTCGGAAAAGCCAAAGTCCGTAATTCATAGCGTTACATTCTAGCAAACACACCAAGGATTAAAAGTCAAAAAATGTACTCTCGTTTCATTTTTTTGATACCCCATGTGTGGCGTAATACATATAACCTGTATAAACAGATAGTCGTAACACGACAAAAATTAGCTCCGTGAGAAAGAGTGGGTGCAAACGAAAAGCCGCTCAAAGCAAATGCTTTAAGCGGCTTTTGATTCCAGAGCCGGATGTCAGGGTCGAACTGACGACCGTCCGATTACAAATCGGGTGCTCTACCACTGAGCTAATCCGGCGAGGTGCGGGCATTCTACTGTATAAAATGCCCGTTGGCAAGCTTTTTTTGCAAAAAAGTTACATCAGAAGTGCCAGCTGACGTCTACACCGGCGGAGAGGGTGAAGCTGTCGATGGCATCGTAGCCGAGATCGTCGTCGATTTTGCTGCCATTGCTACCGGCTTTGGAGGCCTGAATCCAGGGGGTGACATGCAGCTTAGCATCGCGTCCCATGGTGCCACTGTGGGTGTAGAGGGGCAGAGCAATGCGGATGCGGTAGGCATCGATACCGTCTGCGCCATCTGTCCAGTAGCTGAAGGAGGGGGCAATGCCGGCGGAGAGCTCGAGGTCGGCACCGATGAGAGCTCCGCTAATGACGTCGGTGAAGCGGTAGCCCAGCTCGATATCGCCGTAGATGCCGTTGAGGCCGCTGAAGCCAAGCCCCCAGGTCATGCTGCCGAAAAAGCCCTTCTGGCCGTCATTGAAGCGTAGGGTGAAGTTGACATCATGGGAGGCGCTGTGGGGAGCGCCGTCGTAATGCTTGGCCATGAAACCCTCGAGACCGCCGTAGCGCAGGGAGTAGCCGAGCTCCGCGGTGAGGTTGGGGAAGATTTCCTTACCGAGGGCATAGTTGGCGTTGAAGAGGGGGCGCTCGCCCAGGGCATCGCCCTTACCCAGGATGACGCCGTAAGCGCCGCTGATGCGCTGGTAGATGCCGCGGCCGAAGAGGTTCTGGTTGGGAAGGACGTAGCTGCCGCTCAGCAGGGAGTAGCCGTAGTCGGTCAGGCCATCGGTGAGCCCCATGCCGCGTACGGTGTACTCGTTGCTATAGGGGGTGATGGTAACGTAGCCGCGCTGGCCGGAGCTTACGGAAGGAGTCTCGGGGGCGTAGGCAGGAATAGCCGGAGCCGGGGCAGGTGCGGGCTCGTACACGGGAGTTTCGTAGTCGACAAAATCGTAGGTGACGGAGCCGCCCGGTATGGTGGGCGGAAGCTCAGTAGCGAGGGCCGGCAGTGCGGCGGAAAGAGCGAGAATGGTGCGTTTCATCATACGGGCGTTATTTTAACTTTCTGAAACAATGAGTGCAAGCACAAAAAACGGCACCGCGGGTATGATGATACGATTTGTAGAGAAAAGGCGTTGACGAGGAGGGATGGAGCCGTTAGAATAGCGGGCATGAAAATGATATGCGTACTGACGGCGCTACTGGCGCTGGGCACGATGAGCATGGCTGCGGAGCCTGCTGCTAAGGTGGTGAATCTGGAGACAATGGTGCAGGATGCCCGCTGCAAGCAGGTGCTGGTGACTTGCCTCATTAATGGGCAGCCCGTGCGTATGATGCTCGATACCGGTGCAACGCATACTGTGCTGCATGGTGGCAGCGCCGAGAAGTTGCAGGGCGTGGAGTGGGTGGACACCAGCCGCATGCAGTTTAAGGGGAATTCCTCGCAGCGTCCGCGCCTGGTGGTAGGCTCGCTACAGGTGAACAACGCTTTTGCGGAGCGCCATGCCTTCCTGGTGGTGAATCTGGATGCTGTGCGCGGCATGATGGCTGAGCCCATCGATGGGATTCTGGGGATGGATGTGCTGGGTAGCATGCCCTTTACCTTTGATGCGAAGAATGGCAAGTTCTATTGGGGCGCGCCCAAGGGTGCGACGCTGCTGCCGCTGTATGGTACACGCGATGACGCCGGACGCATGATGGTGCAGGTGAAAGTAGCCGGTAAGGCTATGGAGCTACTGCTGGACACCGGTAGCAGCCTGACGCGAGTGTATGCCGATGCCTGGAAACCCGGCAAGGGGGGCGCTAAGGCTGCGCGTGTGAGCGATATTGACCAAGCGAAGCAACAGCAGGTAGTGCAGGGCAAGCCGGGCGATATGGAACTGGTGCCCGGTGTGGTGCTGAGCAAGGTAACGCCTGTATTCTGCAGCCGCGACGACCGCTCGATGCTGGGTATGGATGTGCTGAAGGATGTGGTGCTGGTGCACCTGCCTACTGCCGGTATGCCGTTTGGCTCGTTCTTTGTTGCTAAGTAAGAGAAATGGCTATGAGAGTAGGGCTGACCATTCTTCTGCTTGTTATCAGCAATATCGTGATGACTTTCGCCTGGTATGGCTCGCTGCGCAAGCCGGGCACGGAGGTGGAATCCACCGGGTTATGGAAGATTGTACTGCTGAGCTGGGGATTGGCTTTTTTTGAGTATTGTTTCCTGGTGCCCGGCAATCACATTGGCCGCTCGGCCGGTCTGAGCCTGGCGCAGCTCAAAATCATGCAGGAGGTTATCACACTGACGGTGTTTGTGCCGTTCATGCTCTTCTTCATGGGCGAGAACTGGAAGTGGGATTACCTGTGGGCCTTCCTGTGTGTGCTCGGTGCGGTATTCTTTGTGAACCGCGAGGCGCTGATGGCACCTTGAGCCGGGGAGGTGCTTAATCCTCCTTGCGCCCACGGGGGTGGAAGCTGCGGTGCAGGCTCACCAGTCGCTTCTTCTCCACGTGGGTGTAGATTTGTGTTGTGGCCAGGTCGGCATGCCCCAGCATATCCTGAATCACGCGCAGGTCGGCGCCATTTTCCAGCAAATGCGTAGCGAAGGAGTGGCGCATGATGTGCGGGTAGACATTCTCCGGCAGACCGATAGCACGGGCTCGCTCTTTGATGATTTGGCGGATGCGCTCGCGGGTCAGGGCGGAGCCGCGGTTGGACAGGAAGAGGACGTTGGCGCGTTGCCCGGGGCGTACCAGTTTGCTGCGGGCATGCTGCATGTAGCGGCGCAGGGCAATGGCCGCCATGCCTCCCAAGGGGACGTAGCGGGTCTTTTGCCCCTTGCCCAGCACGCGCAGGAACATGTCGTCCCAATCCACTTGCTCCGGGCGCAGGTTTACCAGTTCACTGACACGCAGGCCGCTGCCATAGAGCATTTCCAGCATGGCGCGGTCGCGGGCGCCGAAGGGGATGTCGTCCGGGTCGATGCTTTCGAGCAATTGGTTGACCTGCGAGGCGCCGAGGGTTTCGGGTATACGGCGGTCGGGGCGGCCTCCCTGTATGAGCTCGGCGGGGTTGGTGCTCAGTATGCCTCGGCTGCTCAGATAGCGGAAAAAGCGCCGCAGGTGCACCATGGCGATGCGGCAGCTGCTGGGCAGTAGTCCCTCAGCGTGCAGGTACTGGCGATATTCGGCCAGAATGGGTTCGCTCACATCCGGCAGTGCCAGGTTGCGCGCATCGCACCACTGGCCGAAGCGGCTCAGGCTGCGGCGAACGCCTTCGCGGTAGTTCATGCTCAGCCCTCGCTCTGCCGCAAGGTAGAGGATGAATTGCTCAATGAGTGTGGTGTAGTGCATCAGCCCTGGGAGCCGGCAGGCTCCGGCAGCGGCACGTCCTCATCCTCATCTTCGTAGGCCGGGGCGGTGGCGGGAATAGCCTGTTCCGTGCCATCCAGCGATTGACCGCTCTCGAGGGCGCGCTTCTTGGCCTCGAACTCCTCGTTCTTCTCGGTCTTCTTGCCTACGATGACCACGGTGCGGCCATCCTTGTTGGTGCGCAGTCGGGTATCGGCACCGGGGGTGGCCGTGGCTTCGGGAGCGGGCTCGAAGGGCAGGATGCCGCTATCCACCGGCAGCGTGCCATCGCCAGTCGGCATGGGGCCTACATCCACCGGGGTGGTGGGCATCAGGGCAACGGGGTTGACCATGTCCGTCTCGCGCAGGAAGCCACGCTTGCCGTTCTCGGCCTCCACAAAGTAGTACATACCCTCGCAGGAGAGAATCTTCACCGTCTCGGTCTCCACCATGCGCCCCTTGGGGTCGGGGGTGTAGTCGGGGTTGCGGTCGAGCAGGAATGCTTTACCCTGCTGTACCTCGGGGGTTTCGCCGTCCTTAAAGATGCCTTCCTTTACGCGCTGCTTACGCATCTCTTCGCGGGCGTCAGCGGTGCCGGGAGGGTCGAGCGGTGAGGGCTCCTGCAAATACAGCGGCATATATTCACCACGCTCCATGATGGAGCATGAGCTCAACAGCAGTACACCTACCAGCGAAAGATACAGCGGTTTCATATTACCTGCCATTCTACATAAAACATATTCCTATGGCAAGCGAATAAATCGTCATTTAATTTACAATCTACAATTTACAAAGTGCAAAGTACAAAGTCAAGGGGCGAGGTGTTAATCCAGAAGGGCGCGGGCGAAAGTGAGCACGGCGACAGCTTTGACGCCGGGCAGGTGGCGCAGGGCGCGGGCGCAGGCGCGAGCGGTGGAGCCTGTGGTGTACACATCATCGATGAGTACGACGTGCGAGGGCAGACTGGCGCGGCCAGCCGTGTAGGCGGGTGCGGCGTGGAATGCTTTGTACGCATTGAGGGCGCGCTGGCGGGCACTGAGGCCTATCTGGCTGCTGTGCTCGGTTTCGCGGCGGTGCAGGGGGCAGGCGACCGGGCGGTCTATCTGCTTGCCAAGGGCGCGAGCCAGCTCCTCGGCCTGGTTGTAACCGCGCTGGCTTAGGTGGGTGGGGGTAACAGGTACTGGCACCAGAGTGGCGTGTTGCCAGTCTGTCAGCTCTGGTGTGTTGCTCCATAGTTCCGCCATGGCGGCAGCCATGCCGTCTGCCAGGTACGCGCAGCGGTGGAATTTGAGGCGGTACACCAGCTCCATGGTATCAGCCGTGCCGGCGAGGGCTGAGCGTACCAGGGCGAAGGGGCGGGGCTTGCCGGTGCAGGCGTGGCAGGCATCCGGCGCAGGTGGGGTGTAGCTCAGGTGGGTGCCGCAGTGCAGACAGATGGGGCGCGGCAGGCGCGGAAACTTTGCCAGACAACCCGGGCATATGCTGCGCTCGCTCGGTTCCCCGCAGCATTCGCACACAATGGGGTAGAGCCAGCTCAGCATGGCAGGGGGTGAGGTAGCGCTTATCAGCGGTGGCGGCTGAGGAACTCCTTGGCAGCATTCTGGTATGCCAGGGAGGCTTGTCCGTAGGGGTCGTGCTCAATGACGGTGCGGCCAAAGCTGGGAGCCTCTGCCACGCGCACGGAGCGGGGAATGACGGTGGTGTACATCTTGTTCGGCAGCACTTCCTTTACCTGAGCAATGACCTGGTTGGCAAGGTTGGTATTGCTGTACATGGTCATGAGCACGCCTTCGTGCTTCAGGTTGGGGTTAGCACCGCTGTCGCGAATCTGCTCCACCACGTAGAGAATCTTGGAAAGACCGTCCAGACTGAGGAACTCGCACTGCATGGGGGTCAGTACTTCGTCGCAGGCGCAGAGGGATGAGGTCATGAGCACACCCAGCGAGGGCGGGGTGTCCAGGAACACGTAGTCGTAGTAATTGCTGCATCGCAGACCCTCCATGGCATCGCGCATGCAGGTAATGTGAGTGCCATTCTGGGTAAGCTCTACCTCCACGCCGGAAAGATCCATGTGTGCCGGAATGATGGAAAGATTGCGGCGATTGGCGGGGCGGATGAGGTCCTCCATGAGTCGGTTGCCAATCAGTGCCTGGTAGAGACTCTGCTCACTTGTGGCCTCCACCCCGAGAGCGGACGAGGCGTTTGCCTGGGAGTCGACGTCGATGAGCAACACCCTGCGACCGCGCTTGGCGAGTGCGGCTGAAAGGTTAACGGCGGTAGTGGTTTTGCCCACACCTCCCTTCTGGTTGGCAATGGCGATGACTTTCACGCGCGGCATTTTACTGCATTATGCCGTCAATGGCAAGCTGATAATTGTTGTCAGCCGCGTCTGTATGTGCTAAACTCATGTCATGCACACACAACAGGTCATTGCTGCTGCGCGCCAGCTCTGCGAGGAGATGGAAGCCCTTACTTTTTCTGCCCCTGTGGCGTACACCTACAACCCGCTCACCTATGCCTGGGCGGGACACGAGGCGTACATCCGCCGCTTTGCAACCGGGCCGAAAGATGTGCTCTACCTCGGGATGAACCCCGGCCCCTTCGGTATGGCGCAGACCGGTGTACCCTTTGGCGAGATTGCTGCTGTGACCCTGTGGATGGGGATAACTGCTCCCGTGGGGCAGCCGCCTGCCACGCACCCCAAGCGTCCGGTGCAGGGCTTCAACTGTCCGCGCTCGGAGGTGAGCGGCCGCCGTTTGTGGGGGCTGTTTGAGGAGATGTACGGCACGGCAGAGGCATTCTTCAGCCAGGCCTATGTGGCCAATTATTGCCCGCTTATCTGGATGAGTGAGACAGGCTCCAACATCACCCCTACGCAGCTGCCTAAGGAACAGGTGGCGCAGATTGATGCTGCCTGCCAGCGCCACCTAGTGCGCCTGATTGAGATATTGCAGCCCAAGTGCCTGGTCGGCGTGGGTGGTTATGCGCTCAAGCAGCTGGAGCTCGCTGCGGCTCAGCTGCCGAATCAGCAGTTTACCCTGGGTACTATTCTGCACCCCAGCCCGGCCAGCCCCGTGGCCAATAAGCAGTGGCCGGAGCGCCCCCGCCAGCAGATACGCGATATTCTGGCCTCGGCTGGTTTGTCCTGCCCCTGCTGACGCGGCCTGAGTTTGCAAATGTCCTGAACATTAGCTACAATGATTCCCATGAGCGACTTGGAGTGGAACAGTGTTACCATCAGCGATGAGGAGAAGCCGCAGGTGAGTCTGGAGGACCTGCGTGAGCTGGCTGCCGACCTTGATCCGGATGATTTTGACGAGCCGGTGCAGGAGTTCCTGGCTGAGCTGATGCAGACGGATAAGCTGGACGACCTGCAGAAGGCTGCTACGCTGCTGCTTCAGGATGAGGTGGATTTCTCTCCTGAGCTGGCAGACATGGGTATTGAGCCCGATGAGGACCTCATTACGCTGTTGATTGCGACCGGCGCGGATGTGAATGCGCTCAATCCCTATGGCCAGGCACCGCTGCATCTGGCGGCTCAGTATGGCTATACAAGCATTGCTGCCATGCTGCTGGCTGCTGGTGCCAAAGTGACCGTGCGCAACTATGCCGGCCAGTTGCCGGTGGAGCTGGCGCAGGATGAGGAGCTGAAAGCTCGTCTGGCTCCGCCCACGCGCTCTACGTCCGACCTGCCCCTGCCGCCGGAGTTGATGGATGCTGTGGCTGAGGCTCAGATGCGCGAGCAACACCACTGCCATTGCGGCTGTGACCACGAGCACGAGGGGCATGATTGTTGCTGCGACCATGGTGATGACCATGAGTGCAGCTGCGGCCATTGCCATTGAGTCCGCAACAAGTAGCCTGACAGGCTTTTATTGATAACCTTCTACAAGAAAAAGCCCGCAGTGAGCTTTTAGTTCCTGCGGGGCTTTTTCTTTTTCTGTGCAGCTTGTTGCTGGCGGCGGATGTCCGCTGGCGTGGGGCGACGGATGATGGTCTCGCCCTCTTTGGCCATGTCGGCGCGGTCGCGGGCAAGTTGTTCGTAGTATTCCGGGTCGGTGGTCATCCACACGTAGCGATTGTGAGCCTCGGCTTCCTCGGCGCGGGCCTTTTCCAGCTCATACTGCGTCTGTTCTTTAAGCTGTCTGAGGTGCTGAAGCTCCATCATGGGTTTCAGTATCAGCATGGAGCCCAGGAATGCCACCAGCCCCATGAAAATGAGTGCCGACACACCCATGAAGTGATGGATGCCTTTTGTGCGGCGAGCGCGGATGGCCTCCAGCTCTTCGAGCGTGCGGTGAGGTCTGCTCAGGAACGGAATTTTCATCTTCGGCTATCCGGGGAGGTTGGTGAAAATCAGGCGTTGCGCTCGGCAAAGGGCACAAAGCGACCGCGGCGAGCCAGTACAACAGTGTGCATGCGCAGCTGCTTACCCTTGGATGATGCCGGCACCGGCGTGGTGCTTACCTCGAACCCGGCACGCATGAGGGTGCTCTCCAGGCGCTTATCGCGCTTGGCTACGGTGATGGCCAGCAGGCTGCCGCCCTTCAGTGCGTTGAAATATGCCTGGGCGTCACCCAGCGTCAGCTCGCAGCGGGCATGTACGTGGCGCAGCAGAATGGCGTGCAGCGAGCCTGTGCGCTTGCGGCAGAGCTCCGCAGCAGTGGCTACCTCCACGCTCACTCGACGGTCTTCCCATACGGCCTTGTTGGGGCTGTAGGTGCGGTTCCATTCCACAATCTCAGCAATAGGCTCGGCGACGATGAACTTGGCCTTTTCGCGCGGCAGGCATTCCATGGCTTTTGTGAGGCCGTAGCCCAGCCCCAGGCCGGCAATCATGATGCAGGGCTGCGTAGCGCGGGTGATGGGAGAGGTGGCAATCTCGGCCATGGAGTCCTCGCTACCATGGGTGAATGTGCTGGCGCAGGGCAGGCCGTCGTGCTGAATGGTCAGCTCGCCATCGCGTTCCCACAGCTCCCATACGCTGCCGTCTTCCATCTGTTTTTCGCCTAATTTGTTAAGGGGCTTCATGCGGCGCATGATAGCAGATTAGGAGCCTTTTTGCAAGCGCGTATTTGCGTGTGTTGTTATCCGTTGCAATTATGCTCTCATTCGGAGCCTAAAAACGCCTTTTTTCGCCAAAGTCGAACAGATTATGCTTGACTTTGCTCTAATTCTCCGCTAGTGTTGTGTACACAAAGTCATGAAAGACCGTCGAATTGTAATTACTGGTATGGGTGCCCTTACTCCCCTCGGCAACAGCGTGGAGGAGACGTGGGCAGGTATGAAGGCTGGTCGCTCCGGCATCTCTGAGATTAAGAGTATTGACACGCAGAATCTTTCCGTTCATTTCGCAGGTGAGGTACAGGAATTTGATGCAACTCCTTACTTCAAGAAGGACCCCAAGTCTATCCGTCGTTGTGACCGCTTCGAGCTGCTGGCTATGGCAGCCACGGGTATGGCTTTGGAGGATGCAGGCCTTGACCTCGACAAGGTTAACAAGGATCGCGTTGGCGTGATGGTAGGCTCCGGCATCGGTGGCCTCGGTATTCTGAGCGACAACTGCGACGTGCTCTTCAAGTCCGGTCCTCGCCGTGTATCTCCCTTCTGCATTCCGTACATGATTACCAACATGGCCTCCGGTCTGGTGAGCATGGAGTACGGTTTCGGCGGCCCCAACATGAGCATTTCCACGGCATGTGCTACGGCTAATCACTGCATTGGTGAGGCCTGGCGCATCATGAAGTTCGGCGATGCTGATGTGATGGTATGCGGTGGCGCTGAGGGCGCTATCCAGCCCATCGGTATCACTGGTTTCGCCAACATGAAGGCTCTGTCCACCCGCAATGACGACCCCGCTACTGCTTCCCGTCCCTACGATGTGGATCGCGATGGCTTCGTGATGAGTGAGGGTGCCGGCGTGATTATTCTTGAGACGCTGGAGCACGCCCAGGCTCGCGGTGCTCGCATTCTGGCCGAGCTGGTAGGCTATGGCCTGAGCTGCGACGCTTACCACTACGCCGCTCCGGCACCGGAGGGCGAGGGCGCCAGCCGCTGCATGGAGATGGCCTTGGAGCACGCTGGCCTGAAGCCCGAGGAGGTAAACTACGTGAACACTCACGGCACCTCCACCCCTGTGGGCGATATCTGCGAGGTGAAGGCTATTAAGCGCACCTTCGGCGACTACGCCACCAATGGTCTGGTGGTAAGCTCCACCAAGTCCATGACGGGTCACCTGCTGGGTGCTGCCGGTGGTATCGAGCTGATGGCTTGCGTGAAGGCCATTCAGGACAACTTTGTGCCGCCCACCATCAACGTATTCAACCAGGATCCGCAGTGCGACCTGGATGTCTGCCCCAACGTGGGCCGCGAGATGAAGGTGGATGTAGCTCTCAGCAATTCCTTCGGCTTCGGTGGCCACAACTCTTCGCTGATTGTGAAGCGTTTTGTGGACTGAACCTGATGGGCTGACAATACAGAACTCTATCATGCGGCGGTCAGGGTACACCCCTGCCGCCGCCTTGCCATTGCGAGATGAACCCAATTCTGAACAACATCGTGACTGCGCTGAAAGGCCGCGGGCTTTCGCGTGTGGATTCCCTGCTGCTGCGCTGGGGCATGCTCAGTGTGCTGGTACTGCTGGCTACCATGGCGATGCTGCTGACCGGCGCTTTTGAGTGGGTGGACAATGCCCAGCTGACTCTGCTGTGCGGCAACCCATTCTATATGGAGGCCGAGGCGGCTCAGCACTCGGCCCTGAGCCCGGCCGGGATGTTTGGCGTATGCGTGGGTATCACGCTCTACCTGTCGCTGGTGTTGCTGCGTTACAGCTCCTTTGTGTGGCGCGCTCAGGTGGTGCTGCTGGCATTGGTGGCCGTAGTGCTGCCGGGGCTGCTGTGCGTGCTGTGGGACTGCGTGTTCTTTGTGAGTCCGCTGGCGTTCTGTGTGTTGCTCACATGGTTGCTGGTGGTGTGCATACCGTTTTTTAGCCGCATTCGCTCATGAAGGCTCAGGACTACCCGCAACCCGTCCAGGAGCTCATTGCCCGCCTGAAGCGCATGCCCGGCGTCGGCACTCGCGGGGCAGAGCGCCATGCCCTCTGGTTCCTGCAACATGGGCGGCAGGATGCCCGCGCCCTGGCCGCAGCCCTTACCGCCGCAGCGGATGAGGTGGCAGCATGTCCCCGCTGTGGGTTCTTTGCCATGAAGGGTGAGCTCTGTACCGCATGTAGCGACCCCACTCGCGATTCATCATTGCTCTGTGTGGTGGAGCAGCCTACGGATGTGCTGCCCATCGAGCGCTGCGGTATGTTCCGTGGCCTTTACCATTGCTTAGGGGGCAAGATTTCGCCGCTGGATGGCATCATGCCCGAGGATCTTACCATTGCTCAGCTGACGGAACGCGTGCGTGCGGCACAGAATTGTGAGGTGATTCTGGCTGTTGGCAGCGATGTAGAGGGCGAAGCCACCGCTCTGTACCTGGCGGAGCAATTGGCCGGCCTGAATTGCCGTGTGACCCGTCTGGCTCAGGGCATGCCCGCCGGTGCTGGGCTGGGGCAGGCCGATGCCGTGACCCTCATGCGCGCCCTCGAAGGCCGGAGAGGACTCTGAGAAGTACGAAGTACGAGGTACGAAGTCAATTATAATTTGAGCAAAATCTGATTTTTTGTAAAAAATCGATTTTGTAGTTAGGCATTGCCCAAAATTGGGCAATGCAGTAGCAGGACTTGGGAGAGGGGGAAGTGCATTGCCACTTCCCACCTC
>JAFOZZ010000083.1 GCA_017390945.1 Akkermansia sp.
CATGATGTTGCTGGGCTTGATGTAGCGGTGGATGATGCGGCGTGAGTGCAGGTATTCCAGCGCGGAGAGGATGCCTTGCAGCCACTGCTCCAGCAGCGCGCGTGAAATGGGGCGCCCCTCGATGCGGCTGGCGGCTTGCCGACTGCGCAGTGAGCCTCCCTCCAGCCAGGGCATGACGTAGAACATGCTGCCGCCCGCCCGAAAGATATCGAACACCGGTACAATCTGCGCATGGTGCAGGGTGGATAGGGTTTGCGCCTCGTTGTAGGCATCATTCAGCGTGGATTCGTAGGCCGCCCGCTGTGCCTCCGTGTGCGGGCGTACTTGCCCGGATTCCGGGTCGCGGTGGCAAAGAGCAGTGGGTATACATTCCTTTACCGCAACCTGGCGCTGTAACTTGGTATCCCATGCGCGGTAGACCACGCCGAATCCGCCCTGAGCGGCGGCTTCTTTCAGTTCATAGTGTCCCAGCTGAGTTCCTGCCGGTAGTGCTAGCGATGCTTCCATCTCAGTATTCATTTACCCAGTTTCGGAACTTCGTCGGCCAGAAACTCAGTGAGGGTTTTCCCTTGGGCAAAGGCGCGCTTCTCGAGGATGCTGCGTGTGCCGACATCCAGGCTCAGGGTAATCTTGGTTTCTTCCTCCACTTGCACGCGCTTGGGGAGCACCAGCGGCAGCTCCTTCACCATCTCGCGGATGATGTGTACCTTTGCAGCCGGTATCTGTTTTTTCGCCATCCAGTTACGTACCGTCGATTCCGATACATAACAACGCTCCGCCAACCACGCATAGCTGTAGTTGTTAGCCTTGAGCCATATCTTGAGGTTGCGCTTTAGTTCCGACTGTTCTTGCGTATCCACATCCCTAAAATAGCATTTTCGCGACATTTTTGCAAGCAAATAGTGTGCTTTGCCTCTATCTTAACATGATTTTTATGAAATAAGGTTGACAAGGTACTAAAATACATACATAATACGCCATCGAAATATACCGAAATGGCTACATCTATCATTTTCGCTTGTCCTGCATGTGGCAATCACGAGCTGATGCGTATCGAACAGGCTGTGCTCCGCACGCCTGTTGCGCTGAGCTCGGGCACAGATACTCCGTGGGTCGCGCTGCCGTCTGGTCCCGTGCAGGAGCTGAAGGGGCGGACGCTGGGCTACCGCTGCGCCCGCTGCCGCTACCCCGATGTGCCGAACCATGAAGATTCCGATGGGTTCTACTGGCAAAGCCTGGAGCAAGTCGCCGCTGCCGGCGTACTCACTCTGCCGGAGAGTGAAGGGGCTCAAACGCCCTGCGTCTTTAAGATATGCCAGCCTGACGGCATCACGCGCCGCATCACCCATGTGCCGCCGCACTCCGGCCAGCTCACTATTGCCGAGCGCTCTGCCATCCTCTCCGCCCACGGTGCCCCCGCTGGCTCCGTCCTCCTCACCGCCGAGGAGGGAAAATAAAAAAAACTTACCAACAATATTATCAATATGAGCAACCGTTATTATATCTGGAGTCACCCCTGTATTCCGTACACCTTCAATTTTGGCGACTTGATAACGCCCTTGTTGATGAATGCCTATGGCCTTTTCGAGCACACGGAGCCCGCAGCTGCTGGTTACTTTAATCCTTTTGGCCCGGAAGCCGCCGCTCGTGGTAACTCGGACTTGGCCGTAGTCGGTTCTGTTCTGGATGATTATGATACCGGTCATCCGAATTTTACTATTATTGGTGCAGGTTTGCTTCGTGAGAAATACATGACTTTCCATCAGGGAGTTAATATTCGTGCACTGCGTGGTGAGAAAACGAAAAAATGCCTGGGATTGGAGGACCGTGATGATATTGTATTGGGCGACCCCGGCTTGCTGGTTTCTCGTGTGCTGCCCATGACGATTTCTGATGCTCCGGACAAGCCCATTGCCATCGTGCCGCACTGGACGCATTTTGAATCTCCGCGCCTCGATGCTTATCGTTCGAATCCTTGCTTCAAGGTACTTAATCCGCGCTGTGCTCCTCAGGAGATAGCCCGCGAAATCTGCTCCAGCTCAGCTGTTGTGGCAGAGAGCCTTCATGCGCTCATTATTGCGGATTCTTACGGAGTACCCAATATCCGCATGAAGTTTGATAACGAACAGATAGACACAGACGACTTCAAGTATGAGGATTATTACTCCGCTATTAAGCGTGGTGGGCAGGCTGCCTCATTTGTGAAACCTGAGGAGATTCTCTCTGTTAATCCCGCCCTCTTGGAGAAGGGGTATATGTCTAATGTAAAGACCGTGCAGGATGCGCTGCATAAGGTGTTCCGCAATTTTGCCAATGACGTACGTCAGCACCATGGCGACCGCCATTACCCGGATTGTAATGACCTGTCGGAAGCATTAAAGGCTGCTGATAAGGGCGATGTGAACCGCATGAACCACATCGGTGACATGTACTATGAAGGTAAAGGCGTATATGGAGGTAATGCCGTGCGCAAAGACTTGGAAAAAGCCCGTTACTGGTACCAGGCCGCCGCAGACCGCGGCTACAGATGGGGTATGTACAACCTCGGTAAATATTACTACGATATGGGCAACTATGCGGAGTCTCGCAAGTGGTATATGCTCGCTGCCGATTTCGGCGAAGTTTATGCCCTCGAAGAGGTTGCGAGAAAGGAATGGCCTGCGGGGTCTGAAGCTAAACCTTCTCAACCTTCCTCCGGTGGTCGTAAACGCCGTTTTTAATACCTCACGGGAGAAAGCGAGTGTTATATACACCTCTGAAAAATACCATATATGGCAAAGCCCGAAAATATAGCAGAAGCGCAGGCCCGAATTGCTAACTTCATTACAGAAGAGAAGCAAAGGGTTTTGCGCAGGAAATCCGGTAGCGAGCAATTCCTCGATTATGGGGAGTTTGCTACGCTCTGTCATAAGGTACAGGTGGAGTGGTGTTCGATGATGGAGCGGAAAAATGCTCGAGAAATCGAAGCCGCATGCAACTTTGCTCAGGTTGTAATCGCTCCGAATACACGTACCAAGATTAAAATACTGAAGCAAATCACTTCGGGTGTCGGTGGTGTTGCGGGATTTGCTGCTATTTTAGCCGCCGTAGGAAGTTCCTTAGGGTGGGGGGCGACTGCGCTCTCTGCTGCGACTACCTTTTTTGTGGGTACAAGTATGGTGCCGGTAATGGGCTGGGCTACAGCCGGGGTGGCGTTCTTGGGAATTGCCCTTTATTTTGCCTGCAAAAGTGATGACCCCTACGAGCTGTCCAATAAAGCAGAGCAGACTTTGCGAAACTCTGTTAACAAAGCAATAGAAGAGGCCTGGAACAAAGGCGAATAAGGCTCTTTCTTTCTCCTACACTTACATTTTTAATTTTATAACAACACAAAACAGATATGTCAAACTCCGAATTATACAATAAAATTGTCAGTCAGCGTAAAAAGCAGGCCGAGCCGTTGAAGAAAATGCTCGATAGCGCAACTACGCTGGAAGCCGCACTTCAGAAGGTGATGGGCTCATACTTGGTTCAGCCCAAACCCAAAGCTGC
>JAFOZZ010000084.1 GCA_017390945.1 Akkermansia sp.
GGCTGCACAGTTCTTTAAATATCAAAAACCTAGAACTTTGCTTACTTCCGGTGGACTTGGAACTATGGGATATGGACTTGGTGCTGCTATTGGTGCTCAGGTTGGTATGCCGGACAAGCAGGTTATTAACATTGCCGGAGATGGTTGTTTTCGAATGAACATGAATGAGATTGCTACTGCAACCCGTTATAACATTCCAATTATTCAGGTGGTATTTAACAATCACGTATTGGGAATGGTTCGCCAGTGGCAGACCTTATTCTATGGACAGCGTTATTCTCAAACAGTTTTGGAAGATAAGGTAGATTTTGTGAAAGTTGCGGAAGCAATGGGATGCAAGGCATATCGTATCAACAAAAAGGAAGAAGTAGAAGCTGTATTTACAGAGGCGCTTGCTGCAAAGGAGCCTGTATTTATAGAATGTGTCATTGATCCGGATGAGAAAGTTTGGCCGATGGTTGCACCGGGAGCTGCAATCAGCGAAATTGCAGATGAGAATACGAAATTTTCATAATAGTGAAGTCCAATAAACGATTGATATCGCTATGTAGGATTAGGTCGCAGATGTATCTGCGACCTGATTTTGCATTATAGGGTTAGGGTGTCAAAAGCAATAGGAAGCGGGGAAAGAAAATGAAGAAAAAATTTTTATTTATGGTAACGTTGTGTGTTTTTTTATGCATTGGTGGTATGAAGACCAGTGCAGAAGATGGATTTATTTCTAAAAATTCAGTGATTGAAGTGGGGGATAAACTTTACGTCCAACATGACGAGGAGAATAATAATATTTATGAGCTGAAGAAATCGGACACAGGAATTACTGTAGTATATGAGAATATTTTGCCGGAATTTACGGCAAGTAAAGCATGGACTACCAAGGGGGATTATATCGATGATATTTTTAAGGAACCTGTTGGAGCCACCTCTCCGGAACATTATATACCGGTTCAGGCAGGGGAAGAATATTTTATAAAAACCTATGGTGTGGGATGGACGGGAAGCTGGGATTTTTTCTATGCGCCAGTTTTGTTTTTGGATGAGAAGGATAACGTAGTTGCAGACGCACTGACCAATACACTTAGCAAAAGCAAATCCGGTGTAGTTGTGACTTTCACCCCGCGCTACTGGCTGTCGCCCTCTGGGCTCATAAATGAGGCGGGCATGCGCCCGCGGAATTCGAGAGGAGGCAATGTCTGCTGTGCAGGCAGTTATAGAGCACGGCGGGCAGAATGCCCGCGGAATTTAAGAGTCCCGTCAGGGACGACAGATAGTAGCCCGGGGTGGAGCGAGCCGCAGGCTCGTGGAACCCCGGGTAGGCTAGAAAAATAATTTGAGCCCGGGCGGCATCGCGAATGCGATGTCGTGGAGGGCGGCAGAACACGGCGGTGGGCGTTAGCCCGGAGCTAAGGGCGGATGTTGATGTTTAATGTTGAAAGTAAGCTTGGCTTCGCTGCGCTTCGCCAGTGAAATTTGCCCATTTGGGCAAGTGAAATTCACGCAAAGCGTGAGTGAAATTAAGCCGTACGGCTTAGTGAAATTGCGCTGCTATGCAGCGCAGCAAAAGGAGTTTGGCGGGCTTTCCCGCGGAACATGAGAGGAGGCAACGCCTGCTGTGTCAGGCAGTTATATTGAGCCTATCGGCTCAGTTATATTGTGCCTGCGGCACAGTTATATCCGCTCCTCCGGAGCGGGTTATATTGCCCGCTGTGCGGGCAGTGAAGGAGCGCGGCAGGCAGAAAGCCCGCGGAATTTGAATAGCTCAATTCATTTTGTTGCCTGAGCCACGATTTCCTGTAAGGGAGCAAGGTCGTACTTCTCCGCCCAAGCTTTCAGCTCCTTACCCGCGTAGGAAGCCAGGCCATCAGCCGTGAGCTGGCGTGCCAGCTTGCCGGCGGGTATCAGCATGCAAAGAAAATCCTCATCGCTTTCATAACCGGTGCGAATGCTGCCATCTCTCGCCATTATCACACCATCACAAGGGCTCATGGAATTCAGCTCCACAATGGCAGCGGTCAGCGCCTCGCGGTCGATTTCAAAGCTATTCTCAGTGCTCATGCCGTTATTATATATGGCAGTCCGGCAGAAGACAAGAGAAAATGTCAAATGCGGTACAGGCTAAGTATCCTAGGGCACAGCCCAATGGATGTTTGTGGCGGATTAACCTTGACTCCCTCCCGAGTCGGGTGTAGTCTATGGGCATGACACGCGTAACCGTTATGGCTATGTCTGCCCTCATGCTGGTAAGCACTGGCTGCCAGACGCAGCAGCAGCAACAACAGCAACAGGTACCCGAGGAAACGGAACTTGTGGAGCCCAAAGTGTTGCCGCCTATGCACCTGGGCGCCGTGCACCAGGTGTACCCTGAGCAGGGCTTTGCCCTGCTGCGTATCATTGGCCCCATGCCCAAGGGTGGCACCGTACTGATTACCCATCCCGCTGATGGCTCAAACGACCGCATCGGCAACCTGATTGTTTCCAACGATTACACGGCACGTGGCAACATTGTGACAGCGGACATCCGCTCCGGCAGCGTCATGCGCGGCGACCGCGTCTTCCAGTACCGCAGTATTGTCCCCAAGAATGAGGTATCCGAGGAAGAGGAGCGAGTCACGGCTGGGGAGCACCCCATCCTCGACTCTGTGAGCGAGGATCAAGTGGCAGCCGCCCGCCGCAAGAAGGCGGCAGAGGAAGCCCCGGCACCTGCTCCCGCTCCTATCGAGGAACCCGAGCCCGCAGTGGCAGATGATACCATTCCTGAAACTGCGCCCGTAGAGGTGACGGAAGCCCCCCCGACAGCGCCATCACCTGCGGTGGAAGTACCCTCGTACCTGGATGAAATACCAGACGACATACACGACTGGAACTAAATAATTTTACAATATCATGAGACTCCGTTACTACGTAGATGAGGAAGGCGAAAGCGTCATTGGCCTGTGGATACCCAAGCGCAAGAGCTGGATTGATGTCACCGGGCAGGATGACCAGATATGGGCAGCCCTGCAGCCGGATGGCAAGAAGCTCCGCAAGGAAATCGAAACCTGGATATCCCGTGGAGCCCCCGATGGCGTTGTCGTCGATACCGAGGGGCTGGTAGACTCCAGTGCACTGCATGTGCAGCCCTGCACCATCGCCTGCCTGGGCAAGTGCTACGCAGAGCACGCCAAGGAATTTAGCGGCGAGGAGCTCAGCGAGCCCTCTCTCTTCCTGAAATCCACCTCAGCCATCAGCTCCGACCTCTCCTACGTGCTGAATCCGCCCGGTGCCACCAAGCTCGATTATGAGGTGGAGCTCGCCGTGGTGGTGGGTGAGACTCTGCACAACGCCACCGCCGCCGAAGCGCGTCGCGCCATCATTGGCTACACCCTCATGTGCGATTACTCGGAGCGTTGCTGGCAGCTGGAGCACGGCGGCCAGTGGACCAAGGGTAAGAGCTACGACACATTTGCTCCTTTCGGGCCGGTTTTCGTATCAAAAGACGAAATCCCCAATCCCGATAATCTGCAACTTCAGCTGAAGGTAAACGGAGAGATACGTCAGAATGCGAACACATCCGAACTCATCATGCCAGTCGCGGAGCTCGTGGCCTATGTATCACGCTTCATCACCCTGAATCCCGGTGACGTGGTATCAACGGGTACGCCCGGCGGAGTCGGCATGGGAATGACGCCACCGCAGTATCTCAAGGCCGGAGATTTGGTAGAATTCGGCTGCGATTCCATCGGTTGGGTTAAGCAAGTTGTGGAGCAGGAGTAAATGCCTAAAAAAAAGATTGCATTTGCTTCGGAAATATGTAGAATAAGTTTCGCGTTAAGACGCATACTTCTCTCACTCCATACATCTCTTATCACTCAAAATGAAAATTCTTGTAACTGGCGCAGCTGGTTTCATCGGCTACCACGTCGTTAATCGTCTGATTAACGAGGGGCACTCTATCGTCGGCATCGATAATCTTTGCGAGCCTGATTCACTTACACTCAAGAAGGCTCGTCTGTCCCTGCTCGGCATCAACCCCGAGGCTATTACCGATGGTAAGCCGGTGCGCAGCTCCATCGCAGTATTCGACTTCATTAAGCTCGATATTCTGGACCGCAAGTCGATGCTGGCGCTGTGCCAGGAATGCAAGTTTGATGTGGTAATGCATATGGCCGCCAAGACCGGTGTGCGTACCTCTATCGAGAATCCGACGGAGTTCTTCGACACCAATGCCGTCGGCACCCAGAACATGCTGGAGGCAGCTCAGCTGAGCGGTGTAAAGCACTTCTTCTTCTCCTCCAGCGCTGTGGTTCATGGCGTGTTGTCACAATCCCCCGTGAAGGAGGAGGATGATGTGAACACCCCCATGAGCATGTATGCGTGCTCCAAGCGTGCAGCCGAGCTGCTCTGCTACACCTATGCCCGCAACTACAACATGCCGGTGACGATTTTCCGTATCTTCACCGCATACGGTTCCTGGTGCCGCCCGAGCTCCATGCCCATGCGTATTGCCCGCGACATCATGGAGGGGCGCACCATCCACGTTATCAACAATGGCCACCTGGTGCGCGACTTCACCTACGTGGACGACCTCGTGGACGGCATGATTTTCGCCATTAACAGCCCGAATCACTCCACAGACGTTCCTTACTCTCTCTACAACGTCGGCCGCTCCACACCGGTGCCGTTTATCTCCTTTGTGCAGAGTATCGAGAACACGCTTGGCGTAGCCGCCCAGATTGCCGTGGACCCCACCGATCCCTTCACCGTTGGCGAACACATTGAGATGTACGCCGACACGGAGAAACTTGAATCCGCCCTGGCCTACTCACCCGTATGGGAT
Organism: Akkermansia sp.; assembly: GCA_017390945.1. GTDB lineage: Bacteria > Verrucomicrobiota > Verrucomicrobiia > Verrucomicrobiales > Akkermansiaceae > Akkermansia. Next base: position 4,817 of record JAFOZZ010000084.1, read on the forward strand.
TACGAGGAAGCCGTTCCGCTGTTCGCTCAATGGTTTAAAGAAAATTACAAAGTAACATTTACCCTCTAACAACCTCTGGAATGACGTGGCAGCTGAATGAATCACCTGCCACGCTTCCTTTCTCCCACCGTGAATCCGCTCCTGTATAACATCGGCAAACGTTTTCTTTTCAGTCTCGACCCGGAAACGGCACACGAGCTGACGCTAAAGGGCCTGCGCATGGCCGAAAACCTGCGTCTGCTGGGGACTGTAGCCCCCCGCACCATCAGCGACCCCGTGACGGTCATGGGCATCAAGTTCCCGAACCGCGTTGGTCTTGCTGCTGGCATGGACAAGGAGGCTAACACTGTAGCAGCCTTCGGCCGCCTGGGCTTCGGCTTCGTCGAAACCGGCACCCTGACGCCGCGCCCCCAGCCGGGCAACCCCAAGCCCCGCCTTTTCCGCTGCATTAAGGAGCGAGCCATTATCAATCACATGGGCATCAATAACCCGGGTATTGATAAAGGTATCGAGAACATTAAAGCCACCAAGCGTTACAACGGCGTACTCGGCGTCAACATCAGCAAGAACAAAGTAACGCCCAATGAGGAAGCCCGCATGGACTACCTCGCTTGCATGCGTGCAGCCTGGGAAGTAGCAGACTACATCGCCATCAACTTCTCCTGCCCCAATGTGCCGAACCTCTGCAACCTGGCCAAAGCTGCCCCGGCAGCTGACCTTCTGGCCAGCCTGAAGAGTGAGCAGGCTAACCTCGCGAACGATACCGGCCGCTACGTGCCTATCGTGATGAAGGTGTCGCCGGATATGGAGGAGTCCCAGATACGAGAGCTTGCCCAGGTGTTTATGGACAGCCAGCTCGACGGCCTCATCTGCTCCAACACCACCACCACGCGAGTCGGTGTCGAGAATCACCCCGCCGCTTCCCAGAGTGGCGGTATGTCCGGCGCTCCGCTCTACAATCGCGCCAATGAGACGCTGGAGGCCTTTGCCAAGGAGTTCAAGGGCAGCATCCCCATCATCGGCGTGGGTGGCATTATGTCCGCAGAAGATGCCGTAAAGAAGATTCAGGCCGGTGCAAGCCTGGTTCAGCTTTACAGCGGTTTCATTTACAATGGCCCGCGCCTCATTCATGACTGCGCCAAGGCCATTCGCGATATGAAATAAGCGCGGATTTCTTCTTTTTCATATTTCTCGTCCAATACCATAGTTAAGCGGCCCCGAGATTTCTCTCGGGACCGCTTTTCTCCTCTTGTCTCTTATGAACGATTTTCTTAGCGGGGCGCGTATCAGCGGCTCAGGTAGCTCGCTACGCCCTCGTGAGTGGCCTGCATGGCTGTCTGCCCCTTGTGCCAGCCCATCGGGCAAACCTCGCCGAACTGCTCGAAGTGCTGCAGGGCATCCACCACGCGGATTGCCTCCTCGATGGAACGACCCAGCGGCATATCATTCACCAGCATGTGGCGTACGATGCCCTCGCGGTCAATCAGGAACAGGCCGCGGTAGGCCACGCGGTCGCCTTCATCGGCCAGTACATCGAACTTGGAAGCAATGTCCTTGTTAATGTCGGCCACCAACGGATAGGTCACGCCCTGAATACCGCCCTGCTTCTTCGGCGTATTGGCCCAGGCCCAGTGGCAGAACTCGCTGTCTGTCGAGCAGCCTACCACTGCCGTGTCGCGCTTCTCGAACTCGCCCAGCGCATTCTGGAACCCGATTAACTCGGTCGGGCATACAAAGGTGAAATCTTTCGGGTAAAAGAACAGCAACACATACTTCTTGCCCAGATATTGCTCCAGGCTGAAATCACTCTCGATGACGCCATTTACCACTGCGCTTGCCGTAAACTCCGGGGCTTTCTTTCCTACTAACATGATGCTAATTTCTGGTTTGTGTTCTTTGTTTGGGCGTCGTGCCCTCACTTGCTGAGCAAGTTTTACCACAATTCCTATAGCTATGCAAGACTTTTCTTTGAATTTTTCTAAAAAAGTTAGCTGGCGCTAAAAATAATTTTCTTGACAGAATGCAGCAAAAGATGGATAACATATAGCATGTCAAGCGCTAATGACAAAAGATTATATTCAGTGGATGCCCTGCGAGGATTTGACATGTTGCTCATCATTGGGCTCGGAAGCATCCTCTGGAACGTCGGTGCATTGCACAATGGCAGCAGCTGGGGACGCGAATTGCAGGCACAAATGGGGCATGCCGCATGGGAAGGCTTGCACGCTTACGACCTGATATTCCCGGTATTTGTATATATATCCGGTGTCTGTCTGAACTTTTCGCAGCGGCGTCAGCTGAGCGAAGAGCGCAGCAACCTGCGCCTCGCTGGTAAAATGTGGCTGCGTGCTCTCATCCTCGTTGTACTCGGCTGGCTGGTGAATGGACCGCTGGTTTGGGAGCTTTCCAGCATGCGCCTGGCGTCCGTACTGGGGCTCATAGGCATCTCAGGCGCGCTGGGTGGTACATTGGCCATGCTGTTGCGCGGCAACTGGCGACTGGCGTTTGCTACGCTTGCCATTCTGCTGGGCGTATGGGCAGCGCAACACTGGGGTGGGGACTACACGCCGCGCGGTTGCGCGAATGCACAGATAGATGCACAATACTGCCCCGGCAAACTATACGGCGGCAGTTACGACCCGGAAGGTCCGCTCTGCATCCTGTCTGCCACTGCGCTCTGCCTGCTGGGCTACCTGAGCGGGCGCGTCTTCAGCAATGCGCTCAGCGCAGCACGCCGCATCTGTATCATGCTCGGTGGAGGTATCGCCCTGCTGGCAGTCGGGTTATCAGTCGGCCCGGTTATCAAGAATATATGGACTCCCTGCTTTGTGCTAGCCTCTGCTGGTGTAGGAGCCATTCTGCTGGGAGTATTCCACCTCGTGTGCGATGTACTGCGCTGGCGAGCCTGGAGCTACCCGCTGCGCGTTGTTGGTTGCAATGCGCTCTTCATTTACATGCTTACTAACCTGATAGACCTCAGTAAACTCACCAGCCGCGTGTTCGGCGGCACCTTGCAAGCGCTGCTGCCTGCTGACTGGCTGGGTATTGCGTACAGCTCTGCCTATTTGTTGCTGGCGTGGCTGCTCTGTTTCTTCCTGTACCGCCGCGGTGTCTTCATCCGCGTGTGACGTGATGTGCACTTGACAGCGCGATGCCCTGTGTGTATCTTGCCACCTATGGACAACGAAGCATTTCAGGTATCGACTCCTCTCTTCCGTGCCATCGAAAATGGCGAAGCGGCTGTGGTAAAACGCCTGCTGGACGAAGGCGCCGACCCCAATGAATGCAACGGTCATGAAGAAGACAGCGCCCTGCTCATCGCTGCCATTGAGGGGCGTTCAGCTGTAGCGGAGCTCCTCATTGCCGCCGGTGCATCCGTGAATACCGGCGACTCCGCCGGCTATACTCCCCTTATGGGAGCCGTCTGCGCGGATTCCCTGCCCATTGTCCACAGCCTGCTGGCCGCAGGGGCGGATGTAAACCGAGTCTGCGCCCGCAGTGGCTCCACCGCCCTGCACGACGCCGCCAGTGGCAATCACCTGGAGATAGTCAAGGCGCTGCTGGATGCCGGAGCGAATCCCAATGCAGAGGAAAACCTGGATGGCTGTACTCCCCTCATGTGTGCTGTACAGGCGCTTGCTCCGCGTGTTGCCGAGCTCCTGCTGCAACACGGAGCCCACGCCACTGCACGCAGCACGCGCGGAGATTCTCCGCTCGATTATATCAACAATGAGCTCCCCTACCTGTGGGAGCCCATTAAATGTGCACGCGCCCGACGTATTCAGGCGCTGCTGCAAGCCGCAGCTCAGGCTTCCTCGCCTGCTACCAACTGAGCGGCCACTGCCACGCACTGCTGGCAGGCCACGCGCTGAGCGCCGCCCTTCAGGTCGCAGCACTTCCATGCGCCGTTCTTGGCAATGAAGGCAGCCTTCAGCTCCTCGGCTCGCTCAGGAGCTACCTGAATAGCGCCATACAGCGCGCCACACATCCCCTCCGGGGCGCGGCCACCACCACAGGCTTTCATGGGCTCCAGCAAATCATCGCGGTCGAATGCCGCGCACAGCGTCTGGGCGCAATTGTACATGAAAGGAGGTTCGCGGAAGGTGGAAAGTGCTTTCTCTGCTGCTGTCATAACGTGGGAAAGTCTATCACAGACAAAGGGGAATGTCAACCACGGTGCGAGTTTTCTCGCGCAGCAAGCCACAGCTGTATAGCATTGGCCATGTTGTGGCAGAATACATAGAACACCGGGCCGATATAGGCAAGCGGCGTAGCGTAGCTCTGGCCGGCGATGTAGAGAGTAAGGATGGTGTTCTTCTGCCCCAGAGCCTGGGAGCACTCGCGCTTCAGCTCCGGGTAGCCCAGTCGATACCCGGCAATGAAGCCAACAGCACATACCACCACGGCACCAATAGCCATAGGCAGCATATCCCAGAGCGAGTAATCCATCTGCATGATACGGTGGGTGCCGATAGCGGAAACGATGATGAGGTTAAAGTTCCAGATACCGAGCGACACATCTTTAAGCCTGGGCGCCCAAGACTTGCATGCGGGGTACACCAGGCGCAGGACAGTCGCTACCACAGCAGGAATCCCCAGCACCATACCAATCTGCTGCGCCACCATGAGCGCGAGCTCGCTGTAACTCAAATCCGTCGAGCGCACGATAAACGGCAGCACAAAGGGAGTCAACACAGCAAACACCACCTGACTGAGCACCATGGCGGTGGTGATGAAACCCACATTGCCACGCAGCAGGTGCACAATAATGGGAGCTGCAGAAGCAATAGGTGCCGCCCCGCAATAGTACACAGCCTCCGCCAGCACAGGGTTGCCCACGTGGTAGGCCACCAGCCAGGCCACTATCCACACGGCCTGCAATGCCAGCAGCACCCACAGGTGCATGAGACGAGGCTTCAGCTGCGAGGTATCAAGGCCAATAAAGGTGATACTGAGCATCACCGTAATGCCGATGGGCAGCAACCAGCCGAAATCATGAATCTCGGCATGCAAAAGTCCGCCCACCAGGAACGAGAGCACCATCAGAAAGCTACGCAGCTGCTGCTTCATGGGCGGCTCGCTTAGTTATCGCTCTTTTCCTCCGCCGTGCGGCGGGCAGCCAGCAGCGCAGCAGCATCGCCGGCAGCGGGCTTCGGGTACGCGATTCGGTTGTGATTCATCGTACGCAGCGTATTGAAGAATGACTCCTTCATGCGGGCTATCTCACCCAGCGTCAGACCGCTGTCCTGAAGATGCCCATCCAGAATACGCCCCTTGAAGATGCCCTCAATCATGTTGCGGATGTCATCTTCCGTGGGATGCTGCAACGAGCGCGTGGCACTTTCCACAGCGTCAGCCATGCTCACAATGCCGGATTCGCGGCTCTGGGGAATAGGGCCGGGATAGGAGAAAATGGACTTATCAACCTCATCCGGGCATGTGTCTGTCAGGCCATCATCGAACTTCTTCTTCTCCGTCTCGTAATTATCGAGTGCCTTGCGGTAGAAGAAATAAGCCGTAGTAACGCCATGGTGCTCCAGAATCACATCAATAATACGCGGATTCAGCTTTGCGGCACGCGCCAGCTGCTCACCCTCGGCCACATGGCCGGTAATGATACGCGCACTGGCTTCGGGCGTAAGCTCGGCATGCGGCGTCATGGACTGGTCGACGATATTCTCCGAGAAGTACTGCGGGTTCTTCACCTTACCAATGTCGTGGTACAGGCCGCACACACCGGCACGCGTCACATCCGCGCCGATAGCCTCGGCCGCCGCCTCAGACAGTCGTTGCACGTACAAGCTGTGGTGGAAGGTGCCGGGAGCCGTAATCTGGAGCTTCTTCAGCAGAGGGTGATTCATATCTGCCCACTCCAGCCAGGTAATGTGTGTCGAAATGCGGAAAAGATTCTCCAGCAAAGGCATGACGCCATTGACAATGACAGCCAGCAGGAAGTTCACCCCAAGCGCTGTAATCAGCATCGTGAAGACTGCGGCCGCATCCATATCGCCACGAACATTCAGCCCGCCCGTGTGCAGAGCGGTGAGGCCAAGGGTAGCCACAAACACGACAAATCCCGTCTTGAAACCGGCATAGAGGAGCTGCTGGCGCTTGCCCAGGTGACCACAGATGGCAGCAGATACCACGCCGGTCAACAGGCTGATAACCACATAATCGCCCATAAAGTTCAGCTCACCATTGGTGGGGAACAAGGCAATGCCAAACAGTGAACAACACAGGGATACATAAACGCCCATCGAGCGGTTAATCAGCACAGCGGCCACGGCAGGAGCCAGCATGTACGGCAACACGAGCAGCTTCTGCCAGGGCTCCACACCCGGTACCGACGGCCAGAACGAATTAACAACGTAAAGCGCTGACATCTGAGCCAGTACGCACAGCACGCACAACATGGCACGTCCCTTCGTCATTTCGCCCTTGCGATGCCCCAGCCCATAATAGAAAACAACAGCAAAGGAACACACGAGCACCCAGACGGCGCGATAGGCGCTCTGTAACGGAGTCTCGCCCACGCTGTAAGCCATCATGCACAGTACAGCCACGCCAAGCACCGTCAGCAGCAGCATGTGCTGAGATACGCCGGGGTCGCCATTGTGAGTGCGTTTCAGAATTGAGGAAATCAAACTTGCCATAATATCCTGTGACGTGCATTATACGCGCTGGATACCAACATGTCAAGCGGTCATTTTTCGCTTGACTTTTCAGGCTGCTATGCAATAGTGGTAGTACCATGCTGCACAAGTTCCTCCCACTGATAGCCTTAGTTCTGACCTCACTGAGCAGCGCCCAGGACTCTCTGGGCATGCACCTCTTCCGCGAAGCTGTGCGAGCTGGCAAGGGCGAAAATGTCGTATTCTCCCCCGCTGGTATCATCTCCTGCCTGCAACAACTGAAGAACGGCACCGCAGGCAAAACTCGTGCGGAGCTCGATGCCCTGCCCCTCGGCAAACAAGCAACCAGCCCCCAGCACCCCGCACTCACAATTTCTCAGGCAGTCTTTGCAGATACCGACCTACCGCTCAAACCAGCTGCGGGAAAGGTGCAGCGTATCCCCCTCAGCTCGGATTCTGCCGCAGCTGTTGACGCTATCAACAAATGGAGCGACAAGACAACAAAAGGCTGCATTCCAGCCCTGATAGCAGATGCCAGCCAGCTATCGCCCAATTCGAGGCTCCTGGTGCTTAATGCTATCCACTTCAGCGCCACGTGGCAATATGCCTTTTCGTCGGAGGATACAGCAATGGAGGATTTCACGCTCAGCGATGGGAGCACAGTGAAAGTACCTACAATGTGCAGCGAACAGGAGTTCAGCGTGGCCGGTGGCAAATACTGGCGAGCAGCGGCTATTCCTTACAGCAAAACGAGCGCATCGCCGCAACTCTACTTTGTCGCGATTCTGCCGAGAGCGGACGCGCAAGGCTTTACCGAGCACCTTACAGACGCCAAGCTGGATATTATTCGCCGCAAGCTCGCAGAACAGAAGGTCACCGCATGCGTGTCGCTGCCTCGTTTCAGTGTCCATGATTCCTTGCGGGATTATTCCGAAGCCCTCCGCCAGCTGGGGCTGAAAGAGATTTTTACCAGCGAAGCAGATTTCGGTCCGTGGACAGATAAGCCCGACCTGATGCTGGACGCCATCAAACAGAAAGCCTGCCTCGACATCACTGAAAGCGGCACCGTTGCCGCCGCCAGCACCTACGCGGAAATGGATGAAGAGTGCGCGGAGGAATCGCTCGACTTCGACCGCCCTTTCCTGTGGTTTATCGGCACATTGGAGACAGGTACGCCCCTGCTCTTCATGGGTATCTGGGAAGGGCCAGTCAGTCCTTCACGTGCACACAAATGACGCCCGGCAGGTGTTTCTCGAGAGCGTAGTACGCAACAACATGCTCATTCATCACCTCTTGTGCGTCTTCCATAAGGCGCCGCGCGGTTGAGTCATCTCCGCCCGCAATGCGCAGTTCATCCACGTAAGCGGTAATGCACCGCTCCGAGGTGGTGCTTTTCTGTCTGCTCGCCCAAGATACAAGGTCGAGCATCGTATCAAACGCGCGACGCCGATAAGGGTAATACAGCGCTGTCGAAGTAGCAGGCGGGTAAAGCGAGCGATTCCACTCGTGGTCGCGCGCAATCATAAAATCCGGCAAAGCGAAATGCGTGTGATAGATACGCCCCTGGGCATCGGGCTTGGGGTCGCTGTAAGTGCAGTCTACATGCACCCAGGCACCATCCAGCCGTACCAGATTCCAGCAGTGATTATCCCCATTGGCAACGCCTGCCACAAAGCGGTTTTCTATCCCGGCAATGCAGAGCATGAGGCGATAAGCCCGGGTATAGGAATCGCACACGCCCTTACCGGTATTCAGCAGCTTAGCGGTTGCATTAGCCGTATCATGGTCTTGTAAGGAATCCTTGTATTCGCCATGCAGCACGAGGTAATCATGCATGGCCAGTGCGCGGTCATATTCGGAACGATGCCGAGCGCAGATATCGCGTACAGCCCCCTCCGCCTTGCTCAAGGCACGCTGCTGCTCAGCAGTGAGACGAGCCCTGACATCCGCACGCTTCAATGCATGTATCATCACCTCCCCATCGGAATAGACAGGTTGCAGCTCTACTTCGCTACCGCGAGTACGTATGGTAAACGACACGGCAAGCCCTGTTTTGAGCATCTGATCAGCAATACTCCGGGCTCGGTCATACACGTCATCTCCGCTTAATCGAAAGGATATAACCGGGGCCAGCTTATCCATCTGCTGCCGGGTATAACGCGATGCCTGAGCATCATTATAAATAACAACGTCTGCAACAGCGGGCGTGGGGGCGGCTGCTACGGTGCCATGATGCGAACACCCGACAAGGCTCAGCAAAGATATCAGCAGCAGAATACCCCTCATGGAATCATCCTAGCACATTAGCCCTATGTCGTAAAGATTAAAATCCATACTGACGTCGCCCGAGCTTGACAACATCGCTTTTCAAGCGCATACTCTGCTGCGTTATGTTAAACCTTTATGATACACAGTCGGGGGCGATGAAGCCCGTGCAGGCAGAAGACGGCAAACAGCTGCGCTTCTACTGTTGCGGCCCGACCGTGTACGCAGCAGCTCATATCGGCAATTTCCGCACCTTCGTTGTACAGGACGTCTTCCGCCGCGTGGTTGAACTCGGTGGCCTGCGTACCAAGCATGTTCGTAACCTGACGGACGTAGACGACAAGACCATCCGCAATTCTCAGGCACAGGGTATGCCCCTGGGCGAGTACACCGCCAAGTGGACAGCCAAGTTCCATGACGATTGCAAGGCACTGAACTGCCTGGCTCCGCACGTGGAGCCTAGCGCCGTAGGTCACATCAAGGAGCAGCTGGATATCGTCGACAAGCTCATGGCAGGCGGCCATGCCTACCAGAGCGATGATGGCTCGGTTTACTTCCGCATTTCTTCCTATGCCGACTACGGCAGACTGGCACACCTCGACCGCCAGGACCTCGACCTCGGCAAAACAGCTAATACCCGTGCAGATACGGACGAGTACGAGAAGGACAGCGTGGCTGACTTCGTGCTCTGGAAAGCCCGCCGCCCTGAGGATGGCCCGAACTTCTGGCCCTCCCCCTGGGGTGAAGGTCGCCCCGGCTGGCACCTGGAGTGCTCCGCCATGAGCCACAAGTACCTGGGCGACACCTTCGACCTGCACTCCGGCGGCGTTGACCTGGTGTTCCCCCACCACGAGAACGAGATTGCCCAGAGCCGCTGCGCCTGCGGTGGGCACTTTGCCCGCCACTGGTTCCACGTCACCCATCTGCTGGTGGATGGTGCCAAGATGAGCAAGAGCCTCGGCAACATGTACACACTCGACCAGCTGCAGGAGATGGGCTACACCCCCGCTGCGCTGCGCTACGTACTGGCCGGTGCCTACTACCGCCGCCCGCTCAATTTCACCCTCAACGGCATGAAGGACGCCACCAGCGCCCTCAATAAGCTGGGTCGCTTCGATAAGGAACTGGCCAAGGCCAGCGGCGCTAAGGAGCCCACCTACCGCGACCTCGTGAAGAAAGCCCCTGCTCTGGGCATCTTCCTGGAGGCTTGGAACAGCCTGGAGGACGACCTCAATGGCCCGGAGGCTCTCGGCCACGTATTCAGCGCCATCAAGGGCGTGAAGCCCGCTGAGATGGACGCTGCCGCCGCCACGGACATGTGGATGGCTTTCCGCTTCATCATGGAGGCCCTCGGCCTGCAACTGCCGGACCCGGATGCCGACATCGAAGTACCCGAGGACATCAAGGCTATTGCAGATGAGCGCTGGGCTGCACGTCTGGCCAAGGACTGGGCTGCTGCTGACGCGCTGCGCGGCAAGCTCGCTGAGCTCGGTTGGGCAATGAAGGATGGCAAGGACGGCTACAAACTCACCAAAGCTTAACCCAGAAACACACATGGACAACAAAGACCTTTCCCTGCTCGGCAAGCACTCTGAGTTCTTCACCAGCCCGGATGACGCCAAGCTTGAGGCGTTCCCGAACCGCACCCCGTACCGCAACTACGTGGTGACGCTCACAACGCACGAGTTCTCCTCCCTCTGCCCGGTCACAGGGCAGCCGGACAGCTGCGAGCTGACCATCTGCTACTCCCCCGCCGAGAAAGTGGTGGAGACCAAGAGCCTGAAGTATTACCTCGTCTCCTTCCGCAACTACGCTGCTTTCAACGAGCAGGTTGTGAACCGCATTCTGGACGACCTCGTTGCAGCAGTTGACCCGACCTGGATGAAGGTGACCGGTAAGTTTGGCGCTCGCGGCGGCATTCAGCTGACCTGCGAAGCCGAGCACAAGCCCGAGAACCGCCCTGCATGAAAGTAGCCGTACTACTCTCCGGCGGGCTGGATTCCACCACCGCACTTTACTGGGCGCAGCGCCACCACGAGGTGGTGTGCGCCCTTTCTTTCGACTACGGCAGCAACCACGCTGCTCGTGAGCTGTCCTGCGCCCGCTGGCAGGCTGAGCAACTTGGCATCCCTTACCACGAGATTGACCTGCGCAGCATCTCCGCACACTTGCAGAGCGCTCTGCTCAGCGGTGCAGACGCTATCCCCACTGCCGACTATGCAGAGGATAACCTCAAGCAGACGGTTGTTCCCTTCCGCAATGGCATTTTCCTTGCCATTGCCGCCGGCATTGCCGAAAGCAACGGCGCGGAGGGTATCGTCATTGCCGCTCATGGTGGCGACCACGCTCTCTACCCGGACTGCCGGGAGGATTTCATGGCAGCTATGGCATCGGCCATTTCGCTGGGCACCTACGCCAATTTGCAAATTCTGCGTCCCTTTATAGACAACAACAAGGGAGAAATCACCGCCATCGGCGCGGATCTGGGAGTAGATTTTTCCCACACCTATTCCTGCTATTGTGGCCGAGAGCAGCACTGCGGACAATGCGCCACATGCCGCGAACGCCGGGAGGCTTTCGCCGCCGCCGGCATGCCAGACCCAACAATTTACGAGCAATAACCCACCACCAACACTATGAAATTGACCCCATTCTTTCTGATTCTCGCCGCCTGTGCTCTTACCGGTTGCGTCCGTGTGGATGTCGCAGGAGCCATCAGCAACTTCGACCGAAAAAGCGAAGCCATCATTGTCCCCATCGACACAGACGACTGGAAAATTTACCGCGCAGGCGACACACGCTATGTGGAAACCAAGCGTGTCAGAGTTTCCGCGGATTATCCCATTACCATCCTGGACCCTTCGTTCAGCCAGTTACCTCACGCCAACTTCAAAATAGAGGAGGTATTGCAGGAGCAATACTACTTCTCCCCGGATACCGGGCAGAAGACACACGCGCTGCCGGCATACACCGTACCTGAACGGAAGCCGGAAAAGATGCGGCATTTCTATCCCTGGTACACGGTGGGCAATGAATACCGCCCCATCAGACTGATGACGCCAGAGCCTTCGCCTCACAGATACTGGACCGTACCGGCATCCATACTGGCCTTTGTGGCCATCGATATCCCCGGCTCCATTGTGCTCTCCACGCTCAGCCTGCCGGTCGACCTCTGTTACGGCCTCTCACAACAGCAGCAACAGCAGGCTACAATCGAGGCGACCTACAACCAGGGTAAACAACTGACGCCCCAAACAGTAACAGGCAAGCCCCACAGCGAAACGGCACACATGCACCTGGAAGCGCTCCCGAAGAAAGAAGCGAAAGCCCACGAGGCATACGCCCGAAAAATACGCGCAGCGGCACAGGCATGCGCCAGCATTCGTGTGAACACGCATCGCATTCGCATGAAGAACCCGGAAATGCGTGAATACACGCTCTCTGACAGTGAAAAGAATGAACTGTGCCGCATTCTGTCTGCTGTTCAGCCGTTGAAATACAAGGAGCACGTCTTCATCTCCCCATCGCGCCAAACCACCATCAGCTTACTGGATGCCAAGGGGAATACCTTATGCCGAATTCTCGAATGGGATATCGGCAGGCTTTCCTTTATTACCCAGCACAATGAGGTTATCATATCGGAGGAAGATTACAAACGCTTTATGGAGATTGTAAAATGATGGCACGTTCTATGATGATTCCACTCGCAGCGTTCATGCTTCTGAGCTGCACGAACGAAAGAGAGATGCTCGAACAAACGGCAATTCAGTTAAATATTGAAGCCAGAAACGAAGCCTACGCCAGATATCGCAGCCGCGAATTGGCTAAGTACGAAGAGTTCATGAGCCACCTGAATAAGGCGGCTAAGGCCGAATTCTGCCGCGTACGCGGCGACTGCTGTTGCACTGGTGCAGAATTACCACCAGCAAAAGGCACGAAATTAACGCAGAATGAGTTTACCGAACTCAAAGACATCCTCAAGCAAGGGCAGCAGCTTCCTCTCAAGAAATGGGAAGATATTCCCTGCACAGAAGCGATAGTTACTGACGATGAATCAGGAAAACCCAAACTGGATTGGCTGCATGTGGGCATAAATGTGGAGTTAAACATCGGCTCGTTGCATATTGTTGACCGCCTGGTGTTACTGGATGAGAAAGGCAAGGAGATTCACCACATCAGCTTCAGCTCCGGCATCGTTAAAAGCAACGAGAAAACGACCGGAGATGCCGTTCTGTTGTTACCCGATGAGTTATACGAACGCTACAGAAAACACCCTGCCCGCCAGCGCTTTGCTAACAACATTCGCAAAGCACACGAAAAAGCCGGCATTCCGTATCTCGGCGATTAAGGGCGCCAATCGCTCTTAATCTGTTACAAATACTGGAGTCCCCACCTCGCAGTTGTTGAACAGGAAGCGGGCATCATCGTAATGCAGACGAATGCAGCCATGCGATGACGGCACGGAGCGCATCGGCCCCTGGTGAAGCCCTACACCATCCACAGTCAGGCGCATAAAGAAAGGCATGGCTGAGTTATAGAGGTTGGAGCGGTGATCCTTGTGCTTCTCCATCACATGGAAATGCCCCTTAGGCGTAGGAGTTGAGCGCTTGCCACTGCAAACGCGGAAAGAACGCAGCGCCTTATTGCCATGCATGAAAGTGCCTCGCTGTTTTCTGAGCTGAATGATAATGTGCAGGCCGTTCTTCTCAACAGCGGCTAACGCCGCTGAGTTCTTACGGTTGTGCTCCTCTGCTGCCACGCGAGCTTTCCATGCGACGACCTGACGCTGGCGAAGGCGTGCACGGTGAATCAGGGTACGCTGATGCTTGGTCAGCGCGGAGCCATCCTTCACCTGCTCCGGTGTGGGCTCGGAATCCTCCGGGTAAAAGCAGCGGGCTCGGCCATTCTTCACCACCCAATACGGCGGCTGAGAAAGCGTATCGAGCTGCATCTCTGTCAGGCCCCAGGCGGGGTCGATTTCCACCTCTACCGGCTCGCGGTAGGCACGCATCATTTCCACCATCGGATTGAGATATCTCAGTTTCTGCGCTTCAGGCTCAGCCGGCGGCGGGTCGAGCTCATCCGGAATATCAAAATCAGGCATCGCATGTACAGGCGCACAAAGCCCCTGCACTAACAGGAAAAATGAGAGAGATAAGCTGAATGGAAAGAGACGCATGAATATGGTCAAAGTGTATACCATACGCGTTACAATATAGCAAGTAATTACAATGGCATATCATCACGTACAAAGCTATTATGACTCAGATAAGTAATCCGTATGAACTCGCTATAACTGAAAAAGCTTGCAAATAAGGCCTAAAGCTGATAGACTCTCGCGCGCAAGGGTGACATTTTGTCATTCGTAATGAATAATTTAGAGCAAAGCTATGCCGAGTGTACTGATTAAGACCTATGGTTGCCAGATGAATGAACGCGACAGCGAACAGGTGCTGAGCATGTTCCTGGCGGGAGGGTATGACATTACGAAGGATGAGGCCGAGGCCGATGTTATCCTCATCAATACCTGCTCTGTGCGCGAAAAAGCCGAGCTGAAAGCCCTTGGCAAGATGGGGCTGCTCTGTTCCCGTCCGACCGCTAAGCCCTGGGTGGTATATGGTTTCATGGGCTGCATGTGCCAGAGCCGCCAGCGTAGTCTTTTCCGCGAGCTTCCGCGCCTGGACCTGGTGAGCGGCACCCACCAGTACCACAATGTGTACAAGCACTGCAACCGCCTGCTTCGCAGCCGACTGGGGCAGAATATCACCGAGCCGTTCCGCCGTGGCGCTCACATCTGTGCCGTTGACCACGAGGAAGGCTTCCAGAATGCCATCAAGGATCACATGCCGCCCGCAGGCAACTGCACAGCTTTCGTTTCCATCATGCAGGGCTGCGACATGAAGTGCTCCTACTGCATTGTACCCAGCACACGCGGCAGCGAATGCAGCCGCCCGCAGGAGGATATCCTCACCGAGGCACGCGAGCTCGTAGCCCGTGGTGTGAAGGAAATCACGCTGCTCGGCCAGATTGTAAACCGCTACGGCAAGGACGAGCCCATCGTGAATGGCCGCGGTGCCTTTGTGCGCCTGCTGGAGGCACTGCACGAGATTGACGGGCTGGAGCGCATCCGCTTCACGTCTCCGCACCCCATCGGCTTCCGTCAGGACCTGGTGAACGCCTACACCTACCTGCCCAAGCTGTGCAGCCACATTCACTTCCCCATGCAGAGTGGCAGCGACCGCATCCTCAAGCTGATGCTGCGTCCCTACAAGAATGAGAAATACCTCCAGCTCTGCGAGGCTATGCGCGAGGCGCGTCCGGACCTGGCTATCACCACCGACATCATTGTGGGCTTCCCGGGCGAGACGGATGAGGATTACTTGCAGACCAAGGCTGCGGTAGAGCGCATTCAATTCGATAACGCTTTCATTTTCCAGTACTCCCAGCGCCGTGACACGCCCGCCGCTATCATGGACAATCAGATTTGCCTGCGCGTGAAAGAAGAGCGCAACCACGACCTGTTGGAATGCGTGAACCGCATTGCCACCGCCCGCAACATGGCACTTGTCGGCACAGAGCAAAGCATCCTTGTCGAAGGCCCCAGCAAGAACAATGCCGAGCGACTTCAAGGCCGCACCTCGCAGAACAAGCCGGTTATCATTGAGGGCGGCACAGCGGAGGTCGGCACCATCGTACCGGTACGTATTGATGAGTGCACAGGCTTCACGCTCTACGGTTCCGTCATTAAGTAACTCGTGACCATGTTCCGGGCTATCATCCCCATCCTCCTCCTGACGCTCAGCGCACTGGTGTCCCCGGCCTTTGCTCAGTGGGGGCAGAATATCCCGCAGGAAATCCGCGAGAGCTACCTGGAGCCCAATCAGGTACTGAGCGAAACACCCTGCGACTGGCGCCAGAAAGTACAGGGCATCTTTGCACCTGCCGTCAAGCATTGCACCACGGCCCGCGAGGCTGTCATGCATATTGCCGCGAACATGACCCAGCTGACCGGCACTTATTACTCGGCTAAGCGCCGTAAGCAAGACATGAATGCCCTCGAAGCACTTGAGGAAAAGAAAATCTCCTGCACCGGCCAGACTATCCTGATGGTCTGCGCCTTCCGCTCCATTGGCATACCGGCCCGTGCAGTCGGCATACCGACCTGGAATCACGTGCGTGGCAATCACACATGGCCGGAAGTATGGCTCGATGGCGAGTGGCAGATGATTGAGTTCAACGAAAAGGATTTCAATACCGGCTGGGTCATGGAGAACATCGGCATGCTGGATGCCTCGAACATCTGGCAGCGCATTGTCGCCCAGAATCCCAAGGGTGATATGATTTTTCCGGTGGGTGACATGCTGCGTAACAACATTGCCGCCGAGGACGTAACGGAGCGCTATACCGAACTGGCTGCCCAGTGGTACAGCAAGAATGGTTTGCCTGCGGACCGCCAGCGCTTGCTGCTCGACCTCCATCCTCGTGCAGAGGAGGCTCAAATGGTGAAGCTGGTGGACGAGACCGGCGCCATTCTGGAGGAACAGCCCCTGCCCACGACGCGCGATGACATGCGCAAGTTCGCCACATTCAGTCTGCCAAGAAAAGGGCTGCACTATCTCATTTTTCCCGGCAATCAGGCCTTCCCCATACAGGCAACTGAAGCCCCGGTGAATGTCCTGCGGTTGAAACGCCGATGAAAAAGCTGTTTCGAGTACTGAAATGGACAGGACTGGGGCTACTGTGCCTGCCGCTCGCATATTGCGGACTCGTCATTCATGCATCGCCCGCGCTCATCCATCTTGACCGGACTCTCCCATACAGACTCGATGAACTGGATGCCATATCCATCGACAAGCTGGATTTCGATTTCGGATTTATACAGGAGCACAACTGGACCATCCTCGGCACTCTCAATGCAGATATTCCTGCATTCTGGGTGTATAGCGATGAAAAACAATTCTATAGCTATGAAATCGACGAGTTCTGCAAGGAATTCCCGGAAGTGAAGCCCGAG
This sequence comes from Akkermansia sp., assembly GCA_017390945.1. Classification (GTDB taxonomy): domain Bacteria; phylum Verrucomicrobiota; class Verrucomicrobiia; order Verrucomicrobiales; family Akkermansiaceae; genus Akkermansia. The sequence goes on from JAFOZZ010000084.1 coordinate 21,728, forward strand.
GAAGTCGCCATTTACCGCCTGCCTGGCAGGCCTGATTTGCATGCTCTCATTCTGGTGCACCATCGCACCCGCAAAGTGAAAATCACGATGTGGAGGTAACGCCTCATGCTCTCTCCGGTGCTCCCTCTCGTACAATGGTGCCGCCATCAGGCCCCGCGCCGGGGCCGAGCTCTACCAGGTAATCCGCGCAGGCGAGAATGCCCTGGTGGTGCTCAATACACAGCACGGTATGCCCCGCTGCTCGCAGACGATAGAACGCGCGCAGCAGCAGCTCCACCTCGGCAAAATGTAAACCGGTGGAGGGTTCATCGAGCACAAAAAGGAGTTGTTCCGCATCGCGGCGTCCACGCTTGGGCGCGGCTTTGGCCAGATAGGTCGCAATCTTGACACGCTGAGCTTCGCCACCGGATAAGGTCGAGGCGGGACGGTCGAGCTGCAAATACCCCAGACCTATGTCGTGCAGGGCCTGCAATATACCGGCTGCTGCCGGAATGGGGGCAAAGAACTCCAGCGCCTCATCCACTGTCATAGCCATCGCCTGTGCAATGGATTTACCGCGCCAGGTTACTTCCAGCGTCTCGCGGTTATAGCGCGCACCATGGCAGGCATCACACGGGGTATACAGATCAGCCAGGAAGTTCATATCCACCTCCAGGCGGCCCGTACCAGCACAGCGCTCGCAGCGACCGCCGCGCACATTGAGCGAGAAACGCGCCGGTGTATAGCCACGCTGACGCGACAGCGGCAAGGCGGCGTACAAGGGGCGTAGCGCATCCAGCAGGCCGGTTGCTGTCGCGGGCGTTGAGCGCGGCGAGCTCCCGGGCATGGATTGATCCAGCAGAATCGGGCGCAGGCCTTTGTCTGCCCCCTTCAAACACCCCTCTTTAATGGCCGGTAACAGACACTCATGCACAAGCGTACTCTTACCGGAACCACCGGGGCCACTCAGGCAGATGAAAGCCCCCAGCGGCAGACGCAGTGTGATATCCTTCAGGTTACGCGCATTGGCATGCTGTAACTCCACCCATTTACAGGCGGCAAGCTCCAGCGGCTCCGGCTCAGCAAAGCGTTTGCGGCCAGATAGCCAGGCTGCGGTCGGCGATGTCGGGTGCGCCAGGAAGTCGGCATAGCTTCCCTCGGCCAGCACTTCGCCACCATGGGGGCCGCTGCCCGGTCCCATTTCCACCAGCCAATCAGCCTCGGCCAGCAGCTGAGGGTCGTGCTCAACCACAAGCACAGTGTTACCTTTATCGCGCAGGCGTTTCAGCGCACGAATCAGCCGCTCCGTTTCCGATGGGTGCAAGCCGATGGTCGGTTCATCAAGAATATACAACACGCCGGACAGGCCACCTCCTATCTGCCCGGCCAGGCGGGCACGCTGAAGCTCGCCACCGGAAAGTGTGTTCGCCGCGCGCGATAACGAGAGATACCCCAGGCCTAAATCAACCAGGCAATCGAGGCGGAGCATCAGCTCTGCTACAGCCGTTTGTAAGGCCTCCTGATAGACAGGGGGGATCTGCAACAGAGGCAGTAAATCCAGGTTCTTCTGAATGGAAAGCTGGCAGAAGTCCCCCAGGTTTATCTCCTGCTCACCAAAAAGGAGCGTAACGGAGAGTGCCACCGGATTCAGGCGCATTCCCTTGCAGGCGGGACACATGCGGGTCTCCCCATTCTTGCCCTCCTGCACACCGGTGCCGTTACAGGCATCGCAGGCACCACGAGCAGAATAATGGGAGAAAAGCTGCGGCGTGAGGTCCGGCAGCGTGAAGCCAGTCTCCGCATTGCGATAGCGGGTATGGTAGCACTGAAGCTCAGGCTCTCCGCCCTTCTCCTGCACGAGTGCCCGCAGCTCATCCGGGCAGAGTCGCAATGCCACCTGCACGGAGTCCGCGATACGCGACTCACCGCCAGCGCGCACCACAATGCGATCCACCACCAACTCGCAGGTCGCGCCCGGTGCGGGTGGGGCGGCTTCCAAATCTTCCAATTCCTTAATCTCGCCCCCGACACGCACACGCAGGTAGCCCTGCTTGCGGAGTTCGAGGATATCGCTGCCCAGTTCGCTGCCAAAGCTTGCCGGCAGCGGCGCGAGCAGCGTCAGGCGTGTCCCTTCAGGCAACGCGCAGAGAGAAGTAGCAATTTCGTCTGGGCTGAGGCGGGTCAGTCGCTCCCCTGTTACCGGGTCATGCGGCACGCCGATAGCTGCATAAATAATGCGCAGATAATCGAGCACCTCCGTAATAGAGCCCAGCACGGCACGGCTGTGGCCACGCGGCACCTGCTGCTCCAGACACAAGGCAGGCGGCAGACCATCGATGGCCTCCACACGCGGTTTCTCCGGGCGGGCTAATAATCGGCGGGCTCCGGTTGAGAGACAATCGAGGAAGCGGCGGCGAGACTCAGCAAACAAGGTATCATGCGCCAGGGTACTCTTACCGGAGCCACTGGGCCCCATGAGTGCAATGATGCGCCCTGCAGGCAGCGTGAGGTTAATATGCCTCAGCGTATTCTGCGATGCTCCGGTAATGACGATATCCATAGCGCAACAATCATTCGGGGCTCACCTCATGCCATTCGCCACGGTGCGCGGCCCCCGGTTCCAGCTTCATTACCGGCGCAAAACAGGTGCCGATCAGCTCCGCGCCACGGTGCAACAGAACCGACTTGCGGGCAACTATGCGCCCGGTCACGCGGCCATACACCTCCATCTCATCAACAGTAGCGCCCTGAGTCAGCACCAGATTAACAGAGCGCTCCACAACGAGCTTAGCAGCCTGTACCGAGCCCTCCATGCGGTTGCTGCATCCTACTTCCATATTGCCTCTGCAC
>JAFOZZ010000085.1 GCA_017390945.1 Akkermansia sp.
GATGCCGCGCTGGAGCGCCGCTTCCAGCCCGTCTATGTGGCGGAGCCGAGCGTGGAGGACACCATCGCCATTCTGCGTGGCCTGAAGGAGCGCTACGAGGTGCACCACGGCGTGCATATTACGGACAGTGCTCTGGTGGCCGCAGCCACACTGAGCAACCGCTATATCACGGACCGCTTCCTGCCGGACAAGGCGGTGGACCTGGTGGACGAAGCCGCCGCACGCCTCAAGATTGAGCTGGACAGCATGCCCAGCGAGATTGATGAGCTGAACCGCACCGCCATGCAGCTGGAGATGGAGCGCCAGGCTCTCGCCAAGGAGAAGGACGAGGACTCCCGCCAGCGCCTAGAGAAAATCACCCGCGAGCTGGCCGACACCCGCGAGAAGGTGGACGCCATGGTTGCCCGCTGGAAGAGCGAGAAGGAAATCGTCACCTGCGCCCGCGATGCTCAGCAGAAGATTGACGCCCTGCGCACAGAGGCCGAGCAGGCTCAGCGCCGCGGCGACCTGGGGCGCGCGTCAGAGATTCTGTACGGCGAAATTCCCGCCGCCGAGAAGGCTGCCCAGGAGGCTCGCGCTGCCCTGCTGCGCATGCAGAAGAGCGGCGAAGGCCTGCTGAAGGAGGAGGTAACGGAAAGCGACATCGCCAAGGTGGTGTCCACCTGGACCGGTATTCCTGCCGCACGCCTGGCGGAGGGTGAGCGCGAGAAGCTCCTGCACATGGAGGAGCGCATCGGCGCCCGCCTCATTGGCCAGAAGGATGCTGTGAAAGCCGTAGCGGACGCCGTGCGCCGCTCCCGCGCCGGCTTGCAGGATGAGAACCGCCCGCTCGGTTCCTTCATCTTCCTGGGTCCCACAGGCGTGGGCAAGACGGAGCTGGCCAAGGCACTCGCAGAGTTCCTTTTCGATGACGAGGCCGCTATGGTGCGCATCGACATGTCGGAATACATGGAGAAACACAGCGTCTCGCGCCTCATCGGAGCGCCTCCCGGCTACGTGGGGTACGATGAGGGCGGCCAGCTGACGGAGGCCGTGCGCCGCCGCCCCTACAGCGTGGTTCTGTTCGATGAGATTGAAAAGGCTCACCCGGACGTCTTCAACGTGCTGTTGCAGGTGCTGGACGATGGCCGCGTGACGGATGGCCAGGGACGCACGGTGGACTTCACGAACACGGTGCTTATCATGACGAGCAACATCGGCTCCCAGTTCATTCTGACGGAGAGCGATGCCGCTGCCCGCAATGAGAAGGCGCTGGACGCCCTGCGTGGCCACTTCCGCCCCGAGTTCCTGAACCGCGTGGACGAGATTATCATCTTCGACCGCCTGCAGCAGGAGGACCTGAAGCGTATCGTCTCCATTCAGCTGGAGCGTGTGCGTAAGCGCCTGGCTGACAGAGGCCTGAAGATGGAGCTCACCGATGCCGCTGCCGCTCTGGTAGCCGCTCACGGCTACGACCCGGTGTACGGCGCCCGCCCGCTCAAGCGTGCTATTCAGCGCGATATCCTCGACCCGCTCAGCCTCGCCATCCTCGGCGGGCAGTTCCCCGAGGGCAGCACCATCCATGTGGATGCCGACGGCGACCGCATCGTCCTGCGCTGACAGACGTCGACAGCGACTCCCAAACCGCCTTGCAGAGAAATCTGCGGGCGGTTTTGCTGTATCTTCCCATGTCGCGCGGGGGCATACTTTATCTTCGACAACAGCGGGCAAATATGTTATGGTGTCGGGCATGATGAAACGACTTCTGCCGCTTCTGACTGCCGGTAGCCTGTGCGCCGCCGAGCCGCCCCCTGCCCCGCCCACCTACGTGTGCCAGCGCACCACGCAGGAGCTGAGCATCGATGGCAAGGGGGATGAACGCGACTGGCAGCACGCGCTGCGCCTGAGCCCGCTGCGCGATATCGAGGGCGCCGCCATTCCCCACCGCACGGACATCCGCATGCTGTGGGATGACCGCTACCTCTACGTGCTGGCTGACATGCAGGAGCCCCACCTCTGGGCCACGCTTACCGAGCGCGACAGCATCATTTACCACGACCCGGATTTTGAGGTGTTCATCGACCCCGATGGCGATACCCGCAACTATATTGAGCTGGAAATCAATGCACTCAATACGGTGTGGGATTTATTCCTCACCGCCCCCTACCGCACAGCAAACCACGCCCTGCACGACTGGAACATCCCCGGCCTGAAGCACGCCGTACACCGCCGCGGCACGCTGAATACCCCCGGCAATACCGATGAGGGCTGGAGCGTGGAGCTCGCCATACCGTGGGAGAGCATCACGGCCCACTCCAACCACCCGCGCCGTACCGAGCCGCCCGCCGCCGGTACGACGATGCGTATGAACTTCTCGCGCGTCAACTGGCACGTGCAGCCGGATGCCTCCGCCCCCTGCGGCTACAGCAAGCGTACAGATGCACAGGGCAATCCCCTGCCGGAAACCAACCACGTGTGGGCGCCCACAGGCGTCATCAACATCCATTGCCCGGAACACTGGGGCTATGTGCGCCTGAGCGACAAGCCCGCAGGCAGCGGCTACGAGAGCATGCCCCTGCCGCCTGCGTATGGTGCACAGCGCCGCCTGTTCGCCTGGTACAATGCCCAGCTGGCACACCGCGACCAGCATGGGCAGTTCTCCGCCACGCTGCAACACGCGGGCGTCACGCCGCTGCTGCTCACACCGCAACACTTTGTTGCAGAGAGTATAGCCGAAAATGGGCAACGCCTCACGCTCGACTCCCACGGCATGCTTTCCACCACACCGGCCACGCACGACCGCCCGCCGCTCTACCTGTGGGTACAGGGCGGCCAGCGCGAGGGTGATACCGCCTGGTGGCAGCAGCATTTTGCGAATATCGCCGGGGCTGGCATCCACTCGGTTATCATTGGTGGCAACTGCCAGCAACTCGCCGCGCTGACTCCCCTGGCACGCCAGCACGGCCTGCAGGTCTATGCCTGGCTGTGGGCGCTTAACCGTCCGCAGGATACCACCGCCCTGCAACACCCGGACTGGTACGCCGTCAACCGCCACGGCAAATCCTGCCACGCACCGGCTGACCGCCCCTACGTGGAGTACTACCAGTTCCTCTGCCCCACCAGTGAGGGCGCACTGAATCACCTGCTCACGGAGGTGGACAAGCTCGCCGCCATCCCGGGTCTGACTGGCATTCAGCTGGACTACATGCGCCTGCCGGACGTCATTCTGCCCCGCGGTCTGTGGGAGAAATACGGACTGGTAATGGACCGGGAACTACCGGAATATGACTATTGTTATTGCGACCGCTGCAAGGCGCATTTTGCAAAACAATTCAAGCGCGGAATAAACATACATTCCGACACCGATTCCGACTGGCGCGAGTTCCGTCTGCAAAGCGTTGCCCGCGTGGCAAATACCCTCTGCGAGCGCATCCGCTCGCACAATCTTCGCGCCGCCTGCGCCGTTTTCCCCACGCCGCAAATCGCCGCCCAGCTTGTCCGCCAGGACTGGTCGCGCTTCCATCTCGACCTCGCGCTGCCCATGGTGTACTACTCGTTCTACAATGAAAGCGCTGCATGGTCAGCAGCTTGTACGACCGCAGCGCATCAGCAGACAGCCGAGCGCCTGCCTGTTGCCCCCGGCCTGCACCTGCCGGACACCACACCCGAACAACTCACTACCGAGCTCGACCGCCTGCACGCCACCTCGCCCGCCGGCATCGGGCTCTTCTGCGATGAACAGCTCTCCCCCGCCATGCTCAACGCAATACGAGATTGGAATAATAAATAGAATCTCTCTCGCTAGTATACAGTTCGACAAATAACTGGTCGTTGGTTGACAAATTGGAATTTGTAGAAGTACGAGGACGAATTCCGAGGGACGAAGTGCTAACTAGTCGGCTTACGCCGAAGAGGATGAGCGAAGCAAGTGCCACACTGAACGCCCGCGCTCTAAAAGCGCGGAGCATAAGCCCTTGCATAACTATGCTCCATCCTGCGGGCGTATGCCCGCCTAATTTCTCACTTGTCTATCGTAACTTGTAATTTGTCTATCAATCGCCCGCTAAATTCTCATTTGTATACATCAATGCTCACCGGGACGTCTGCTTATTTATCGAACGTTATACTAGCTTCAGTTTGTTTCTTCAGTCGCGTAGATATCTTCCCCGAGGATTTTGCCATCATCATCGAGGTAGAGTATACTGTCGCCGACATGCTTGGTGCGCTCGGTGTAGAGTACACGCCCCTTGTCATCCAGGTGAACATCTTTCTCAGAACCATCCGGGAAAGATACCACAATAAGGGCAGCAAAGGGATTGCGCTTGTTAGCGCGAGTCAGCCAGAACTTATCCTTGAAATGAGAACCAATATCCATGCTCATTCCCTCTTCGCACTTACACCCAACCAACGCCTCCAGATGGGGCAGAGGTTCGGCACTGTTGATAGCCTGGTGCAAGTGGAATAAGCGACTTTGCGTGAAGGCCAGCACCCCGGCAGCCATAGCGGCAACGAGCACCAGAACCAGAGGCCAGCCGGTCAGGCGGCGCGGCAATTTGCCGCAGGGTTCGGGGTACCCTTCCGGCTGCGGTTGGCCGTGGTCGATAGCCACATTACCGCCATTGCTGAACAGGTAGAAATCACAGTACTTCAATCGCGTGGCACCCTTCACAGTAGCACTGCGCACATAGCTCCAGATACCGCCATCTTTCACAATCAGATACCCCTCCCCCTTCACATGAATATCTGCTCCGCCCTGATTGAAGCGCACCATGCGGTGGCCGGGTCGCCAGAGACTGTAAGCCGAGCTCAGCATGAGCACGAACGAGATACCCATCATTCCCAGACGCACATCATAACACGCCTTCGTGAATAAGATAATCCAGACCAGCAGCACAGCCGGACGCAACCACTGCACGCGTGCACTGCCATCCACCAGAGCCATGGCATCTGCCACGTCTTTCCGCTGTACCATCGTGGCACTGTAACGGAGCGGCTGCTCCACCTGAGCATCAGCCGGAGGAGGCACCAGCGCTGCATCGCTCACCTTCCCTGCATGGGCGATGGCGAACTGGAAAAATTCGCGCTGGCGTGGCTCGCAAATTCCCTCCATTATGCAGGGTAAAGAACGGCCATTTTTCATGTACAGATTGACGATGTTACCGGATCTGCGAACCATCGAAATTTCGCACCACGGCACAAAAAGGCTCAGCCCCTCGCGCTCGCTCTCATACATGAGGCCGCTCTCCGTCAGAGTAAAGAAAAGGTTCTCCCACTGGCTGCGGAATTTCTTCAGTCGGCGCATGCCCAACACGGCAATAGCCAGCGCCGGAATGGAGATAACCGCAAGCACCCACGGCTCCATTTCCACCTCATGCATACTCTGATCCGCAAGCTGCACCAGATAATAAAAAGCCACAATCAGCACCCAGATAACGATTGTGTAGCGCAGCGTCATTTTCCACAGGCTCTGCTCACTCAGCTTATTCGTCTTGTATACCACGTATCCACTTTAATCCACACGCCCGCACATGTCAAGTTTCTTCCCCGTTTTTTTCTCACAAATGAAGTCGCCAACAGCCCGCCACATGCGCCCGACGCTCACTTTTCTGCCCCCGAAAAACACCGAAAACCTCCCCTCGGAACGTCCGACAAACCGACAATCCGAACGACAAAAGAATCCCCCAAAAAACGCCCCAAAATGCCCGAAAATGGCCATTTTCAAGTGTTGCTAAAGCGTTCTTTATTACTTTTGGGCATTTTTAAGGCGTTTCTGGGCTAAAATCGGATATTTTGGGCTATTTTTCCACAATTTCTCAACGGCGCTTACCGCCTGTTCAAGAGAACTAAATGACGGTTTTTAGACCAATTTGCATTAGTATTGCATACTTTACTATAGGGAATTGAGCATTCCGGAAGCCTCTTTTCTCTGTGAAAAGCTCCATTTTCAGGCAATTTTCTAAGAAAAAGTAGTCTACATACCTTTACCACCTCACATTTTGTCAATTTCTCAGCTTTTTGAAGCATTTTTCTACTTAACGCCCATATTTTCAAGAGTTTAGATAATTTTTCCCACATCTGGAAAACACCATTGACGATTTTGAAAACTTTTTCAAGCTCGTTTCACACATTCCACTTTTCTCAGTTCGCCGCCTTCTTCATCTAAACTCCCCTACCCCGCTCTAAATTTATGCGACATTTTGTCCCGTTTTTACCATCGTGAGATTTTGCTGCCGACGAGCAGATGTACATCCCATCAAAAATATCGCCGTTATATTCCTAGCTTTGCGGTGGGTGCATTTTGCTCTATTTTTCTATTTCTCACCTCCATTTTTGTGTGCCTCCCTCGCCGCTCAGCTCGCACGGCTTATATCCCACCCGAGTACTAGAGTTTCATTTCAGCCGAGTCTCATGATATTTTAATTTTACACAATGCCGGATGTTACTTTTAATTCTTTCCGTAATATGATGATATTTTATCTATTCGTACAATCGTTTTCTCATATATATTCTGCAAAATATATTTTCATCTTCTTATAAAACATGTGTTGTTTTTATTATATTAGTCTTCATTTTTCTCAACTTATCGTTTGACGAGCATTTATTCTGCGCAAATTGAACAATCAATATTTCTATCCATTAAGATTCCTTTACGTACACCCAACCTTCACCGCCCCCCCGGATGTGACAGAAAAAGCGAACTTCGCCATTGAAAACACCCCGCCCTGCTGCTATAATACGCGCGCATGATACAACAGGTAGCAGAGGTGCAGGACGTCTTGCGCAGCGTGTTCGGCTTCGATAGCCTGCGCACCGGTCAGGATGCCGTGGTGGATGCCATCATGGCGGGGCGCGATGCGCTCGCCATCATGCCCACCGGCGGCGGCAAATCCCTGTGCTACCAGCTCCCCGCCCTCTGCCGCGAGGGGCTCACGGTCGTTGTCAGCCCGCTTATCGCCCTCATGAAGGACCAGGTGGACGCCCTGCAAGCGCGCGGTGTACCGGCTGCTGCGGTCAACTCCTCGCTGGGGACAGACGAATACCGCCAGGTGATGGCCGCACTACGCAGTGGAGAGCTGCGCATCATCTATGTAGCGCCGGAACGCTTTGGTCAGGAAAGCTTCATGAACCTGCTGCGCAGCCTCCAGGTAGGGCTGCTGGCTATCGACGAAGCGCACTGCCTGAGCCAGTGGGGACACGATTTCCGCCCGGACTACCTGCGCCTGGGGCGCGTACGCCAGGAGCTTGGCTACCCGCAGACCATGGCGCTCACCGCCACAGCTACTGACACCGTGCGGCAGGACATCCTGAACACGCTCCAGCTCAATAATCCCGCTGTCATCATCAGTGGCTTCGGGCGCGACAACCTGGACTTCGCCATCACCCACTGCGAAAACCGTCAGGCCAAGTTTGAGCGCATACGCCAAGTGATTGCCAAGTGGCGCAAAGGCATCATTTACTGCTCCACCCGCAAGAACGTGATGACCGTGTTCGACGAAATCAGCGGCACGGGTGCCAACGCCGTCGCCTACCACGCCGGCATGACGGACGAGGAGCGCGAGTTCTCGCAGAACGCCTTTATCTCCGGCCGCGCGGATGTAGTGGTAGCGACCAATGCCTTCGGCATGGGCATCGACCGCTCGGACGTGCGATTCGTGCTGCATTTCGAGATTCCCGGCAGTGTGGAAGCCTACTACCAGGAGGCTGGCCGCGCCGGGCGAGATGGCGAGCTCTCCGCCTGCGAGCTGCTCTTCAACCACGCCGACCTCAAAACGCAGGAGTTCTTCTTCGAGGGCAGCAACCCATCCGTCCAGACCATCCGCAGCGTCTACAACCTGCTGCGCAGCCGCTGCAACTCCAACGGCGAACTCCAGATGACGGTAGACCACATGAGCGCGGAGCTCGGCAAGGAGGTGAACCCCATGGCCGTGGGCACGGCCCTCTCCGCCCTCATCCATGCCGGTGCCATCACCCGCTCCGATGTGCCGGGCAGCAACACCAAGCTCACGCGCCTCACCAACCCCGCCACTCCCTTTGCCGCCCTTCCCATCGATGTGCAGGCTATCGAGGAAAAGGCGCGCCGCGATCACCAGAAGATTGAGGCCATGACCCGCTACGCCTACAGCGTGGGCTGCCGCCAGCGCTGGATTCTGGACTACTTCGGCGAAACCACTGCCGGAGATTGCGGCCACTGCGATGTCTGCAATGCCGAGGAACCCGGTGATGTGGAGGACATAGACGGTGAGGACCTCGTCATCGTGCGCAAGGCGCTTGCAGGCGTAGCACGAGCCAGCCGCCGCCTGGCAGATGGCTCCTGGCAGGCCATCTTCGGCCGCGCCAAGATAGCCGACATGCTCCGCGGTTCGGAGCGCGCCGGCCTGCCCCCGCAGCTCACCCGCCTGAGCACCTACGGCCTGCTGTCCAACATGACCGGCGCCAAGCTCCGCGCCCTCTTCCGCGCCATGCAGGTGGGCGGGCTCATCACCACCACCGGCGGCGAGCTGCCTCTTATCACCCTGACCGCCAAGGGGGAGAGCGTCATGAAGGAGCAGGAGCCCGTGCGCCTCACACGCCGCATCTGGAGCAGTACCGCTATCAAACAAGTGCGTACCTCCACCCTGAAGCGCCGTTCCGAGCGCGTGCTCGCCACCATGCAGCTTGGCCGCATCGACAAAGCCCTCTACGAGCACCTCAGCGAGCTGCGCCGCGACCTCGCCGCCGAGTACCGCATGCCCGTCTACCGCGTGCTCAGCACGGAAACGCTCCGCGCCCTCGCCACCATCAAACCCACGACCATCGAGGCCGCCTCCCGCCTCAAAGGCGTCGGCCCCTGGGCCAGACAAAACGTCCTCCGCGCCTTCGTGGAGCTGATTCAGGACTACGAACAGGTGTGATTGGGACACTCTTTAGTGCTCCATACCAGCTAAACGTTCTTCCCATGCTCTGGCTTCATCACACTGCCCTACTTCCTCCAGAGTAGTAGCCAACAAGCGCATTGCTTCAGCATCCCCCATCTCGGCAGCTTCACGGTAATATTCGATAGCAAGGTTAAGGTCGGGCTCCACTTCCTCATTTCCCCAACGATAAGCATCTCCCTTAACCAGAAGAGCCTCTATCTCGCTTCCTAACTCTTCCAAAAATGAATTAAACTCGGGCAGTGTAACGGTAAAAGTCATGAACAACAATCTATCCAGGAATAGAAACCAAGTCAAGTCCAAATCAAAAACCCTTTCTCATTCGAATGAGTATCAACCATAACTCCCATTCCTTACGAGAAGAACCTGATCTTGACCTTCTCTTCAAATAATGATATTGTATCGATATGGACCAGGGTTTTTATGATCTCTTATTAACATGTGAATTAGAAAAACTTCTATCACACAATAATGGAGTATTACTTACAGATGAGCCTTTAAGCAAAGAAGGCTTCTGGCATGAATTCCCTTCTCATTTTGCAAACGAAGTAGCAAATTATCTGAAATCTCGCTCAGATGAGCTTCGCGATAAAGAATTATACAATAAACTTAGAGGCATCTTAACTTCGAGCGACTTTATCGAATACATAAAAGGCCACGTAATCCCAACAGATGGTCGCAAATTATTAGAGATTGCCCCATCATACCGCTCTCCTATTGCTAAAAAACGCCCAGATACCCCCTTGTCAGTATCAGCTCTCCTAACCGGAGCGATGAGAACGCCCAAACTGGTAGAGCAAATTAAGAAAGAGCTAGAAACCTGCGACCGTGCTGATTGGATGGTATCCTTTATAAAAATGACGGGGTTAAATCCATTAAAGCCTATACTAGAAGAATTCACAACACGGCATCGAAATGACCCCGAGCCCTGTCTCCGCATCGCCACTACCACCTATATGGGAGTCACAGAGGGCAAAGCAATCGAATGGCTGAAATCACTTCCTAATACCGAAGTCCGCGTTTCGTATGATACGAAGCATACGCGACTGCATGCTAAAACATATATCTTCCACCGAAAAACCGGCTATGGTTCAGCCTATATCGGGTCCTCGAACATATCCAAAGTGGCTATGGATAATGGGCTCGAATGGAATGTAAAGGTTAGCCAAAGAGAGGTAAAACATCTATGGGATGCAGCCATCGCAGCGTTTGAAACAAACTGGGAAGATGCAAACACCTTTGAACCGTGCAAGCATGATTCAGACATAAAGAGGCTGAAGCTAGCTCTGGATTATGAGCGCAAGGATAGACGTGACGATACGCCAACTACCTTCTTCAATATTCGGCCCTTCCGATACCAAGAAGAAGCGTTAGAAAGCATCGCGCGCGAACGAGTAGCGGGGAAGAACAAACACCTTATTATTGCCGCGACAGGTACAGGAAAAACGATGATTGCGGCATTTGATTACCTTAACTTCTGCAAATCTCACCCTAATGCGTCGCTGCTTTTCCTTGCTCATAGGAAAGAGATTCTATCACAAGCCAGAACAGCCTTTAGACAAGTTACCCGAAAAGGTAGCTTAGGATCTTTAGTAGACGGGACAAACGAACCTACAGAATATCAGCATTGGTTTTGCACCATTCAATCATGGCAAAATAAAAAGAAACAATTTCCGGCTGACCACTTTCAATACATTGTTGTAGATGAAGCCCATCACGGCAGTGCTAACAGTTATGTTGACTCTCTAAACGGGCTCGCTCCCATTAGCCTATTGGGCCTTACTGCGACCCCTGAGCGTATGGATGGACTGGATATTCGCCCCTTATTTGGAGGAAACTACACTCACGAGCTTCGTTTGGGCGATGCCATTGAACGCACACTACTGTGTCCTTTTGTCTATTATGGCATATCAGACGAAAGCCACATTGACTACAGACGAATGCGCTGGGTCAATGGAAAATACGACAATACAGACCTATCCCACATGCTTGTCAACAATGAAAAACGAGCTGCTTGGGTTCTGGAACAAATGCACAACAGGCTTGATGATGTAAGAAAAATGAAAGCAATTGGATTCTGCATCAATATTGAACATGCTGAATTCATGGCTGATTTCTTCAACAAACAGGGAGTTCCTGCCATTGCGTTATCCTCTCGCAGCTCTCATGATGAGCGACACCTAGCACCACAAAAGCTGCAAGAAAATGAAGTGTCCATTATTTTCACTGTCGACCTGTACAACGAAGGCGTCGACATTCCAGATATCGATACAGTTGTCTTCTTGCGCCCGACTGAAAGCTTAACAGTCTTCTTGCAGCAATTAGGACGAGGTCTCAGACGGAGCAACGACAAAGAAAACCTTGTTGTTTTTGACTTTATTGCTCCAGCCCACAAAAAATTCAATTATACTCAACGTTTTAAGGCATTAGCCTCGCACTCCAGTACTAAATTCATTGAACAGCAAGTTGAGACAGGCTTTTCTTTTCTCCCGACAGGGTGTTCCATCCATCTGGAAAAACAGGCTCAGGAGTACATTTTACGCAATATTAAGGAATACATTGACGGACTCAACAGAAGGGGAATAATCACAGAGATTAAACTCCATTCAGAAGCAGGCTCTCGAATCACGCTTAACGAAATTATGCAGCTTCTTGGGGTTGACACGCCGGACGTCATCTACAGTAAAATACTCCCATCTCTTGTCCACGGAGAATGCATTTCCGAAAACAATATTGAGGATTTAAGGAAGTTCGAGAAAAACATTAGAGACGGAATTCGTAGACTCCTGTTACAAGACGACGGCGAAATGTTGCAACGCTTTGCAAACGGACTAAACAGCGAAAAGATTTCCGACGAAGTTGCTCTAGCGAGCATATACACAGTACTTTGGGGTAATACGAAACCCAGCAATACGCTCGAAGGAATCCACAACTTCACGGTATCTCATCCCAATTTAGTACTAGATTTGCGGGAAGTTATTCAGTGGCTTCATAACAAAAAGAGTATCTACAAACAACCGCATTTGCCCTACCTTCAGTCTCTGCAACTACACGCTTCATACACAAGCGAGCAAGTCTTATTAGCTCTCAATAAGTGCAAGTTTGAAAACTGCTACACTCTTCAAGCAGGTGTCCTTCATGAAAAGGAACAAAAAATGCACATCTTCTTTGCCACAATTAACAAAGATGAAAGTGCATATTCACCTACAACCATGTACGAAGATTACGCCATTTCTTCGAGTTTATTCCATTGGCAAAGCCAGTCTACTACATCCGCAAATGGCGAACTCGGCCAAAGCTATATCAAGCATAAAGAAAACGGATATACCATATTGCTCTTTATTCGAGAGCGCAAAAAAACGGCTGAAGGCATAACTTCTCCTTACGTATTCCTTGGTCCCGTAGAATATGTTAAACACGAGGGAAGCAAGCCAATCAACATAGTATGGCACCTCAAGTTCCCTATGCCGGCACACATTCTAGCATGGGCTCAGCAGCAGCTGTAATGTATTACAAAAAACTCCGGCTTGCTGGCGGGAGCTAGCAAGCCGGAGAAAACACTAATAAACCAAACAAACAATACCCGAATATTTCGGGGAGAAAATCAGCGACGGCCGAGGCGCTCGAGGAGCTCTGCTGCATCGGCGTGGCCGGTAGCGGCAGCGAGCTCGAGGAAGCGGACAGCCTTACGGCGGGTAAGGGAGTGCGGAGCGGAGTCTACCGAGAGGAGGTAGCGAGCGTAGTCGTAGTGGTGCTCAGCGCTGGGGAAACCGGACACGAGGGTGCGGTAGAGGGAATCGAGCTCGGAGCGGTCTTCCTCGCTATTACGCTTGTTGAGGAGGCTGATGAGGGTGCAGAGGGGCTGCTCGAGGTCGTACACATTCACCACCTTGTGCAGCCAGTTGATGGCGCCATCATCATCGCCGACGGAGAGATAATAATCGGCCAGGGCGCAAAGGGATTCCGGGTCCTCAAGCTCGGCGGCTTTCTGCCAGCAGGCAATGGCTGTTTCGAGGCACTGGGGGCAGCCGTCGGTGCCCTGAGCATGAGCCTTGGCACAAGCGCGGAGCTGCTCGATAAGGTTGTTGTAGGCGGCGATGTAATCATCATCGTCGTCATACTTATCGTAATCGATTTCGGTAGCAAGAAGAGAGGTGGCGTCCATGGTGTAGAGTTTACTATATGTTTAAGGAAACGTAAAGAAAAAAGTACAAGAGGAATTGACAATTTCAATCTACAATCGACAAAGTTTTTTGCGTCCGGCGCGCTGAGCCCGCGGGATACGGGCTGATTACCACCCGAAAACGAACAACAGCGCGCCAAACGCGGCTTTTGGCAACTACGCCTCTACCTTCACCGCCCCTGCCTCGGCAGGGGCAGAGGCTACAGCATAAAGCGGCACATCGACCACCGTGTAAGTGTGCCCTTGCGGGTCAGACTTACCGGGAGCAATGTGCACGGTGCTGACCTGGTGCGGAGTCATCGAGACACGCAAGGCAACAGGGTAGCGATACCGCTTGCAGAAGCTGCGCAGGCTCTTGGCCTGCAAGTTCAGCTCGGCCTTCACCTCTACGGGGAAGATGCGGTAGTCGCTCTCGATAAGGAAATCCACCTCAGCCTGAGCGCGCTCAGCGCTCCAGTAATAGGGAGAGATACCGCATTCAGCGCGCAACTGCTGCTGCACGTACTGCTCGGTAAGCGCGCCTTTGAACTGGCCGAAGATGCTGTTGCCCTCCAGGATGACGGATGGGGGCAACTTGCAGGCAGCACCCAGCAAGCCGACATCGAGGAAAAACATCTTGAAAGCGCCGGCCTTGTATGCGGAGAGCGGCATTTCGGGCTTATTGACACGCGGTACTATCTGCACCAGCGCGGCGTCATCCAGCCAGCGGATGGGGCCACGCAGCTGCGGTGCCCGCACGCGCTCCCCTACATCGGCATGCACAAAGCGCTTATCCTCGCGTGCCAGCTGCTCCGGCACGGAGTCCCATATCTGGGTGATATAGTGGGTCTCGGCAGCCGTGGCATGCTTGCTGAAGTCGTTGCGATAGTCGGCCAACAGCGCCTCCTGCACACGGCGCACAGCATGCGGGTTGCGAGTTTCGGCATACTCCTGCACCGCGGCGGGCATGCCGCCTACAAAGTAGTACTGCCGCAGCAACTCGACAAACTTGTCGTGGAAGGTTGCCATCATCTCCCAATCGCGTTTGCGGATAAGCTCCACGTACATGCCATACCCGGTGGCGTCCAGATACTCCGTAAAGCTCATGGGGTACATGTACACGCGGTCTACCTTGCCGACCGGGAAACCGGTACCGGTATGCACGGAAAGCCCCAGCAGGGACCCGGCGGCAATGATATGGTGCTCCGGCACATCTTCGCAGAAATATTTCAACGACGTCAGTGCACAGGGACATTCCTGTATTTCATCCAGAATAATCAGTGTCTTTCCCGGTACAATCTGCACGCGACTATGCACCTGCAGCGTGTCCATCAAGCGGGGGATGTCGTAATCTTTCTCGAAAGATTGGCGCACGAAGTCATCGCGGTCAAAACGCACGTAGACAACGTTCTTATAATGCTGCCGCCCGAACTCACGAGCAAGCCACGTCTTGCCTACCTGACGAGCCCCAAGCAACAGCAAGGGCTTACGGCGAGGGTTATTTTTCCACGCTATCAGCTCATCGATACACCAACGCTTCATTGCTTTCTCCTTTCTTTCCTTCACGGAAAGGGTACCAGAACCATCCTTAAAAGTCAACTTTTTTCTCGATTATTTCAAGCCTATTTTTCAAAAAATCCGCAAATATTCATAACTCGTTCTATTTTCATCGCTTTATTCTCCGTAAATGCATTTTTGCAAAGGACTTTTGAGCTTCCGCGTGCATTTTTACAAAGGACTTTTGGCCTTCTACGTGCATTTTTGCAAAGGACTTTTAGCCTTCCACGTGCATTTTTGCAAAGGACTTTTGGCCTTCCATGTGCATTTTTGCAAAGGACTTTTGGCCTTCCGCGTGCATTTTTGCAAAGGACTTTTGGCCTTCCATGTGCATTTTTGCAAAGGACTTTTAGCCTTTCACGTGCATTTTTGCAAAGGACTTTTGACCTACGACGTGCATTTACCAGCCCCGCGCACGTAAAAATCCCTGCGCCTCCGGGAGGAAGCGCAGGGATTCAACAAAAGCAGCGGCGGACGCTTAGCCCTGCTGCTCTGCGAGGGTGTCGCAGGTGCAGCAGAAGTTGCGGTCGCCCCAGGCGTTTTCCACGCGGGAGCAGGACGGCCAGAACTTGTGCAGGCGCTGGCAGGCGGCGGGATATGCAGCCTGGGCGCGGGTGTAAGCGTGGTTCCACTCATCAGCGGTCACGGCCAGTGCGGTGTGCGGAGCATTCACCATCACGTTGTCGTCAGCGGGAACGGTGCCGTTGGCCACAGCCTCCATCTCGCCATGGATACCAATCATGGCATCGATGAAGCGATCCAGCTCGTACTTGCTCTCGGACTCCGTGGGCTCGACCATGAGGGTGTCGTGCACGGGGAAGCTCATGGTGGGGGCGTGGAAGCCGTAGTCCATGAGGCGCTTGGCCATGTCGTCCACAGAGAGGTGGCTCTTGCGGAGCATGATGGTGGTGTCGAGGATGCACTCGTGAGCCACCAGGCCATTGGCACCGGAGTAGAGGGTCGGGAAGTGGTTCTCCAGACGCTTAGCAATGTAGTTAGCGTTGAGGATAGCCATCTGGGAGGCCTTCTTGAGACCCTCGAAGCCCATCATGGCCAGGTACATCCAGGTGATGGGGCAGATAGCGGCAGAACCGTACTCGGCAGAGGACACGGCGGAGTGAGCCTGGCTGTCGTCGCAGATGTGGCCCGGCAGGTAGGGCGTGAGGTGCTCAGCGCAGCAGATGGGGCCTACACCGGGGCCACCGCCGCCGTGGGGCATGGCGAAGGTCTTGTGCAGGTTCAGGTGGCAGACGTCGGCGCCGATGGTGCCGGGGTTCGTCAGGCCGCACTGGGCGTTCATGTTGGCGCCGTCCATGTACACCTGGCCACCGTTCTCGTGGATGATGCGGCAGAGGTCGGCTACGCCGCTCTCGTACACACCGTGGGTGGAGGGATAGGTCACCATGAGGGCGGCGAGGTTGTCGCGGTGCTTCTCGGCCTGCTCCTTCAGGTCAGCGGCATCGATATTGCCGAGCTCATCGCACTTCACCGGCACGCAAGTGAAGCCGGCCATAGCGGCGGAGGCGGGGTTGGTACCGTGAGCGGAGTTCGGGATAAGGCACACGTTGCGATGCCCCTCGCCCTGAGCCACCTGGTAGCGATGGATGGTGAGCAGACCGGCGAACTCACCGGCGGCGCCGGAGTTCGGCTGCAGAGATACGCCGTGGAAACCGGTCACCACAGCGAGCCACTGCTTCAGCTGCTCGAGCATGGCACGCATGCCCTGGCACTGGTCGGCGGGGGCGAAGGGGTGCAGCTCGGTCACGCCAGCCCAGGTGATGGGCATCATGATAGCGGCGCAGTTGGCCTTCATGGTGCAGGAGCCCAGCGGAATCATGGCCTCGTTCAGCGCGAGGTCCTTGCACTCCAGCGTGTGGATGTAGCGCATCATCTCCGTCTCGGAGTGGAAGGAGTTGAAGCAGGTCTCCGTGCAGAAGGCGCTGGTGCGGTTCCACTCGGCACCCCATACCGGAGCGGCGGGGACCTCAGCGGCGGGCAGACCCAGAGCCATGCAGATGGCGGCCAGGTCGGCGTCCGTCGTGGTCTCGTCGAAGGATACGGAGATGGTGTCGGCGTCCACCTTGCGGATATTGTAGCCAGCGCTCAGGGCAGCAGCCACAAGAGCCTCGGCCTTGCCGGGGGTGCTCACAGCCACGGTATCGAAGTAGGTGGCAGCGGCCAGGCTGTAACCAGCGGCAGAGGCAGCAGCGGCAAAGCCGGCAGCCAGGCGGTGAGCGGTGGTAGCCACGTTCTTCAGCCCCTCGGGACCCTGGTACATGGCGTAGAAGGTGCACAGCAGAGCAGTGAGCACCTGGGCGGTGCAGATGTTGGAGGTAGCCTTCTCGCGGCGGATGTGCTGTTCGCGGGTCTGGAGAGCCAGACGGTAGGCGGGCTTGCCGTCCTTATCCACGGAGAGACCGATGTAGCGGCCCGGCAGCTTGCGCTTCAGCGCATCGGAGCATGCCATGTAGGCGGCGGCGGGACCACCGAAGCCCATGGGGATACCGAAGCGCTGGGTCGTGCCCACGCAAACATCGGCACCAAAGGC
>JAFOZZ010000086.1 GCA_017390945.1 Akkermansia sp.
GCACTGGTAGGAGCCGGAGGCTCTGCCATTCACATAGCAATTGCGGCATACAATCGTCACCTGCGACAACACGGCACCGGACTGAATCGTCACATCTCCCAGCGTGCGGGCGGTGAGGCGCTGAGCGCCGGGTTTCAGCGTGATATCCGCCATTTTGAGGTGGGCATGGCACCTGGAACATTTAGCCGAGAGCGCAGCGGAGGGTACTTCCGTGTATTGCCCGCACTCGTAGCACATGACCGTGCGCTGCGGTACGGCGGCGGGGGCTCTGTTAAAAGAGGTGAGCGCAACTCGACGGTTGCGCTCACCCTCAGGTAAAATCCCGGAGTCGACGGGCACGACAATAGGCTCTGTCTTATACTCCGGCATGAATCATATCAAGCCTGCTTAACCCAGCAGGTTGTTGTTGACAGGAGCCTTAGCCACCTTAGCCTTCTTGGCAGCAGCCGGGGTCGGTACAGCAGAGGCGGAAGCCACGCCCACCATGCAGTGACCGATGAATACGGCACCCTCCTGAATGGAAATCTTGGCAGCGGTCACATCGCCCACAAGCTCAGCAGTGGAGGTAAGCTCCACGCGATCGGATACGACAACATCGCCTGTTACACGGCCGTGAATAATGGCGCTCTTGGTACGCACAGCCACCTTGGTATCAGCACCGGCCTGAATGGTAGCGTTTGCACCTACGGTCAGCTCGCCGTCGGAGGTGATTTCACCCTCCACAGAACCGTCTACAAGCAGGTCATCCGTGAAACGCAGAATACCAACAACGGATACGTCGGAGTTCAGCACGTTGCGGGAAGCAACAGATGTGGGAGATGCCGTAGGAGCAGTGGCAAAGGGAGACGGAGTGGGCTCGGTAGCACCAAAGAAACCACCGGCTACAGCGGGCTCCGGGGCAGCTGCGGCAGGAGCAGTCCAATCGGACGGCACATCGGCCTCACCAAAGGTGGGAGCGGGGGCGGGAGTAGTCTCGGGCTTATTGCGGGATGAGGAGTATCCTTTGAACATAATGGTATAGAAATGAAAGGTTTAGGTAAAAACAGGCTCTTGTCAGCCTTGGCTCGTTCATATGTTACCCTGCAAGGAGCGTTTTGTCCATCCGAATTTACGTCAGGAATGCATTTTTTTCATCAGCATACAGAAGAAGCTTGCCATCTGACTGATTTTCAGGTAAATTACGTCTATGTCCGCAAAACGCTTTATTCTGAACGAGACGAGCTACCACGGCCACGGCGCCGTGAAGGAGATTGTAACCGAGGTAAAAAACCGCGGTTTTGCCAAGGCTCTTGTAGTAACTGACGCTGACCTGGTACGCTTTGGCGTAGTAGCCAAGGTGACGGAGCTGCTTGACTCAGCTGGTTGCGCCTACGAGATTTACGACAAGGTAAAGGCCAATCCGAGCGTAGCTGTAGTAGAGGGTGGCGTAGCCGCCTTCAAGGCTGCTGGTGCTGATTACATGATTGCTATCGGTGGTGGTTCTCCCCAGGATACCGCCAAGGCTATCGGCATCATCATCAACAACCCCGAGTTCTCCGATGTGGTATCCCTGGAGGGTCTTGCCCCCACCAAGAACAAGTGCGTACCTGTTATCGCTGTGGCTACCACCGCCGGTACCGCCGCCGAAACCACGATTAACTACGTGATTACCGATGAGGCCAAGCGCCGCAAGTTCGTGTGCGTTGACCCCCACGACATCCCCGTAGTAGCTGTTGTTGACCCCGACATGATGTCCTCCATGCCCGCCGGCCTTACCGCCGCTACCGGTATGGACGCTCTCACCCACGCCATTGAGGGCTACACCACTCTGGCTGCCTGGGAGCTTGCCGATACCCTCAACATCAAGGCTGTTGAGCTTATCGCCAAGAACCTGCGCAAGGCTGTGGTGAACGATCCCGATGGTCGCGAGGGCATGGCTCTCGGTCAGTACATGACCGGTATGGCTTTCTCCAACGTGGGTCTGGGTGTGGTACACGGCATGGCTCACCCCCTGAGCGCCTTCTACAACACGCCTCACGGTGTAGCCAACGCAGTGCTTCTGCCCTACGTGATGGAGTACAATGCTCCCTACACCGGCGAGAAGTTCCGCGAAATCGCCCGCGCCATGGGTGTACAGGGCGTAGACGCCATGAGCCAGGAGGAGTACCGCAAGGCCGCCATCGAGGCTGTGAAGCAGCTCTCCATCGATGTGAAGATTCCCCAGACGCTGGCCGAAATCGGCGTGAAGGAGGAAGACCTCGAGGCTCTGACCGACGCCGCCATGGCCGACGTTTGCACCGGTGGCAACCCCCGCCCCTGCACCCGCGAGGAGGTGCTGGAGGTGTACAAGGTAGCCTTCGGCAAGTAATCTACACAACGCCATTTCATTTCCAAGGGCAAAGCTGTTCGCAGCTTTGCCCTTTTTTTTCACTACCGCCATCGACGGTAATTTCACCAGCCTGCAAGGCTGATTTCACCTGGCCGACAGGCCAGATTTCACCCGAGCGCAGCGAGGATTTCACTTGTGCCTGCAAGGGCACAACAACTCTCCACAAACCTTGCGGGCCTTCTGCCCGCCTGAACAACAGATAGTTACCCTCCCGCTGGGCTCCGGGCTAACGCCCTCTGCCATACTCTTCCGCCCTCTACGACATCGCATTCGCGATGCCGCCCGGGCTCAAATTATTTTTCTATGCTTACCCGGGGTTACGGCGCGTTGCGCCTTCACCACCGGGCTACTATCTGGCGTCCCTGCGGGACTCTCGAATTCCGCGGGCATTCCGCCCGCCTAACTTTACAACTGCCCCGCTTGCGCGGGGCAATATAACCCGCTCCGCAGGAGCGGATATAACTGTGCCGCAGGCACAATATAACTGAGCCAACGGCTCAATATAACCGCCTGCCCAGCAGGCGATAATTTCGCCCGAGCGCAGCGAGGATTTCACTTACGTCATCAAGACGCAACACCATCCCTCCCCGTGCCTCGCATGGGCAAAAAAAACGCCGCTGAGGTTCATCATCTCGAACTCTCAGCGGCGGGTTCTAGTTATAATGTCGTCCGGTGTTGGGTCATCCATAATCGTATTTGCACGTGTATCGGGTTATCAGCGGCGGCGGTTGCGGTCACGGTGGTCACGGCGAGCCACTCGACGGAAGCGGTCATCGTGGCGGCGCTTCACCTCGTGTTTCTTTACATGGTGCTGATGCTTCACGACCTTTACGACATTGCAGTGGTGGCTGTGGCAATCATCATTCAGCGAGATGACCGCGACATTGCCGAGGTTGAGGGAGAGGCTGGCGGCACTTGCCTGAGCGCTCAGCATACCCATGGCCATGACGGCTACTGCTGCTACCTTTACGTGTAGTTTGTTCATTGTTGTGGTTCTTTCTATGTGTTTGGGTTAGGGGGATTCTTTACTTGTGGCGGCGATTATCATGCTTGTTGTCCTTCTTTACAACAACGACCTTCTTGTGGTCGTCATGACGGCGCATCTCCTTCATGTGAGCTTTAGCCTTCTTGTCGAATTTCTTATCGAACTTCTTGTCGACGTGCTTGTCAACGTGCTTGTCAACGTGCTTGTCAACGTGCTTGTCAACGTGCTTGTCAACGACTACTACTTTCTTACCATGGTCGTGGCGGTTGTCGTTCAGTACGACGTTCACTTTGCCATTGGCAAGACTCACACTGACGGAGAGAGCTGCGCTGGCCTGTGCGCTCAGCATGCCCATTGCCATCACCGCTACTGCGGCCATCTTAACGAATTGCTTATTCATAATGCTTGGTTCTATGTGTTAATTGTTGCAGGGCTCATCGTGTCCCTATGCATACATAGACTCAGGCACTATACAATTCGTTCAATAAAAGTTGCACTTTTTTAATATTTTCTTATTTTTAACTTCATTTCAACACCTTTTGGGTAGTTTTGAAATGAAGTTTTGCGACCTCATTTAATCGCTCAGCGCCATGAGTAGCAACGAATTGGCGAGCGGCTTTAGTCACATGCGGGGAGCAACCCAGCGGAATTTCACAACTGGAGGCAGCAGCGGCCTCACGCATCCATTTGACGAATCGCGCACGCGCCAGGATGGATGCAGCTGCCACCGCGACATCGCTTTCACCCCTCACGCGCTGGTCGAGTTGAACAGGTACGTTACGCTTCTTGAGCGCCATGCGCAACACCCACTCGTTAGCAAACTTATCACTGAGCGCACGCGGGCATGTTGGCACCTTTTCGTGCAATGCCGCTATCACGCGCGCATGCCCCCACGCGAGAAGGCGGTTAAGATTACCGAACTCCGTATAAAGCTCATTATAGCGCTTGGGGCCAATACACACCACCTCATACGCCACCCCAGGCAAAGCCATAACCTTCGCAGCAATGGCTGCTATCCTGCGGTCATCCGGAATCGCCTTACTATCCTGACAGCCTAGCTTTACCAAAGCCTC
Source organism: Akkermansia sp. (assembly GCA_017390945.1). Classification (GTDB taxonomy): domain Bacteria; phylum Verrucomicrobiota; class Verrucomicrobiia; order Verrucomicrobiales; family Akkermansiaceae; genus Akkermansia. The sequence continues at coordinate 4,427 of JAFOZZ010000086.1, forward strand.
CGCCGTACGCTCATCCGAATACACACCTGCAATGACCAGCGGGCCGAAATAATCGCCCTTGCCACTTTCATCCACACCAAAGTGCGGCGTGGTGTCCAGCGTGGCTTTGCTTACAGCCGCAGCCTTGGCCTCTGCCGTGGCGGGCTTACCACTCACAGCGGATACTCCCGACTGAGGGTCAATCAGCATCACAAACTCCAGAAATTCATCCGCACCAGTCCCCTGCACCAACAGCTTGCCTTTCTTGGGGTAGTAGGCGACATTCACACGCGGCCCCTCAAAACAAAAATCCGTGTAATCACGGCTGACAGGCTCATAGCCAGCGCGTGCTGCAAGCTTCTTGCGCAGGTTCTCCGCCTCGGTTTTGCTGAGCTGTAATGTGTGTTGATTCGCCATTGCGCACCTAAAATGCACCGAATTGTCGATTTCGTCAACACAAATTGCCGACAATCGCTTCCTTTTCTCTCTTGTTGACACAAAAAAAAGAATGAAAGCGTTTTTTTTGCGTGCCAAAAGGAAGAAAATGCGATATAGTCACTCCGGCTTCTTCAACCAAGCAAAAAACTTATGGCTAATACTATTACAAAACGAGAGCTTGTCAATAAGATCTGCGCCGAGACTAACAGCGACCTGACTCAGAACGACGTGCTGGAGGTTATCCAGAAGACAGTTGATCTGATTATTGAGTCCCTGGGCAAGGGCGACCGTGTAGTGCTGCGCAACTTCGGCACCTTCACCGTTAAGGAGGTTAAGGCTAAGATTGGCCGTAACCCCAAGGATCCGGGCAAGGATGTACCGATTCCCGCTCGCTCCGTGGTGAAGTTCAAGGTTGGCAAGACCCTCAAGGAGGCTGCCGCCAAGGTTGCCACCAAGTAAGGTGCACCGCCTGATTGGAACTTTCCAATAGCTGATTTTTACAAACCGCAACGGTATTCGCCGCTGCGGTTTGCGCTTTTGATGGGGCTACCGCGTGGAAGTTGTTGCCACGTCAAGAGCACAACAACTCCGCCCCCCATGCGGGCTATGCCCGCCTAATTTATGAGCCCAGAGGGCGACAGCTAGTAGCGCGGTGGTGGAGCCGCGAAGCGGCGGAACCCCGGGTATTGGAATAAAAGATAAATTGAACCCCGAGCGCAGCGAGTGGGTGGCAGCCGAGGATGGAAGATGCCTTTTTCTATCAA
>JAFOZZ010000087.1 GCA_017390945.1 Akkermansia sp.
AGTTGCTTCGGAGTTGCTTCGGAGTTGCTTCGGAGTTGCTTCGGAGTTGCTTCGGAGTTGCTTCGGAGTTGCTTCGGAGTTGCTTCGGAGTTGCTTCGGAGTTGATTCGGAGTAACTCGGGGCAGTTCACCACCTGCGCGATTTTGGCGTGTGGCAGCGGTGTATTTTCTGCTTGCAATCTGATACAAAAAGCGTATACTTGTGCGCGTATTATCATTTTTACATACAAAGCACAATGAATACGGTACGCACATTCACGACAGGCGCAGGCGCAGAGGGTAAGTACTACTCGCTGCCCGCATTGGCGGAACAGGGCTTCGAGGGCATTAAGCGCATGCCTGTTTCTCTTCGCATCGTGCTGGAGAGCTTGCTGCGCAACTGCGATGGCCTGAAGGTCACCGAACAGGATGTAAAAAACCTGGCTGGCTGGAATGCCAAGGAGCCCGGCAGCTACGAAATCCCCTTCACGGTGGCCCGCATCATCCTGCAAGACCTGACAGGCGTACCGTTGCTGGTCGACCTGGCTGCCATGCGTGCCGCTGTGCAGGACCTCGGTGCCGACCCGGTCAGAATGGAGCCGCTTGTCCCCGTTGACCTCGTGGTGGACCACTCCGTGCAGGTGGACTGGGCAGGCTTCCCCGAGGCGTACCAGAAGAACCTCACCCGCGAGTTCGAGCGCAATGCTGAGCGCTACGAGTTCCTGAAGTGGGGCCAGCAGGCATTCAAGACTTTCTCCGTAGTACCCCCCAGCACCGGTATCGTACACCAGGTGAACCTGGAGCACCTTGCTCGCGGCGTGATGGAGCAGGAGGGCGTGTACTACCCCGACACACTCGTGGGCACCGACTCCCACACCACCATGATTAACGGCCTGGGTATCGTAGCCTGGGGTGTAGGCGGTATCGAGGCTGAGGCAGGCATGCTGGGCCAGCCCGTCACCTTCCTGGTGCCCGAGGTAGTAGGCGTACACCTGACCGGCAAGCTGCAGGAGGGCGTGACCGCTACCGACCTGGCGCTGCACGTCACCCAGATGCTGCGCAAGCACGGCGTGGTGGGCAAGTTTGTGGAGTTCTTCGGCGAGGGCGCAGCCAGCCTGTCCCTGCCCGACCGCGCCACCGTGGCCAACATGGCTCCCGAGTACGGCGCCACCATGGGCTTCTTCCCCATCGATGCCACCAGCTCCGCCTACCTGCGCGCTACCGGCCGCAGCGAGGAACACGTAACCACCTACGAGAACTACTACAAGGCGCAGGGCATGTTCGGCATGCCCATGCAGGGTGATGTGGACTACAGCGTGGAGCTGGAGCTCGACCTCTCCACCATCGTACCCGCCGTGGCTGGTCCCAAGCGCCCGCAGGACCGCATAGCCCTGGCTGACCTGAAGCAGAGCTTTGCCACCATCTGCGAAGGCACCTACGGCCACCCGCAGAACACCGCCGCTATCCCCGTCACCATGAAGGGCGACGCCGGCAACCCGGATGCCGATACCACGCACGACGTAACGCTGTCCGACGGCTCCATCCTGGTAGCCGCCATCACCAGCTGCACCAACACCAGCAACGACAGCCTTATGCTCGCCGCCGGCCTGCTGGCCAAAAAGGCCGCTGCCCTCGGCATGAAGGTGCCCGCCTACGTGAAGACCAGTATCGCCCCCGGCAGCCGCATCGCAGCCCGCTACTTTGCCAACAATGGCCTGACTGAAGCCTTGGACGCCATCGGCTTCTCCATCGTGGGCTACGGCTGCACCACCTGCATCGGCAACAGCGGCCCGCTCAACAGCGCTATCGAGCAGGCTGTGACAGAGCACGACCTCGTATCCTGCTCCGTGCTCTCCGGCAACCGCAACTTCGAGGCTCGCATTCACTCCCACGTGAAGGCCAATTTCCTCATGTCGCCCCCGCTCGTCATCGCCTTCGCACTGGCCGGACGTGTGGACATCGACATGGCTAACGAACCGCTCGGCACTGCCGCCGACAGCTCCCCCGTCTACCTGAAGGACGTATGGCCCACCGGCGAGGAAATCGCTGCTGCTCAGGCCTGCGCTGCTACCCCCGAGGACTACGCCGCTTGCTACGCCAACGTGGTGCCTGAATGGGGCAAGGTAAGCGCCCCCGAGGGTGCCACCTTCGCCTGGAATGCCGATAGCACCTACATCCACCGCCCGCCCTTCTTCGAAGGCTGGAACGGCAGCAAGGGCGACATCGCCGACATCGTGAACGCTCGTCCGCTGGGTATCTTCGGCGACTGCGTAACCACCGACCACATCTCCCCTGCCGGCGCCATCAAGCCCACAGGTCCCGCCGGTAAGTTCCTGGCGGCCAACGGCGTAGAGAAGCGCGACTTCAACACCTTCGGCTCCCGCCGTGGTAACGACCTCGTGATGGCTCGCGGCACCTTTGCCAACGTGCGCATCAAGAACCTGCTCACCGAGGGCGTAGAGGGTGGCTACACGCTCTACTTCGGCAACCAGGCTGTCAGCGAGCCCGATACCTGCATCTGTGCCCCCTGCGGTACACCCACCTTCATCTACGATGCTGGTATGGCCTACAAGGCCGATGGCGTGCCCACCATCATCATCGGTGGCGAGGACTACGGCATGGGCTCCAGCCGCGACTGGGCAGCCAAGGGTACCAACCTGCTGGGCGTGCGCGCCGTGGTGACCAAGAGCTTCGAGCGTATTCACCGCAGCAACCTCATCGGCATGGGCGTGCTGCCCCTCAACTTCGCCAACCCGGCGGACTATGACCGCGTGAAGGGGCTGAAGGATGTGACCTTCTCCATCACCGGCCTGAGCAACGACCTGCAGCCGCGCGACGGCGCCACCCTCGTGGTACAGCCTGCGGGCGAGCCTGCCTTCGAGCTGCCGCTCATCGTACGCATCGATACCCCCATCGAGAAGGAATACTTCCGCGCCGGCGGCATCCTGCAATACGTGCTGACCCGCTATTGCTGATATCAGCGCCATGCGTTACTACCCCTTCAGAACCCTGCTGCTCGCAGCCCTGTGTGCAGCAGGGTTCTCTTCGTGCATACGTACCGACATTGGCAACACTATCGGCAGTATCGGCAAAAAGCTGCCCAAGGCTACGTCAATTCACAGATATGGAGGCTATACCGCCGAAGTTTATGCCAAAGACGGGTACTACTACGCCTCCCTGCCCATTGCCTATGTACCGGAGCCCCGCTGCGGGCTGGAATATGTACCTCAGTTCATCGGCGAGCCCATTACAGAGGTCTTCGGCGAGGGGTCGAATGGCACACCAACGCTCAACGAGGTTTACTCGGAGCAAGAATTGCGGGGATTCCCCGCCCGTCAGTACTATGTAAAGATAGCTCAGGATAAAGCTAAGCTAGAACACTCTACCATAACAGGCCCTAGCGGCACCACCGGATACCTCTTCACGCCACACGAAAAAGAAGCACAGCTGGTGAAAGCGGAGGAGTTCAACCCGGCAGAAGCACAGCACCTCGGCTCCCGAGGTTTCTCACAAGCAGTGTACTTTGCGGCCACACTCCCGACCGAACGCGCCTGGTATAACTACCCGCTCATCCCCCTGCAATATACCGCTATGCTCGTGCTGGATGTACCGCTGAGCCTCATCACCATGCCGCTCTCGCTGCCGTATGTCCTCAGCGAGCCCATGATTTACAACATCGACACCACTCAACCCGAATAATACAACCATGAACGCCATCGACTTTACCTCCCTTCAGCAGAACCCCGCCGAGCTCATCGGCAAGCAGTGGATGCTTATCACCGCCGGCACGCCGGATAACTTCAACACCATGACTGCCAGCTGGGGCGGCCTGGGCTACCTGTGGAACCGCCCCGTAGCTTTCGTGTTCGTGCGCCCCAACCGCCACACCCGCGGCTTCATCGATGCCCAGCCCGCCTTCACCCTCTCCTTCATGCCGGAGCAGTACCGCAACGACCTCATTTTCTGCGGCCGCAACTCCGGTAAGGATGTAGACAAAATGGCTGCCACACAGCTGGCTCCTGCCACCACGCCCAACGGCCTCGTAGCTATGGATGATGCCGACCTCGTCATCGAATGCCGCAAAATGGCCGTAGCGCACATGCGCGAAGAGGATTTCGTAGACCTCTCCGAGGTGGCACCCAGGTGGTACGATGCCGAGAACCCGATGCACCTCGTCTACATCTGCGAAATCGCTGCAACGTACGTACGCTGAAAGCATACGTACCCTGGCAGCGAAAACGGAACGCAGAGTTGACTCAATTCTTACTTGTCAGTAGAGGGGGCTGCGTGTTAGCATAGACGACGTGAATTACATCGTCCGCCATATCATCATGCTGCTGGGGCTTATTATGCTGCTGGCCGTCGGAGTGTCTGCCAAAGACACATCGTGGGAGATGACCGAGATAGGCGGCGTTAAGTATGTAAGCCTTAATCGCATGTGGAAATTCTACCGCTTGTCCACCAAGACAGGACGCGCGGGCTGCATCTCCTATGGCGATCAGCACCACGTGGTTTCCATTCGCCCCGAAAAGCAGGATTTCTACGTCAATAACTACCGCTATATCCTTTCTTACCCCATTCGCCGCCATCACGACAAACTCTTCATCTCGGCCATCGATGTGAAGAAACTAGTCGACCCCGTCCTGCGTCCGACCCGACTGAAATCTCGCAACGCTGTCAAAACCATTGTCATCGACCCCGGCCATGGCGGACACGATGCCGGTGCCACCAGCCCCTGGGCACGCGAGGCAACCTGCAACCTGGCAGTGGGACTTAAGCTGAAAGCTAAGCTGGAACGCGCCGGCTACCGCGTGGTCATGACCCGCAGCACGGATGTGTTCCTGACACTCGGCCAGCGCGTGGCTATTGCCAACCGCACGCCGGACAGCATCTTTGTGAGCATTCACCACAACTCGGGGCGCCGAGCTGCCTCCGGTATCGAGACGTTCACCCTGGCGCCGCAGGGCACCACCTCCCCCTTTGCCCGCACCCGCCTGAATGATGAGTTGCAAGGCAATGAGCAGGACAGCGAGAACATCGCCCTGGCCACCGCCGTGCACAGCCGCGCCATTAAGAGCACAAAAGCCATCGACCGCGGCATTCAGCGCGCACGCTTCTCGGTGCTCTGCACCATCACCCGCCCGGCCATCCTCTTTGAAGGCGGCTTTGTGAGCAACCCCGAGGAAGGCCGCCTCATCTCCACCGACTCCTACCGCGAAAAGCTCGCTAACAGCATCTACGAGGGCATCGTGGCCTACATCCGCACAGTGGGCAATGGCAACGGCCTGAAAGCTCGCAACACCCGCACTATGGGCAGCGGCTCCGTGCAGGGTGGCAGCAGCATCCATGGCGGCAGCACCTACCGCGGCACAACCCGACTCTGATTTTCACCACCCACACTTACCCCACACATTTTCACCATGAAGCTCACACCGGTTCTCAGCGCTCTTTGCCTGCTGCTCCCTGCCATGGCTCCCACAGCCACAGCACAGGAGCCCGCTACACAGTCCGCCCCTGCCCCCCAGGCAGAGCCCGAGTACGTGTCCATGGAGCAGCTGCGCAGCTTCTACAAGCTGCTGCCCCAGGCCAGCAAGAATGTCGCCGGTGTGCGTACAGTAGCCAATGCAGGCACCGCCCTGACCTTCGGCCCCGGCAATCGTGAGCTGAGTATCGGCGGCTACCGCTGGCAATTATCGTACCCGGTAAAGGAGGACATCTCGGGCGACCTGCTCATCTCCAAGGTGGATATGGTGAAGCTCATTGACCCGGTGCTGCGCCCCACCTACATCAGCGACCGCCGCCTGGTACGCACCATCGTGCTCGACCCCGGCCATGGTGGCTATGACAGTGGCACCATCACCGAATACGCCAACGAGGTAGACTACACCCTGCAGCTGGCTCTGGAGCTGAAAGAGGCTCTGAGCAAGCGCGGACACAATGTGGTGCTGACCCGCACACACAACCGCCACGTGTCGCCCCAGCAGCGTGTAGCTATGGCCAATGAGGCGGACGCCCCCATCTTCATCTCCCTGCACCTCAACAGCGGCCGCAGCGACATACGCGGTATCGAGACCTACTGCGCTGCGCCCGCTCTGCCGGGGCTGGCAAAACTGACAGCCAACAAGCACGACGCCGCCAATGCCGCGCTGGCCTTTGCCCTGCACAGCTCGCTCATAGCAGCTACCGGTGCCACAGACGGCGCCTGCCGCCGCGCAGAGTTCAACCTGCTCAACTCGGTAGACTGCCCCGCAGTCCTGCTGCAACTGGGCTATGCCACCCACAAGGAGGAAGCTACCCTGCTGACCACCCCCGAATACCGCGCCAAGCTGGTAGCCGCTATCACCGATGGTGTGAGCACCTTTGCCCGCGCCATCAACCCGGACGCCACCATCGCCCCCGCGCCTGAGGCGGAGCCCGAGCCGCCCGCTCCCCAGCCCGTGGCAGCTCCTGCCCCCGCACCCTCCAAGCCCAAGACTCGCTCCAAGGCCAAACCCAAGCCCCGCAAGCAGGCTAAAAAACCGGAGCCCAAGAAACCGGACGGCAAGTCCACCAAAAAGCCCGCGCCCGCCAAACCGGCACGCCGCCGCTAAGCCAACACACGCCTCACCATCCGGACCATGAAGCTACTGGCATACACGCTGCGCGGATTGGGTATTCTGCTGCTTCTGTTGCTCATCACCTGCAGTGTGGTGCTGTGCATCAGCCTGGGCACGACTGAGGCGCCACCGCTCCGCCCCGCCTGCCCGGATACTACAGCCCGACTGCAACAACACGTAAACGCCCTGTGCCAAGCACCACGCCATGGTACAACCAAGCTGATTGCCCACGATTACATCGTCGAGCAATTCCGCCGGGCCGGCTGGCAGGTACGCTTGCAGCACCTTTTCGGCAGTGACGGGCAAACGCACTACAACATTATCGCCTCACGCCCCGGTGCAAGCAAGCAGCGCTGCATCATTGGCGCGCACTACGACAGCTGCGACACCGGCAACAAGAACCCCGGTGCAGATGATAACGCCAGCGCTGTAGCTGTGCTGCTGGAGCTTGCCCGCACCCTGCCCCACACCCCGCAGACACTCGGTATCGAGCTAATAGCCTGGGACTGCGAGGAGCCTCCCTACTTCGATACCCCCGACATGGGGAGCGCCCAACACGCCGCCCTCTGCAAGCCCGAGGAAGTACGCGCCCTCATCTGCCTGGAAATGCTGGGGTACTATAGCGATGCGCCCGACAGCCAGCCGCAGCTCTTCCCCGGTCACAGCCTGCTGCTCCCCACCGTAGGTAACTTTGTTGCCGTGGTGGGCGATTGGGGTTCCCTGGGGCTGGCACGCCGCACCGGCAGTGCCCTGAGCCACGAGCTGCCTACCGTGCGGCTCAATGTGCCCTTCTCACACGCCACAGAACTGTGGTTCAGCGACCACCGCAACTACGCCCCGCGCGGTATCCCCTCCATCATGGTGACAGATACCGCCATGCTGCGCAATCCCCACTACCATGAGCCGACTGACACACCGGCCACACTGAACTACGAGCACATGGCACGCATTACCCGCGCCCTCACACAACTGGTGAGCGACATAGTAAAGTGATAACAGTTACGCGCTCAACCATAATTCCCCGAATTCCGGCTTCTTCAATCACCCATTTGAGGTAAATTCCTTTCCTCTTTGGGGCTTTTATAGCATTTTCATGCATTTGGGGCTTTACAATATCAGTTAGCAGGAGTATAGTTCGGCCTGAGTTCCAATATCAGATATGCACGCGCCGAGTCTCCTCAAATCGCTGAAATCATACGATAGAAAAACATTTTTTGCTGACCTGACCGCCGGGTTAACCGTGGGTGTCGTAGCCCTGCCCCTCGCCATGGCCTTTGCCATTGCCTGCGGTATTAAGGACATCACCCCCTCCACGGGTCTTATCACTGCCGTAGTAGCCGGTTTCATGATTTCCCTGCTGGGTGGCAGCAAATACCAGATTGGTGGCCCCACAGGCGCCTTTGTGGTGCTGATTGCCGGTGTAGCCGGCAGCTTCGGCATCTCCGGCCTTATCCTCTGCACTCTGCTGGCCGGTATTTTCCTCATCCTCTTCGGCGTATTCCGCATGGGTGCGCTCATCAAGTTCATCCCTTACCCGGTAACGACCGGCTTTACCTCCGGTATCGCTGTCACCATTTTCTGTACGCAGATTAAAGACCTGCTCGGCCTGAATATCCCCTCCGCTGTACCTGCGGAGTTCATCGCCAAGTGGGAATGCTACTTCGAGTATTTCCACACCACGAATTTCTGGGCACTGGGTATCTCGCTGCTCACGATTGCCGTTATCCTTGTCACCAAGCGCCTGATGCCCAAGGCACCCTTCATGCTGGTAGGCATGCTGGTCAGCACACTGGTATGTGCCGGGTTCAATTTGCCGGTGGAAACCATCGGCTCCCGCTTCGGCGAGCTGCCCCAGGGGCTTCCCATGCCCTCCCTGCCCACCTTTGAGTGGACGGCTCTGCCTGCGCTCATTAAGCCCGCTTTCGTGATTGCCCTGCTGGCCGCTATTGAGTCCCTGCTGAGCGCCAGTGTGGCCGACGGTATGACCGGCTCCCGCCACCACCCGAACACCGAGCTCATCGGCCAGGGTGTGGGCAACATTGCCAGCGCCCTCTTCGGTGGCATCCCCGCCACCGGCGCTATCGCCCGTACCGCTACCAACATCCGCGCCGGTGCCAAGACCCCCGTCTCGGGTCTCATCCACGCCATTACCCTGCTGCTCATCCTCATGCTGGCCGGCCAGTACGCCGCCATCGTACCGCTGCCCGCCCTGGCCGGTATTCTGGTGCTGGTATGCTGGAACATGGCTGAGGTAAGCACCTTTGCCCACCTGCTGCGTGGCCCCCGTCAGGACGCCGCCGTGCTCATCATCACCTTCATCCTCACCGTGCTCATCGACCTCGTGGTTGCTGTGGAAGTCGGCGTAGTACTCGCCGCCCTGCTCTTCATTGGTCGCATGGCCAAGATTAGCAACGTGGAGTCTATCTCCCGCGAAATTGAGGGCGACGACCCCGAGGAACAGCCCGCCCGCTCCCGCTACCTGCGCCACATCCCCGACAACGTGGAAGTGTTCGACGTGCAGGGGCCCTTCTTCTTCGGCGCCGTGGAGAAGTTCAAAGACAGCGTCTTCCGCACCATGGAGGACAACATCGAGTACGTGCTGCTGCGTATGCGCCTGGTACCTGCGCTGGATGCCTCCGGCCTGCACGTGCTGGAAGACTTCCTGGCCTACTGCCACCGTCACAACGTGACCCTGCTGCTTTGCGGTGTGCAGAGTCAGCCCTACAAGGTCATCCGCAAGGACTCCCCCTTCATGAGCGAGCTGCATGCAGAGAACATCTGCGAGAACATCGATGCCGCCCTGCTGCGCATCGCCGAGCTCGAAAAGCAGAAGCAGTCCACTGCCACCAACACGGAAGAGACCGTATAAACCACCCCACTTTCCCCAGCCCCGACCTCCACGGTCGGGGCTTTTTGCTGCCTTTACCTCACCCTCCCATCACATTTTTCCCGTGAAAAATGTGTGCCGTACGCACAAATCTCCCGTGAAAAATGTGGGCGCAAAGCACAAAAGTCCCGTGAAAAACGTGATTCAAGCTTGACATTTTATACCATTAAGTACATACTCTGAATAGGAAAGACAGTATGAGAAGACATCTGACAACAGAACTGGAAAAGTGGAAGCAGAATCCCCTGCATAAGCCCCTCTTGCTGATGGGTGCTCGACAAGTGGGTAAAACATGGCTTTTACAGGAATTTGGCAAACAGAGCTTTGCCCAGGTGGTCTACATACGCTTCGACCGCGATGAGCGCATGAAAGAATCCTTCAGCCAGGATTACGACATGAAGCGACTGGTTACGAGTATTGAGTTGCACGCAGGCTGCAAGCTCATAGCCGACGAGACGCTGCTGATACTGGATGAAATACAGGAATGCCCTGCTGCGCTAACTTCTCTCAAATACTTCTGCGAAGATATGCGCGAGCTGCATGTAGCAGCTGCGGGGTCTCTGCTGGGGCTTCATGAACACCAGGGAACTGGTTTCCCCGTAGGCAAGGTCAATATGCTCAACCTCTACCCGATGAGCTTCACGGAGTTCCTGGAGGCAGCAGGACAGAAATCTATGGCTGAGCTACTGGCCACCCGCGATTGGAAAATGATTACACTCTTCGCCGACCGCTTGTCCGAATACTTACGCTACTACTACTACGTAGGTGGTATGCCGGAAGCAGTGCTCTCCTTTGCAACAGAACGAGACTTCAATAAAGTACGCGACATACAAGCTGATTTACTGGCAGGCTACAAGCGCGATTTCAGCAAACACGCCCCGGTTGATGTATGGCCTCGCATCAACCTCATCTGGGAATCTATCCCCAACCAGCTTTCGCAACAAAACAAAAAGTTCATGTGCTCTGCTGTACAAAAAGGTACCCGTATGCGCGAGCTGGAACTTGCCCTGCAATGGCTCCAGGATGCAGGCCTTACCTACATGGTACGCCGCGTTTCCAAGCCCGGTATCCCCGCAGCTGCATATAGCGAAAACGCTTTCAAACTCTTCCACCTCGATGTTGGCTTACTAGGTGCCCAGACCGGCTTGCAAGCACAGGTAATACTGGAGGGAAATCGAATCTTCCAAGAGTTCAAAGGAGCTCTGGCTGAGCAATTCGTGCAGCAAGAGCTCCGCGCTGAACACGGGCTTACTCCCTACTACTGGACCGCCAGCAACGGTCAGTCGGAAATCGACTTCCTCGTACAGTATGGTATGGAGCTTATACCGATTGAGGTAAAAGCTGAGCTTAATCTGACTGCGAAAAGCCTCAAATCCTACTGCCAGAAGTTCGCCCCCGGAGTTGCCGTGCGCACATCGCTGGCAAACCACCACATCCAGCAGAGTTTGCCCACAGCCACGCCCGACAAACATTACTCGCAACTCGATATTCCCCTCTACGCCCTTTCTCAGCTCATAGAGGAACTCAAATCTCTGTAGGCAGAGTTCCGGAGTGCCAGCATACTCCGGAACTCGTTTATTACCCCTTAACCTTCCCAGAATTGCGAAGAAGCGGCGCGATTTGCCCGTGGTAAATTGGTGTAGCGGGTACGCAGCAAGTTGGAATTGGCATGCCCCATTTCCAGCTGAAGCTCCGGCAAATTGCGGAAATGCAGCAGGTGGTATGTGGCGAAGGTATGCCGCAGGGCATCTGCCTGCCAGCATTGGAACCCGGCAGCGCGCCGCAATGCTCGCCAGCGGTTCTCCCAATTGCGTGGGATGATGCGGTGCACACCACGCAGCCTGCCTGCGCGGCGCAGCGGCACCACGCGGTCGCCGCCCGTCTTGCTCACCACCGGGCGCACTACCACCTGCAGCTCTGCGTAGCTGATATCATCCGGCCGCAAGCGGCTCACCTCTGCCGGACGTAAGCCACAGTAGGTCATGAGGTAGAGCGACAGGCTCATATCTGCATGCTGCGGCTCGGCGGCTGCACGCTCCAGGCGCTCCACCTCCTCCACCGTGAGCGGGACAATCTCGCGTTCAGCCACAGGTGGAGCCTCCACCGCCGCAACAGGATTGCAGGCACACCAGCCCAGCCGCTGGCCATACGCAAAGATGCTGTGCAGTATCGCCCGCCCCTTGCGGTAGCTATGGGCGCTCGCGCCAAACGCCTCGCCCAATACGCGCCGACAGTCATCCGTCGTCATCCCGCGCAACGACAGTTTCCCTGCGCCCTGCACTCGCAGCATACGCCGCACAAAGTGCCGCAAATCGCGGCGAGTTGTTTCCCGCCGCCCAGCCCGCGCCTCCACGCTCGCCCACGCCGCAGCCTCAAAGGATACGGTGTGTTCCTGCCGCCCTTGCTCCTCCGCCCCCAGACGAATGCATTGCATCGTCCGCTCCACGCCACCACCGCTAGAGCGCACCGCTGCGCAAGCCACCTGCGCCGCCTCCAGCACCCCTATACCTGTGCTCCGCAGCAGCTCCAGTGCTGCCAGTTCTTCGCGCGTCACATAGCAGCACACACCGCTCCCTGCATTTTGCCGCCTTTTGTTTTTGTTTGATTTATTTTGTTTCTTCATATTTGATTAAGCATTGACAGTGCACATGCAAGCAGAAAACTATTTTTGCTTGGCTAAGTGCGGATATTCAATCTATAAGCAGTGAGCGGAAAAGGCAAGATAATCCTGACGAGAATAGGCTTATTTGCTTGAAATAGTCCTTTACCAATGCCTTAGAATCACTCCAGCACTGTCAATGCTTAATCAAATATGAAGAAACAAAATAAATCAAACAAAAACAAAAGGCGGCAAAATGCAGGGAGCGGTG
>JAFOZZ010000006.1 GCA_017390945.1 Akkermansia sp.
CAACTACCAGATTAAGTATTCCGAGAAGTGGGGCTCCTACCTGCAGCAGGAGGTCTCCCGACTCGATAAGTATGTGACCGTGGAATCCGGGCTTACCGGCAAGATGGCCGCCTTTGACCAGTACGGTCTGCTCGCCTTCACCGAGAAAACGACCCGGATGAAGAGCACGGTGGTGGATGAGGCGCCCACTACCCGCCGCGTGATTCACCCCAAGATTTTCACCAAGGCTGTGGGCTTTGATGAGTTTGATGCCAAGAAACTGGCCAATATCGATGTGCCGGTGAGCAAGACGATTGAAAGTCTGCGCGCTGCTGCCGGCCGCTGCATGGATAAGGTGATGATTGATGCTTTCCTGGGTGCTAACTACACCGGGGAGAACGGCACCACAACTGTAAACCTGCCCAGTACCCAGATTATTGCCAAGGATTTTGTGGAGAGCGGCTCGGCGGTTGCCAGTAATCTCACTGTGGGTAAGCTGCGTAAGGCGCTCACTATTCTTCAGCAGAATGAGGCCTGGAGCGATGAACGCCGCGCCTATGGCGATGAGCTGGTGCTGGCTTGCTCCAGCAGCCAGATTAACGCTCTGCTGCAGCAGCAGGAGGTCTCCAGCTTTGATTACAATGCGGTGCGTGCCCTGGCTGAAGGCCGCCTGGATACCTTCCTCGGCTTCCGCATTATCCGCACTGAGCAGCTGCCAATCGATTCTTCCAAGGTGCGTTCCTGTATTGCCTGGGTGAAGAGCCGCGCCCAGTTCGGTATATGGGATGATTTCAAGGTGAAGCTTTCTGTGCGCGATGACCTGGATGAAACGCTCCAGATTCGTGCCAAATTTGCCTGCGGTGCCACCCGCCTGCAGGAGGAAGGTTTCGTGAAGATTTTGTGTGCTGAATAAGCGCACAGATGGAGAAAGGGAGATAAAAAGACACCCCCGGTGGAGAAATCCGCCGGGGGATATCCACGTGTGTCCCAAAGATTTGGGACACGAGGATTTACGATTGACAATTTACGATTGATAAATTGAAAGTTAGCGGCTTACGCCGATGGAGACATAAATGAAAGCTTACTGCCGATGGTGAGGCGTCTGATACCCCCTACGAATTTTCACACAGAATACTATGCCTTTATGTTGTTTAGGACTATTTTTCCATAATCTTTGGGACACATATGGGGGATATCTGCTTTTAGGCTTGCCAAATCCTGCCAAGGGGGATAGAATAAGCAGGTACAGTAGTACTCTAACCATTTAATCATCATGAAACCTACACTCCTTGTTCTCGCAGCAGGTATGGGCAGCCGCTACGGTGGCCTTAAGCAGCTTGACCCCATGGGCCCCAACGGTGAAGTAATTCTCGATTACTCCGTGTACGATGCCATCCGCGCCGGTTTCGGTAAGGTTGTTTTCATTATCCGCAAGGATTTTGAGGAAGTTTTTAAGGCCCAGGTGGGCGCCCGTTTTGCCGGTAAGATTGAAGTGGACTATGCTTTCCAGTCTCTCGATGACCTGCCTGAGGGGTACAGCGTGCCTGAGGGTCGTGTGAAGCCCTGGGGTACCGCCCACGCTCTGCTCGCCGCCCGCGATGTGGTGAAGGAACCCTTCGGTGTGGTGAATGCCGATGACTTCTACGGCGCCGATGCTTTCCAGAAAGCCGCCGATTTCCTGACCGCTACTCCCGCTGCCGATGGCAAGGAACACTACGGCATGATCGGCTATCCCCTCAAGAATACCCTCAGCGACCACGGTGATGTGAACCGTGGTATCTGCGGTATCAAGGATGGTTACCTCGACAGCGTTGAGGAATACACCAAGATTAAGATGGAGGAAGACGGTGTTTGCCGTGGCGACAGCCTGAGCGGCGAGCGTAACCCCGTAGACCCCGAGGAGCTTGTTTCCATGAACTTCTGGGTATTCCCCGCCAGCTTCATCGATCAGATTAAGGACCACTTCACCCGCTTCCTGGCCGCTCACGGCAGCGAGCTGAAGAGTGAGTGCTACATCCCCACCGTGGTGGACGAACTCATCCACAACGGCAAGGCTGATTGCAGCGTCATCAAGACCACGGCCAACTGGCTCGGCGTAACCTACCCCAGCGACAAACCCGCTGTGGTGGAGAGTATCGCCAAGCTCGTGGAAGAAGGTGTGTATCCTGCTAAACTCGGTTAATTTATGTTCAATCTTCAGAAAATCGCCAGCCTGTTCGATATCCGCGCCGACTATGTGTTCGGCGAGCCGTACGGCTCCGGTCATATCAACGATACCTTCCGCATCGAGGTGGAGCAGGCCGGTATCCGCGTGCGCTACATCCTGCAGCGCGTGAACAGCAACGTGTTCCGCCAGCCTATCGGCCTGATGGAGAACGTGAAGCGCGTGACGGATGAAGCCCTGCGCGTGCTGCTGGAGGAAGGCTGCAAGGAAGCCTATCGCCGCACCCTCACCATCATCCCCGCCAAGGACGGCAAGCCCTACGCTCAGGATGAGGAGGGCGCCCGTGCGCCAGAACTTCGCCACCTACTCACCGGCGGTCAAGGAGTTCGACTACATGGTGCGGCGCGGCATTCAAGGCATCGACGGCAAGGTTGTTCCAAACCCCATGATACATTTGAGCCCGAATCCCTTGTGGCCTTGGGAATTTGGGAATGTGAGCCTTCAGGAGTCAAGTGATGGCATGGAGAACTAC
>JAFOZZ010000088.1 GCA_017390945.1 Akkermansia sp.
CAGCGTCCAGAGCCTCGTTCACCTCTACGATCTCACCGGAAACGGGGGTGTAGATGTCGGAAGCAGCCTTGGTGGACTCCACGGCGCCGATGCTGTCCTCCTTGGAGAAGGTATCGCCAACGGCAGGCAGGTCTACGTATACAACCTCACCCAGCTCAGCCTGGGCAAAGTCGGTGATGCCGAGGGTCACCACGCCGTCCACGGCGGGGCTGATCCACTCGTGCTCGGAGGAGTACTTGTATTCAGCGGGATTGCTCATAGTTTTTTTTGGTTCAGGGGTTATTTTTTAAGGAAAGGTTTCTTCACGATAACGGCGGGAACGGCCTTGTTACGCACAATCACGTTCACCTCCGTGCCCACCTTGCTGTGAGCGGCAGGTACGTAGAGCATGGCAATGCCCTTGCCCAAGGAGGGGGACAGCACACCGCTGCAAATCTCGCCCAGCGGGGTACCATCGGGCAGCTGCACTTCATAGCCGTGGCGGGGCGGTGCGCCCTTGCCGGTGTATTCGATAGCCACCAGAGCGGTGGGACGACCGGAGGCTTTCTGCTCGCGCAGCACCTCCACGCCGATGAAATCCTTGGTCAGGTCGCAGCACCAGGACAGACCAGCCTCCAGCGGGGTCTTCTCCGGGGACAGGTCGGAGCCATTGAGGGAGTAGCACATCTCCAGGCGCAGGCTGTCGCGGGCACCCAGGCCGCAGGGCTGCGCGCCGCAGGCGATGCTCTTTTCGAACCACTTCACACCCTGCGCCGCGGGGCAGAAGAACTCAAAGCCGTTCTCGCCGGTGTAGCCGGTGCGGCATACCACGCAGGCGTCGCCATCGGCCTCGAACAGCAGGATGCCGTTGCGCACGGGCAGCTCCACGCCAGGGCACATCTTGGCGAACACATCCTCGCTGTTCGGGCCCTGAATGGCCAGCCCCACGTAGGCATCGCTCTTGTTCACCAGGGAGATACCCTCGGGCTTGCGGGCGGAAAGCCAGGCGTAGTCTTCATCAATCATGCTGGCATTCACCACCACGAAGAAGTCATCCTTCGCAACCTGGTAAATGATAAGGTCATCAATCACGCCGCCCTTCTCATTGAGCATCATCGAGTACTGCCCCATGCCGTCCACCAGCTTGTTCAGGTTGTTGGTAAACATGCCATTGAGCCACTCCGTAGCACCCTCGCCACTCACCAGGAACTGGCCCATGTGGGAGATATCGAACACACCGCAATCGGTGCGCACAGCATTATGCTCTGCTAAAATACCTGCATACTGCACCGGCATATTCCAGCCGGCGAAGGGCACCATCTTGGCTCCGAGCGCCACGTGCTTGTCGCACAGCGGCGTGCTCTTGATTGATTCTTCGGCGTTCATGAGGTCGGTATTATACGCTCACACCCACGAAAGTCAAGCGCCGGGAAGCTCCTTTTAGCCAGTAGTACACAAAAAATATTTTTTACAAACAATAACCTTGCTTTCAGCTCGAAAAAATGCTAGCCTAGAACCTTGATAGAAAAAGCCTTTTCCTCGATGAAATTCTCGCTTATCGCACTTGCGCTGCTACCGTAAAAGTCACCGGCAATTTCACTGCTGCTCCGCTCCCAGCACCACAGGCAACCACATATACCATGCGGAGCAACCCGCCCGCTCTGGAACCTAATATTCACGCCCATCTGGATTTAACCGAAGCTGAGTCCATCACGCTAGCCACGAGTGTGAATATGAATGGGTACGATATCATACTAAGTAATGACACCCCCATTACACTCCAACTAGCCGCAGGCAGCGAGGAAGTCCCATTCTTCACCAACATAGGCACCCTGACTGTAGGAGGAGAAACCGTCACCAACGGTGCCAGCTTAACCTCCGTGCTCAATATCACCAACGCTGCAAATTTTGCTGGCTACAGCATCATCTATGATGGCAGCAATATCAGCCTCTCCATCCCTGAGCCCGCTACCGCCACGCTCAGCATACTGGCGTTGACAGCTCTCGCCACACGCCGCCGCAGGAAATAAGAAACGGCTCAGCGATTAGCGAACTCCTTAGCGAGCTCAATATACCCCAGAGCGTGGTGATAATTCTGCTCCTCCACCTCGGGGGAGAGCTGTTTCACCACCTTGGCGGGGGAACCCAGCACCAGGCTATGGGGCGGGATGATGGTGCCTTTCGTCACCAGCGCATGAGCGCCCACAATGGAGCCATGGCCCACCACCACGCCATCCAGCACCACAGCACCCATGCCAATCAGGCATTTATCCTCAACGGTGCAGGCATGCAGCGTCACGCTATGCCCCACGGTGACATACTCGCCCAAATGGCAACCCAGCTCGTAGTCCACATGCACACAGCAATTATCCTGCACATTGCTTCCCTTGCCAATGGTAATGGGAGCCACATCGCCGCGAATCGTAGCATTGTACCACACCGAGGCATCCTCAGCCACACTTACCTGGCCAATAATGTCTGCACTAGCTGCAATGAAAGCCGGATTATCGATTTGGGGCATCTGCCCTCGGAATTGCTCAATCGCCATGCACTGAGACTAGCACAAAGCATGCCGCAAATCAAGCCTTTACCCCAAAAATTACACTTGCCAAAACAGATGGGATATGATAGCATGTCGCGCGTTCATGATTACTGATTCTCAGGCACTGTTTGAATGGAAAGTAAGAGCAATGGCTCAGCCGGCCGGTCGCACTGTGCTCGACCTGGAGGCCGATAGCATGCACCGCCACCACGAAAAGCTCTGCCTCATTCAGTATGCAGATGCCGATGGCGTGGCCATCATCGACCCCCTGGCTATCGAAGACCTGCGCCTTTTTGCCGTGTGGATGGAGAGCACCGATATCTGGATGCATGGGGCAGACTACGACATGAACCTGTTGCAAAGCGCTTTCGGCACCCTGCCCCGCCTGATTCTGGACACTCAGATTGCGGCGCGCCTGCTGGGGTTCCGCCAGTTTGGCCTGGCAGCCCTTGTGGAGCATTTCTTCGATATCACGCTGAGCAAGAAGAATCAGAAGGCCGACTGGGGCAAGCGCCCCATGTCTGACGACATGAAGGAGTACGCCCAGGGCGATGTGAAATACATGCTCGGCATGGCCGACATACTGGTGGAGCGCCTGAAAAAGCTCGGGCGCTACGACTGGTTTATCGAAAGCTGCGAGCTCCAGATGCAGAAGGGACGCGAGCGCCACCTGGCCGGCAGCGTTGAGCCCTGGCGCATCAAAGGCTCCGGCAACCTCGAAGCCCGCGGCCTGGCCGCCCTGCGCGAACTGTGGAACTGGCGCAATGATGAAGCCGCCTCCTGGGATCGCCCCGCCTTCATGGTCTGCTCGAACGACGAGCTCATTCGCTGGAGTTTTGCCCTGCAGGAGTTCCGCAGCGTATACCCGCCGCACCACTTCCACGCCCACCGCGCCACCCGCTTCCGCCGCGCGGTCGAGCGATTCCAGCTGCTGGATGAAAGCGAGTACCCGCAGCCGCCCAAGCACACACGCCATGAGACCGACCCCGCTTTTGAAGAGCGACTGGAGTACTGGCTGAAGCGCCGCAACACCATTGCCGCCGAGCTCGACCTGGAGCCCTGCATCATTGCCACCCGCAGCCAGATGGAATCCATCGCCAACGATCAGGCGCACGGCATGACAAAGCTCATGAACTGGCAGCGCCAGTTGCTGGAGGCATAATGCGCCCTCCCCTCACAGGAGCCCTGAACACAATCACCGGCAAGAGAAACGCGTTTTCTCTTGCCTTTTTCATGCTGTGACCAGATTTGCACTTGCCACGCAGGCTGTTTAACGCTAAAATGAAGACAGAAAACAGGGGGTCGCTTCGCTGCGCCTCCGCAACGTCTATCTACACACCATGAAAACGCTCATTACTAATGCACGCATCATATCCCCCGGCGTAGACATCGCAGGTGGGTCTGTTCTCATTGACGGCACCAAGATTGCCGCAGTGCTCATGCCCGGTGAAACCGCCGAGGCAGACAAGACAATCGATGCCGGTGGCAACATGCTCATGCCGGGCTTCATCGACATCCACTCCCACGGCGCCGGTGGCTGCGACACCTGCGACTGCAAGGTAGAGAGCATCCGCACCATTGCCGATTGCAAGATGAAGGAGGGTGTGACTACCTGGCTGCCCACCACCCTGACCCTGGGCACCAACACCCTGGCCGATGTATGCCGCGTGGTGAAGGAATACTCCGAGAGCCCCAATGGCTCCAAGACCCCCGGTGTACACCTGGAAGGCCCCTACATCAACCCGCGCCAGTGTGGTGCTCAGAACCCCGCCTTCGTGCGCCCCGCCGATTTCGAGGAGGTGAGCATGCTCAACGACATCTATCCCGTGCTCTACATCTCCATGGCTCCCGAGATGCCCGGCGCAGTTGACTTCATCGCCAAGGCCAGCGCCATTGGCATCACCTGCTCCGCCGGTCACTCCGCCGCCTCCTACGCCGACTTCAAGAAGGCCAAGGCAGCCGGCCTGAAGCACCTTACCCACTTCTGCAACCAGATGAGCCCCCAGCACCACCGCGAAATCGGTCTCGTAGGCTCCGGCATGCTGGACAAGGACATCAAGATTGAGATTATCTGCGACAAGATTCACCTGTGTGAAGACATGCTCAACCTGACCTTCACCAACAAGGACATCTCGCAGCTCATCATGATTACGGACTCCCTGGCCTGCTCCTGGATGCCCGATGGCCCCGGCCAGCTGGGTGGCCTGCCCATCATCGTGAAGGATGGCGTAGCTCGCCTGGAGAGCGGCAACCTGGCCGGCTCCACCCTGCGCTTCGCCAAGGGTATCAAGAACGTACAGGAGATTACCGGCAAGCCCCTCAGCGAGCTGGTGAAGGCTACCTCCTGGAACGCCGCACAGTCCCTCGGCCTGTACGACCTCGGCAAGATTGCCCCCGGTTACACGGCTGACCTCGTGATGCTGGACGCCGAGTACGACACCGTCATGACCATCATTGATGGCGAGGTGCGCTTCACGGCCTGATTCCGCCTTACCGAACGGGCCCCGCGAACACCGGGGCCCGTTCTTCCTCCACTTCTCACTCCCCCACCCCCACCACTTACGCCTGCCATGCTCATATCCCCCCTAGCAGCCAAGCTGTGCACCGCACGCGGCATCAATCCCGCCACCTTACGCGGCACCGGCCCTCGCGGACGCATCATGGCAGCAGACGTAACCCTCACCGCCCCGCAGCGCCGCGGTGGCACCGTTCTGGCGGATTTCTCCACCCCACCCACTCGCGAGCAGAAAGACGGCTACTACGTCTATGACGACGAGGTGAACATGAGCGCCCTCGCCGACATCAGCATGCCCATCGCAGTGCAATGCGAAAAACTGCTCAACAATCGCTACTCCCTTTTTGATTACATCGTCCGCGCCGTGGTGAAAGCCTGCACCACCTGCCCCTCCTGGCAGGAACCCTCCGGCAAGATAGATGTGCTCCTCTTTGAGCACAAAGGGGAAAAAGTTACCGCCATCGAAGACGTTGGCCACAAGAGCATTTACAAGCTTGCCAAAGAAACAGCAAACCACACACCAGCGCCGGAAAACTTTGCCCCGCACATCATCGTGTGCGACGCCCACACTACCCGCAGCATGGTAGCAGCACGCCTCACCTCGGGCAACCGTCCCGGCTTTGCTATGCTGGCTCGTGGCACTACGGAAAAGGATGGCATTCGCGCCGGCGGTGACACAGCCTACAAAAACACGCTTGCTTATACTTTTTACGTGGCAACCACCATTCCGGCCGAAGAAGCAAACCGCATCGCAGCTGCACTGCGCGCTCTGCTCTACAACCCGATACGCCTGCTGCTCCTCTCATAATTGATTCCTGAGCAGCTTTTTTTGGCGAAAGTACCAACAAAAGTAAGGAATCTCGTTGACTTTTGGTGCCGCTTGCGGCATAATAAATACATCATCAAACGTACTCTCACTTATGTCCTTTAACATTCAGAACGTAGAAATCGGCGGCAAGGCTCCCTTCTACTTGCTCGGCCCCTGCTCTCTCGAAAACGAAGAATTTGCCTGGCAGATGGCTCGTTCCATCAAGGAAATCTGCACCAAGCTGGGTGTTCCCTTCATCTTCAAAGCCTCCTACGACAAGGCTAACCGCACGAACGTCAAGAGCTTCCGCGGCCTTGGCATTGCAGAGGGCTGCCGCATTCTTTCTGAGATTAGCAAGGAGTTGCAGGTTCCC
>JAFOZZ010000089.1 GCA_017390945.1 Akkermansia sp.
GCGACACTTAACGCCCGCGCTTTAGGCGCGGAGCATAAGCCAAGGCAAAGCTTTGCAACGTCATGCGGGTGTAAGCCCGCGGAACTTAAGAGCCCGCGGAGCGGGCGGCAGAAGATAGGCAGGTGGTGGAGCTGCGTAGCAGCGGAACCCCTGCTAGGCAATGGATAAAAAATAGAACCCCGTAGGGGTGGTAGAGGGCTTCGCTTTGAGCTACGTAGCTGCCGCCCATCCGTCTCTTTCGCCGCAAATGAGCAAAGCCTATGGCTACACGTAACGCCCGCGCTTTAGGCGCGGAGCATAAGCCAAGGCAAAGCTTTGCTATGCCCTGCGGGCACAAGCCCGCCAAATTCAATACTTTGTAGATTGTAAATTGTAGATTGTAGATTCCTCTCACGCTTCCACGTATCCAACATACGGCAGGTTGCGGTACTTGCCGTTGTAGTCCAAGCCGTAGCCTACGAGGAAATAATCCCCGCATTCGAGGGCACAGAAGTCGGCTTCGCAATCTACATTGCGGCGGCCTTCCTTGTTGACGGCGACCGCGGAGGCGACATCCGTGGCGCCGCCGGCGCGGAGCTCATCGCATACAGCTTTCATGGTCAGGCCGGTGTCGAGCACATCGTCAATCACCAGTACGCGCTTGCCACGGCAATCGGGCAGAGCATTGTGCCAGTTGAGCTTGCCGGTGCTCTCCGTACCGCTGTAGCTGGAGAGACGAATCGTCTGTAGCTCAAAGTTAATCGGCAGGCAGCGCAGCAAATCCGCAGCAAACCAGATGGCTCCGTTCAGAAGGCAGAGGGCGATGACGGGCTCCTCGCTGCCGAAGCGGTTCTCAATCTTGCGGGCAGTACGAGCGACTGCCTCCTGAATCTGTTCTGCGGTATACAGTGTTTTGATGTCCATGGTTTATAAAGAGGGGGAAGAACGAGAGGAATGACTTGGGTGCCGAAGTATCAGGCAAGTTCGCTGTTGTCGGTGTCCTTGCGGTCGGAGATTGCGGCAAAGAGCTTATCCCAGTACGGGAATACTTTGAAGAACCAGCCAATGAGGAAGCCGACGCTCACTGCGCAGATGATGGAGCCTTCGCGCACACCGGCTACCGTGCCCAGCAGTATAAGCGATGCCAGCACGGCGATGGCCACCATGGAGCAGTCCATACCCACTTTCACGCGGCTGAAGCGCCAGTTGAAGGTGCGGCTGAGAGCCAGGCACAGTCCCTCTCCAGAAAGCGGTACCAAGTCGGCCTTCACAAAGGTTGAAATACCGAAGGCGCAGAAGACGCAACCCAGCAGAGTATAGCCGATGGCGGAGGCGTAATTCGGAATCGGCAGCAGAGAGGTGTAGCTCAGGCAGACATCCAGCATGGCACCGAGTATCAGGCCATTCACAATTTGCAGCAGCTGAATCGGGCGGTACTTGCTGCGCAGCAGAACAATTTGCAGTAGCACCAGGATGATGTGTACGCAGATGAGCATCGTACCCACGGTGCAGAACTCGTAGCCGAGGCCGCCCTCGCTTGTGCCAAGTACGAGGTGAGCCACCAGAGCAGGACTCGTGATGGCATCCGTACCCAAATCTGCCAGTAAGGTAAAGGCCAGACCTTGTGCCAGGATGAACAGCCCCAGCAGCAGGCACAACAGGCGAACGGTGTATTCGAAGAGAGTGCGTTGCGGCTTCATGTCGCGCCCATTATACAGATAATTGATGGGAAGGCAAGCGCAATGCGAAAAGAACGTGTATTCGGCATAGGAATGCAGGATTTGTAGTAAAAAGATTGCGCCATTCTTGACCTGTGAAAAAAATAATGCTATAAAGTGCGTATGACGAAGCGCGATATAGTGGCGGCTCTGTTAGGGGCTGCTATGCTGGTGGCTCCGGCTGCAGTGGCAGCGGAGGCGGTGGAGCTTGCCGTAGGCGAGAGCAAGACGGTAAAGCTGCCGGGCAATCCGACCACGGGGTTCCTGTGGAGTGTGGCCGAGTGCTCTGATGTGGTGCAGGTATCGCTGGCACTGGAGAAGGCCGCCCCGGATGCTGCGCCGCTGTGTGGTCGCCCCAGTGCGACTGTTGTAACCCTGACAGGGCAGAAAGCCGGGCAGGGGGTGGTGAAGCTCAACTACGCCCGTCCGTGGGAGAAAGATGAAGAGCCGGCTCTGTCGCGCACGATAACTGTAACCGTAAAATAAGTACACTGATATGGGATTATTGAAGAACCTGGCCGCTCTGGCTATACGTAAGAAGGTGGTCTCTGCTCTGGAGGCTAATTGCCCGCCCTCGCTGAAGGAGGCACTCGATAAGTTGCTGGCCAGCAAGGAGGCTGTAACAGCTATTCAGAACTTTGTGATGGCTAATCTGAAGACGCCGCTTTCCATTACTCCGGATGCGCTGCGCGGGCTGGAGATGCCCCCGGCCATTAAAGAGCTCTTTGCAGAGAACCCCAAGCTGCTGATTTACCTCTCCAAGGTTGCGCGCGCCGGCGTGCCCAAATAAGGAGCGATAATTGCACGAAAAATGAGCAGCGCAGCCCGGGGGATTTCGCCGGGCTGCGCTGTTTTATTTAGCTTTGCTTTACTAACAGAAAACAAAGCGCTAAAAGGCTTCGGAATGAAGCGCTGATTTGCCCTGTAGAAACGTGTTTTTTGCTTGACGCGCCGTGTTTGTGGTGTATAGTAGAGGGGTACTTGCATATAGTGTATGAAGCTCAAACACAAGACTCCTTTACCTAAGCGGCTGATAAAGAAAAAGAAGCATGGCTTCGCTCTTATCGCGTCGCTTACCCTGATGATGCTGCTCACTCTCCTGGCTGTGGGTATTCTGGCCATGGCATCATCTCAAAACCGTATTGCCATGCAGACCGCGTTGCAGTCTGAGGCGCGTCAGCAAGCCCTGGTGGGTCTGGATGCCGCCATTGGCGAGTTGCAGATGGCACTGGGCCCCGACCGCCGTGTGACGGCGAGCTCGGCCATTGTGTCGGAAGAGGAGGGTAGTGTGGCGCAGCATATTTTGGGTGTGTGGGATAGCTGGTCCGGCCCCATCTACGGCAAGCCTGTTGCTGGTAAGGGCGGCGATATTAAGTCTACCTACGACAAGGGGCGTTCCTCCATGTTCCGCCGCTGGCTGATTTCCTCCCGCAACCCGGAGGAGCTCACGCAGATGCAGTCTGCCAGCTCTCTGGGCAACCGTGAGCCCGGTAAGCGCATTTGCCTGGTAGGCGAGGGTACGCTGGGCCGCCGTATGAGTGGCCGCCACTTGGTGTATGCCGATATGATTGATATGCCCGCCTCCGGTCGCAATACCGGCAGCTTTGCCTGGTGGGTAGGTGGTGAGAACCAGAAGAGTAAGATTACCATTAAAGACCCCGAGGATACCACTACGCCGATTGAGGTGCTGCACCGCACGTGGAATACACCGGGTCCGATGTTCATTGATAGTGAGAGCCTGACTTTCCTGCCCGAGAAGATTGAGCAGCCGGACAAGGTGCTGACGATGGCCAGCATTCCGCTGCTGTCCACCTCTTCTCAGGATGCCGGCATGCCGTATTTCTTCGATGTCACGACGTCTTCCTACTCCTTGCCCATCAATGTGCGTACAGGTGGTCTGAAGCAGGACCTCTGCCTGCTGCTCAACAAGGAGTCGCTGAAAGGTACGGATTTCGCTCCGCGTTCCTCGCAGGACTGCCCGCTGGTGGAGGGTAACGACGTGCCGCGCGGCACGGAGGGGAATATGCCCATCGGCTCCTGGCAGAACCTGTATGCCTACTACAACTGCTGGCCGGATGGCTCCGCTAAGGATTCCAACAACTTCACTGCCCGCCTGATTGGCAATGTGAACGATTGCTACACTCGCATGGGTGGCTCTATGTATCAGCACGGCAATCCTTCCAATATCCCTTCTGACCCGAATTCCGTGATGGGTGTTGGTACGGTGTACGACAGCCGCGCCATGATGGACCAGGGTAGCGACAGCGCCGGCTATGCCCGTACACCTGTGATGCTGGCCTTCATGAACACCTTCGGTCTGGTGACGGAGGAGAATACCGGTGTGACCTGCTCCCAGGACAAGGACCAGTGCTACAAGCTTTACATGTGCTTCTCGCCCATGTTCCTGTGGTGGAACCCCTACAACGTGCCCATGAAGATTCGTGGTCAGCAGCTGTGGGCTCAGTCCGCCCCGTATAAGGCTACTTGGTTGCAGACGCTGGCTGTGAGCCGTGCCGGCTCCTGGGATTACTCCTGGTCGCACTACGCCATGAATCAGACGACGGGTGACGTAGGCTTTGGTCAGGACTTCGGTGACTACTTCCAGACGTCGATGAGCAATGCAACGGCGGATATCGTGTTTGCTCCCGGTGAGATTCTGTTCTTCTCCCCCGGTAAGGCTCGTGCGACGGACGACTACACCAAGCCCTACACCAACCCCTGGACGCTGGGTTACAATGCCAGCTCCGTGTCCGGCTACCGTGCTCGTTTCTATACCATGACCGGTAGCAAGGGCGACCAGATTGGTGTGGCCTCCCGCACGAACCTCGACAATGGTGAGTTCTATATCGGTCTGCGCCTGGGGCAGTATGCCGGCTTTGGTAGCCTGACGACGGACGGTACATGGTTTGCCCCCAAGAACCCGGAGGCTATTACCGTGTTCAATGGCTACTGCGGCATGAAGGAAGCCAATGGTGCGCATGGTGGTGACGGTAAGCTGGGGCAGAGCCCGCAGCGTGGCTTGCTGGGGTGGTATGACGCCAACGATACCAGCCAGAGCACCGTATTCTGCGACCGCGACCGCAATGACGCCCGCTGGAGCGCTGACGGCTCCCAGAGCGATAGCGCTGTGCCCTACTTCGTGGCTGCTCTTGGTATTGTGCCCAAGTCTGCCAACCGCAACATGGACGCCCGAATCTTCGAGGGTAAGGATTACCGCACCAAGTCCTGGCAGCACTCCAACCCTGCTTTCTGGGGTAGCATGATTATCAACCCCGATGACCAGCAGCGCCAGTACCACCCCTACCAGCTGGCCGCTCTCGATGTAGGTGCCGGTATGAATGCCTGCCCGATGGACAGCATCGGCAATAACGGTATCCTTGGTATCACGGCAGACGGTGAGCAGGTGTCCCTGGTATCCGTGCTGGAGCTGCCAGTGCATCCCCCGTTCTCCCTGGCTGGCTTTGCAGGTATGCGTCTGCAGCCCGGTTGGTACGATGCCGGCGGCTCGGCTGACTACAAGACGCAGTCTGCCCTGCGCCGTATGCAGTACCAGAGTGGCGTGCCCGGCGTAGGCATCGGCAATGCCTTTGCTGACCCCTGCCTGCCCGCTACGGATGTGTACTCCTTCCACGAGTCCAACATCAATACGCAGATTGGCGGTAATGATAAGATTTTCGGCGACTTCTTCGACCATGGTCTGCTGATTAACGATGCCCTGTGGGATCGCTGGTTCTGCTCCTCCGTGTCCGATATGCCCCACGGCAGCAACAAGCGCACCGCCAAGGAGGTGCTGGAGAACTTCCTGACCGACAAGGAGGCGCTGCCGGTAGCTCGCTACGTGAAGAGCCTGACGCCGTATAAGAACGACGACATCGTGAAGCGCCTTATGTCCGGCGATGGCTGGAAGTACATCGCCCAGTACCTCATGGTGGACGGCGGCTTCAACGTGAACTCCACCTCCGTGGAGGCATGGGCCTCTGTGCTGCAAGGTCTGGCCAAGCGTAAGCTGGTGACGAACGCCGACGGTAAGCTCTCCCTTGTGGAGCCCAGCAAGGCCGATAGCCAGGTGCTCTTCTCCCGCTTCATGGTATCCACCGCCGATAAGAGTATCGACGAGCTGGGTGGCTACAGCCCCATGCAGGGTTCTTCCTCCCTGCGCGGTGGTAAGAGCGGTATGATTTCCGCCTGGGGTGAGGTACGTAAGCTGGAGCCCGACAAGATTCGCGAGCTTGCTACCGAGATGGTGAAGCAGTTGAAGAAGCGTGGCCCGTTCCTCAACATGTCCGACTTCATCAACCGCCGTCTCGACACCAATAAGGAGTTCGCTCTGAAGGGCGCTTTGCAGGCTGCTATCGATGCCACGGACATTAACGAGATGTTCATGGACGAGACGACCGAGCCCGCCAGCGGTTCCCTCTATAAGTTTAAGGAGGCTGAGGAAGGCTCCATCTACACCGCTGCTCCCGGCTACCTCATCCAGAGTGACGTGCTCGCTTCCCTCGGCAACATCCTGACCGTGCGCGACGACACCTTCACCGTGCGCTCCTATGGTTGCGTGCGCAACGCCCGCAAGGCTATCCTGGCTCAGGCCTGGTGCGAGGCAGTGGTGCAGCGCACCATGGATTACGTGGATCCCACCAATGCTCCGACCGATTCCGAGTATGACCCGGATGGCCGCAAGAGCAAGGGCCTTACCACCGCCAACCGCATCTTTGGCCGTAAGTTCCGCGTGGTGTCCTTTAAGTGGCTCGACGCCTGGGATATTTAATGCCACCCTCTCATTGATATATCCATCCCGCCGTGGCTCCTCGCTACGGCGGGATTTTTTTTGCCTCGTGAGAAAACACGAGAAGTATGGATTCCTAACCTAGTCCTTGCCAGGCCGGGGTAGGGGATAAAAAATAGATGCTTAGGTTTGCTTAAATAATTTCGCGCGCGCGTACGCGCACACGAACTGAAAAATTTATGCCATAATGCAAAAAATTGCGAAAAAGTTTGATTTTTCAAAAGAAAAGTCTTGCCAAATCGTTAAAATAATGTAAACTGGTGCACCC
>JAFOZZ010000090.1 GCA_017390945.1 Akkermansia sp.
AACAGCGCTGCTGAAAAATGGGCTAGTGCAACAGAAATCCAGATGTCCGCTGGCACAAAGCTTCAATTACAAACAGCTTTAGCCGACAGTGTCTCTAATGGCATTATTGTTAAGGGGGCAAACTCGATTATCGAGCTCTCCGAAGGCGTCGAGCATGTCCATAGCAAGGTAACAACCGAAGCGGGGCAAAAAGTAAGCTACACACTTGATGGAGCCACTCTTAACATCAACACTACGACTACTAATATTAGCGCTATTACCCTGACTAACAAGTCAACTGTTACAATGCCTGGTGCAGGAACCAGCCTGGGTACTGCAAATTCTCGTGTACAAATTAGCATGAGCGGAGAATCCGCACTGTCGTTATCGAATGGCTCATGGGGGAATGTTTACGCAGATATTAACGTAGATGGTTCAGCCAAGTTACTGGGTAGCTGGCAGGGTAATTATTTGAATGTGCAAGGAACCATCAACGGTAGCGGAACGTTAACTCTCGGTAAACCAGAAGGCAACAAATACAACTCATGGACTATCAGCTCCACTATCAGCGATAAGTCAGACACAGAAAAACTCTCCATTGTTCACACTGCTAATACCGTTACGTTGAGCGGCAATAACAGCTACAGTGGTGGCACTACCATCACCGGTGGCACAGTGAACGCCACCCACGCAAATGCTCTGGGCACTGGTAGCGTGACCGTTAATGGAGGCAATCTTGAAATAACCGGCGAAAACGCAATTGAAGGCGCTGAGCTCAACATTACCAATGGTACCGTTACGGCAACGTACGATCCGAATGATAACAAGAGTGTTATTAAGCACGAAACAGCGGTTAAGATTAATACCGGCGGCACACTGCACTTGAAGGGGCACGATACGTTGGGCTATGAGAACAGCGTAGCACCTGAAATTACCTTGGCAAGCACAGACTCAACAAAAAAGGCGACGCTAAAGTTTGAAGACAACACCTCTGCCACGCTGGGTGCGACTATCAACATGAATGGTAATGCTCAGATAATTGGCAATAAGATTAATACATTTGGTACTACCTTAACCGTAACCAATAAAAACAATGAGGTGAGCGTCGAAACGATTGAGATGCGCACGCAAGGTGGCATATACTCATGGGATGTTGATGTAGCCAAGGATGGCGAGCTAACGCTTTCTAGCCAGTTGGTAGCATACAATAATGAGAACGCCACCTTAAACAAGAGTAATGAAGGCAAGCTGATTGTCACCGGCACAGAGTCCACATGGTCCGGCGAAATGAACGTAACCGGCGGTACGCTGCAGCTGCAAGACGATGCCACGCTTGGCCTCGCGACCGTGGTAATGAGCTCCGGCACGACCCTCGAGACCGGTACGGGCACTATCGCAGCACTGACTCTGAACGCGGGTTCGAAGCTCGTGGCTGATACAGC
This sequence comes from Akkermansia sp., assembly GCA_017390945.1. GTDB lineage: Bacteria > Verrucomicrobiota > Verrucomicrobiia > Verrucomicrobiales > Akkermansiaceae > Akkermansia. The sequence goes on from JAFOZZ010000090.1 coordinate 1,422, forward strand.
TGTCAGCATGGACGGGGCCCTTACACTGGGCGGCACCATCACCCTGAATGGCGGCTTGCTTACTGCCCTGCAGTCCTTGGAAGCTGGCAAGACTCTGGACCTGTTCACCAACGTCAGCAGCTTGGTGCTGGGTGAGGCTACCTACACCAAGGGCACCAACATTCTGGATGCTACGACAGCCATGGACCTGAGCAACTGGTTCACACTGACCAGCCCGGAGGTTCCTGCTATGCTCAGCGAGACGCAGCCCGCTGCCGGTAGTGGCTACTACCTGGGCTACAATGCTGATGGTACTGTATATATCGGCAAGGTGATTCCCGAACCGACCACGGCTACGCTCAGCCTGCTGGCACTCGCTGGTCTGGCTGCACGCCGCCGTCGTCGCAAGTAAGCTCCAATTTCGAGTTACCTGCCTGCCGGCAGGCAGGCAATTTTCGAATTACGAGTTTAATTCAAAATCCGCGCGTCCTGTGAGGGATGCGCGGATTTTATTGTAACAATTAGAGCCGCGCCAGCGGCTCATCCACGGCTTGCAAAGCCGTTTTTCACCATTGCTCGCAAGAGCAACGGTGGTAACGCCTGCCGGGGCAGGCGGTTATATTGAGCCGTACCGGCTCAGTTATATTGTGCCTACGGCACAGTTATATCCGCTCCTATCGGATCGGGTTATATTGTCCTCGCAGCGGACAGTGAGAGAGCTCGGCGGGCGGGTTGCCCGCGGAATTCGAGAGTCCCGCAGGGACGACAGAGAGTAGGCAGGTGGTGAAGCGAGCCGCTAGGCTCGCGGAACCCCTGCTAAACGATAAAAATCATTCGAGCCCGGGCGGCAGAATGCGGCGTAGGGCGTTAGCCCGGAGCTAGGTCGGCGCAAGGTATGAGTTAAATTTGCCCTTGCGGGCAAGTAAAATTGCTCGCACGGCGAGCAGTGAAATTAAGCCGTTCGACTTAGTGAAATTGTCCCGCTGTTGCAGGACAGTGGAGGCAGCCGTCCCGGCTGCCTCCTCCCCCTATAGGCTATGATAAAGCAGCACGGCGATGAGGGTAACGAATGGGATGAGGAGGCCAAGGGCGCGCAGGAAGTAGAGTGCGCGGCGGTGGACGCAGAATTTGTGGAGCAGCAGGGCTACGCCTACCAGCGCCAGAATAGCCAGCGGCAGGAAATAGGGCCAGGAGACGGTCATCCACACGCCGCTGCCCCATGCGATAACGAGCGCGAGGAGAGCCACAGGCCAGCGCTCGGGGCGGCCTTTGCGCACAGCCATGGCTGCCAGAGCCAGCAGCAGAAGCACGCCACCGGCTACGCCCCACAGGGGCAGGCACGGTACCGCCGCAGGCACCGGCATAAAGTCCCGCGCCCCTGCATACAGCGCAAGCGGCAATGCACCGCCGGCCAGTGCTCGTGCTACAGCGCCCACCAAGGCGCGGCGGTTGACCCACAGCATGAGCAAGGCCACAGGGGCATAAAACACCGCGGCCTTCGGCAGCAGCAAGAGAGTAAGCCCGGCTGCCAGCCCCAGCACCACGAAATGGCGCTGACAGAACACCTGGCGCCTGCCGCGCACCCAGCCCAACACGTGGCACAGCGTAACCACCTGCAGGCACATGCACAGCTCTGCTGCCGGTGCCTGGTAAAAGGGCGTAATGGCAAAACACAAGCACGTCAGCGCCCAGGCTGTGCTGCGGCGCAGGTACATGGCACATATCTTGAGCACGTAGAGCAGCATGATACCCAGCAGAGGTACATGCAGCAGCTGCATGCCGCGCAGCCCCATGCAATACATGACCAGCCCGCTCATTACCGTAAAGAACGCCCAGGCGCTCCACTGCTCGTGCTGCTTCAGGAATAAACTTACCTTGCTCTGTTGTGCCGTAACCATAGAAAAAAAATGAAGCCGGATTGTCCCTAACCCGGCAGCGGTTCTCATTGTTGAACGCGTCAGAATCCACCTGACGCATGGCCAAACGCCGCGCCCCATAGTGACACAGGGCGCAGGCGTCTGCTATATAGCTCAGGGAAGAGCGATGTACTTTGCCTTGGGCATGTTGCAGAGGGGGCACTTATCCGGTGCGGTCTCTACCGGGAAAGTGTCGCCGCACAGGGGGCAGATGACGTAGCCAGCGGGCAGGTTGAGGGGCTCGCCACTCTCCAGCTGGCGAATAGCCTCGGCATACATGGCGGCGTGTACCTTCTCGGCCTCGAGAGCCCAGTTGAAGCTGCGCAGGGCATCCTTGGCGCCCTCGGCCTCAGCCTGAGCCACCATGGGCGGGTACATCTCGGTGTACTCGTAGGTCTCGCCCTTCATAGCCTCTTTCAGGTTCTCGAGGGTGGTGCCCACGTGCCACTCCATATCGTACTCGATAGGCTGCTCGCCCATCTTCACCAGAGCCTTGGTGTGATTGGCGGCATGGATGCGCTCCGTGGCGGAAGTCGCCTCGAAAAGCTTAGCGATTTGCGGATAGCCCTCCTGTAATGCCTTGCTGGCAAAGGAGGCGTACATGGCGCAGGCGGTGCTCTCGCCTACGATAGCGGTTTTCAGATTATCAATGGTTGTAGCCATACTCATAATCTATACCCACCCGCGCATCAAGGCAAGAATAAAATGCGACAACGCGATTGACAATTTACAATTGACGATTGACAATTTATAGAGTTAGGCGGGCTTTGCCCGCGGAACCTTCCACTGCCCCGCAGATGCGGGGCAATCTCGTCCTCCCAAACTGTCCGCTGCGCGGACAATTTCACTAAGCCGCTGAGGCTTAATTTCACTGCGAGCCTTGCGAGCAATTTCACTTGCCCGCAAGGGCAAATTTCACTAAATAAGTTCGGCTGTCGCCTCACGGTGAAGAACGGCGGTGCCGTGGTGAAGAACTCGCTACGCTCGTGGTGAAAAATTCCCCTTGCGGGGAATGGTGAAAAACGGCTCTTTGACAAGAGCCGTGGATGAGCCGCTGGCGCGGCTCTGATTTACCACTTTTATTTTTCCTGCCTGACAAAAAAAGTGATTTTTCTGTGTAGAATTTTGTGCTATACTGCGTTCTCCTGAATGCAAAGGTTATAAAACCTGAACTTTTCAACATTAAAAACCATTAACATAATTCAAATTATGAAGAAACTCATCGTTCTCGCCGTACTGGCTCTGCTTCCTGTAGCTGCACAGGCCGCCCCGCACCACCCCGGCCCCGCCCACCGTGGTCCACGTGTTGTGAAGCCCGCCCCGCGCCATATCAAGCCCGCTCCGCGCCCGCACCGCCACCACCACCACAAGCCCGCACCGCATCACCACCACCATGTGCACGGTGTACGCTGCGTTCACCCCTGCCCGCTGTGCCCGCCTCCCTGCCCGCACCCGCATCCTGCACCGGCTCCCGTGCGTGCCAACATCCAGATAGTGCTGTAAAAAATCTCCCTGGCTTCGCCCTGCAGGCTTCCGTCTTCGCTAAAGCTTCCGTCTTCGCTAAAGCTTCCGTCTTCGCTAAAGCTACGCCGAGACAAGGCGCCGAGACAAGGCGCCGAGACAAGGCGCCGAGACAGGCAAAGTGGGAGATTGGGCGGGCATTCACCCGCAAAGCAAGAACCGTAGTCTTGACAGACTGCGGTCTTTTTTTCCACTGCCCCGCGTCAGCGGGGCAATCTCGTTCACGCGCAAGCGTGAATCTCGTTGTGCCGTTCCGGCACAATCTCACTGCGGCGAACAGCCGAAATCTCGTTAACCTCAAACTGCCAGCGTCAGCTGGACAATTTAACTAAGCCGCTGAGGCTTAATTTCACTGCTCGCGCAGCGAGCAATTTCACTTGCCCGTAAGGGCAAATTTCACTAAGGTAAGTTCGGCTATAGCCTCACGGTGAAAAACGCCCTAGCGGGCGTGGTGAAGAACTCGCTGCGCTCATGGTGAAAAATTGCTCTTGCGAGCACTGGTGAAAAACGGCTTTGCAAGCCGTGGATGAGCCGCTGTCGCGGCTCGGCCTCACGGTGAAGAACGCCCTCGCAGGCGTGGTGAAGAACTCTCTACGCTCGTAGTGAAAAATTGCTCTTGCGAGGAATGGTGAAAAACGGCTCTTTGCAAGAGCCGTGGATGAGCCGCTGTCGCGGCTCGTGGGGATTTTTCCTTGCGGTTTGGGGGATAAGCATGTATGATAGGCCGCATGCAAGGCGAAGTATACACGTGCAAGAATGGTTTAACGGCTATTGTGAGCGAGCAGCGGGCATTCCCCATCGTGAGTGTACAGGTGTGGGTAGCCACGGGCTCGGAGAACGAGGGCGCACACTGTGGCGCCGGTATATCGCACTTGCTGGAGCATATGGTATTCAAGGGCACGCGTGAGCTGAATGCCCAGCAACTCAACGAGGAAGTAGCCGCTCTGGGTGGCCTGTGGAATGCCTACACCAGCACCGACCGCACTGTGTACCACATCGATGGGCCATCCGAGCATTGGCAGCGTTTTCTGCACATCCTCACCCAGTTAGTATATGCCCCAACTTTCCCGGAGGACGAGTTCGAGAGGGAGCGCGAGGTGATTCGCCGCGAAATGGCGATGTACAAGGATGACCCGCGCGATGCCTCCTACCATGCTCTGGTGAGCACCTTGTTCCGCGTGCATCCGCGCCGCCTGCCGGTGATTGGCGAGCAAGCCCGCTTTGACAGTCTGACGCACGAGGACATGGTAACCTACCACCGCCAGCGCTATACGCCGGGCAATATGTTTGTGTGCATCACAGGCGATGTAACGGCTGCCGAGGTATTTGCCGCCCTGGAGGCCGAGGTAGCCGATGTGCCGGCTGCCCCTGTGCTGGTACCGCCGCCGGTAGCGGAGCCGCGCCAGTGGGGGCCACGCCTTTACCGCACGGAGTTTGCACAGCCTACCAGCACGCTCATGCTGGCCTGGCGCGTGCCCGCCACCACTCACCCGGATGCTGCGCCGCTGGCCGTACTATCCGCCGTGCTGGGCGATGGCCGCTCGGCCTGGCTGTACAAGCGATTCCACGATGAGCTGGGGCTGGCTCACGACACGAACACCGCCATCCTGCCCGCCAAGGAGGGCGAAGGCGCCCTGGTCATCGATGCCGATGTGGAGCGCGACCAACGCGACGAGCTGCGCGATGCCCTGCTCGCCTACGTGGCGGAGCTGCCACAGGCAGACTTCGAGTCCGCCCTGGCACGCGCCCTGCGCCAGCTGCGAGCACAGCGCGTTAAAGCCTTGTCCACCGTATCGGGCTGTGCATCAGCACTGGGCATCAGCTGGCACCACTCTCGCAATATGAATGCGGCGGAAGAATGGAATGCCGCGCTCAACCGCGTCACCCCTGAGGAGCTGGCACGAGTGGCCGCTACGTACCTGACACCCGAGCGACTGACGGAGGTAAGTGTGGACCCCATAGGCAGCAACCCGCCCGCCGACAATACCGGGGCAGCCTCCACCCTCCAGGCACCGCAGCTGCACGAGCTGCCCAATGGCCTGCGCGTGGTACTGCGCGTGGATAAGCGCGTCCCCATGGTGCACACGACACTCTGCGTCATGGCCGGTTGCCGCAGTGAGACGGAGCAGAACAACGGTATCAATATGCTGATGGCTGAGTGCATGCTGAAAGGCACCTCCACCTATAGCGCTGGCGAGCTGGCGGATGCGGTCGAGGGGCTGGGCGGCACCATCTCTTGCTCCGCCGGGAACAACACGATTAACCTCAAGACTCGCGCGCTGTCCGAAGATGCCCTTACCATGCTGGGGCTGCTGGCAGATGCCGCCCTGCACCCCACCTTCCCCGCCGACGCCGTGGCAACCGCCCGCGAGGATATGGTGGCCGATATCCTCGACAGCGAGGAAGACCCCGCCGCTGTAGCCTTCCGCCGCCTGCGCCGCGCCTGCTTCGGTGCTACATCCTACGGCCTGCACCCGGACGGCAGCGTAGAGAGCGTGCAGAGCCTGACGCGCGAGGCGCTTACCGCCCAGCATGCCCGCCTGATGTGCGCTCGCAATGCGGTGCTGTGCCTCTGTGGCGACTTTGAGCCCCAGGCTGTACTGGCTGAAGCGGAGCGTTTGTTTGCCGGCATGCCCAGCGGCGCCCCCGCCGAGCTACCGCCCACCCCGGCACAACAAGCAGCCGACCTGACCATCGCCTGCGACAAGGAGCAAGCCGTGCTCGCCATAGCAGTGCCGGCACTACCCGCCACCGCCGCGGAGCAACCGCTGCAATGCCTTTTCGATGAATGGTGCCGCGACATGGCTGGCCCCATCTTCTCCGAAATACGCGAGAAACGCGGGCTGGCCTATTACTCGGCCTCTGCCGCGCTCCTGGGTACCGATACCGGCTGCATGTTCTTCTACTTAGGGACGTCACCGGAATCCATGCCCGAGGCACGCGCCGCGCTCGATGAGCTACTGAACCGCCTGGCCACAGAGGGCATGCCGCCACAAGCGCTGGAAAGCGCCCGCGCCACCCTGCTCTCCTCGCGACTGATGGCAGCCCAATCCGCCGACAAAATGTGCTCCAGCACCGCCATCGACACCCTGCTGGGACTGCCGCCGGATTACGCCGACAGCTTGCAGGAAAGCATCCGCGCCGTCACCGTGGAGCAGATGAACGCCTTCATCGCCCGCCTGCTCTCCCCCACCGCCACCCGTACGTACTGCACGGTGCAGAAGGTCAATTAGAGCCGCGCCAGCGGCTCATCCACGGCTCTTGTCAAAGAGCCGTTTTTCACCATTCCCCGCAAGAGCAATTTTTCACCACGAGCGCAGCGAGTTCTTCACCACGCCCGAACGGGCGTTTTTCACCGTGAGGCCAAGCCGCGCCAGCGGCAGCCGAACTTACCCTAGTTAAATTTGCCCTTGCGGGCAAGTGAAATTGCGGGCGAGCCCGCAGTGAAATTAAGCCGAACGGCTTAGTGAAATTGTCCCGCTAACGCGGGACAGTTCGGTGAACGAGATTGCGGCTACTCGCCGCAGTGAGATTGTGCCGTGACGGCACAACGAGATTCACGCTTGCGCGTGAACGAAATTGCCCCGCTGACGCGGGGCAGTGGAGATAGTTAGGCGGCGCATGGCGCCGCGGAATTCGAGAGTCCCGGAGGGACGACAGCTAGTAGCGCGGGGTGAAGCCGCGAAGCGGCGAAACCCCGGGTAGGAGATAAAATAATTCGAGCCCGGGCGGCATCGCGAATGCGATGTCGTGGAGGGCGGCAGATGATGGCGATGGGCGTTAGCCCAGAGCCGCGCCGCTGCTGAATGTTTAATGTTTGATGTTTAATATTGAAAGTCAAAGTATGGCTTCGCCGGTGAAATTTGCCCTTACGGGCAAGTGAAATTGCTCGCAAGGCGAGCAGTGAAATTAAGCCGTGCGGCTTAGTTAAATTGCCCAGCTGACGCTGGGCAGTTTGGGGTTAACGAGATTGCGGCTACTCGCCGCAGTGAGATTGTGCCGGAACGGCACAACGAGATTCACGCTTGCGCGTGAACGAAATTGCCCCGCTGATGCGGGGCAATGGAAGAACAGGCCGCGAGGGCGCGCTATCAGAAATGCTCGCTTCTGTCGCCCGGGGAGATGAAGCCTGCGAAGATTTTGCAAGTGGCGGGCATGACGAGCAGGTTGAGGATGGTAGCGCTCACCAGGCCACCGAACTGCACGATGGCCAGCGGAGCCAGCAACTCGCCGCCCGGTTGATCCTTCGCCCAAATAAGGGGCAGCAGGCCGAGAATGGTGGTAAGCGAGGTCATCATGATGGGGATAACTCGCTCAGTGGAGCCCTCACGAATAGCGGCCTCGGCGCTCATGCCACTCAGCTCCAGCGAGCGGTAGCGGTTGAGCAGAATGAGCCCGGAACGAATAGCGAAACCTACCACCGTCACAAAACCCACGATGGAGCTCACGGAGAGGATGGGGTGCACATAGCCACCGGCCAGCACGGAGCTAACCGTCTCCGGCGATGCCAGGAATACGGCCACGATACCGCCCACCAGACACAGCGGAATGTTTATGAGCGTGACCATGGCGCGGCGCACACTGCCCAGCGAGCTGGAAAGCAGCAGCACGATAAGCACGCACACGATGCCACCCATCACATACAAACGGCGGCCAGCCTCCTCGCGGCTCTTAATAGTACCGGCGTACTCCACCGAGCAGCCCAGCGCATTCATGGCGGGGTCGAGCTTCTCGCGGCAGGCCTTGGCCAGATCGCCCAGGTTGCTATCCGGTGCGGGGTTGCAGGATATCATGGCCTTACGGCGGGAGTTATCGCGCAGAATAAGGTTCGTTGTCTCCGCGCGGTACACATGCGCCACCTCACCGAGGGGCACTTTCTTGCCGCCAGGAGCCACGATTTGCAGGTGGCGCACATCGTCCATGCTGCGGCGCAGATCCGCATCCAGACGCAGCACCACATCCCAGTGGTCGAGGTTGCGTATAATCTCGCCCACCTGCATACCATTGAGGGCCGCCGACACCTGGTCTGCCACCTCGGCCATAGTCAGGCCGTAAGCGGCAAGCACCTCGCGGTTGTAGTCCACATGGATGGTATCCACCATCACCTCGCGGTTCGCGCGGGCATCGGCCACCTCGGGCATACCGGAAAGGATTTCGGCAGCCTTCTTAGCGGCATTGCGAATCTGCGGCAGGTCGTCACCGTAGATGTTAATAGCGATTTCGGAGTTCGAGTTCGAAAGAGCGGAGCTGATGCGGTGCGCCATGGGGAACCCAATCATACCGCTCACACCGGGGATGCCACGCATCGCCTCCTTAAACTGCTCGCGCATGCGGCGCTGGTCTTTCGCCAAATCCACGCGCACCACCAGCTCACTGGCGCTTACCGGCTCCGCGTGCTCGTCATTTTCTGCACGGCCTGTGCGCTGGGTGACGGTCTTCACGCCGTCTATCAGCTGTATCTTCTTCATCACCTGGCGGGAGATACGCTCCGTCTCCTCCAGCGAGGTGCCGGGCACGGCATTCACAAAGAGGGTGTAGCAGTCCTCATTGAACGGCGGCAGGAAGCTCGTGCCATAGGTACTCCCCAGCCAGATAGCAGCGCCGGTCACAGCCAGCAGGGCACCAAACACCGTCTTGGGCCAGGACAGGCAGAAGTTCAGCACGGGTCTGTACAGAAGCTTAATGAAGCGGGCGGTAGCGGAATCGCCATCGCTGCTCTGCTTACGCCCCGGCTTGTACCACAGGATGCAGAGGGTGGGGATGAGCGTGAGCGATACCAGCAGCGACGCCGCCAGAGCCAGCATGTACGAGATACCCAGCGGGCGGTAGAACTGCCCCTCAATACCGCTCAGGAACAACAGCGGGGCAAACACCAGCAGAATGATGACGGATGAGTAGCTGATGGAGCTCACAATCTCGTTCTTGGCATCCATGAGCACGCGGTAGCGGCTCTTCTGCTTCTCCTTGGGCTTAGCTGCATTGCGGCTCAGGCTGCGCCAGGCTATTTCCACAAAGATAATGGCGTTGTCCACCACATCACCCACAGCCACGGCCAGACCGCCGAGGGTCATGATATTCACACCCAACCCGAAGAGCGGGAACATGGCCATACCAAACACCACCGAAAGCGGCATGCTGATAAGCGTAATCATGGCCGTGCGGAAGTTCAGCAGCGTGAGCACAATGACCAGCACCACCACAGCGGCGGCAATGAGGAGGGTCTCGCGTCCATTTTCCAGGGAAAGCTCGATGAAGTCCGATTGGCGGTAGCCGTCAGCGTACAGCTTCATATTGCTCGGCAGGCGACTCGCGGCAAACTCCTTCACGGCGGCATCCACCGCGTAGGTAAGCTCCAACGTGTTGGCGCCCGGCACTTTCTGTACGGAGAGCACCACCGCCTCGCTGCCACCATAGCCGGCATTACCACGGCGCGGGGCACCATCAATCTTCACCTCTGCCACATCCTCCAGGCGCACCACGCCACCGGTGGGATGCTCGGTCACAATAGCGCGGCGCAGATGCTCCGGCGTGAACGCGCGGGTATTCTGCTGCACAGGCAGCTCCACACCGGCGACGTCCTCCAGGTACCCGGCCGGGATGCTGCTCTGGGCGGCTTCCACCGTTTCCTTCAGGTTGCTGAAGGTCACACCGGCCTGGCGCATTTTCTCCGGATCGTAGGCCACCTGGTACTCAGGCAGGCGACCGCCCAGCACCGTGACCTGCCCCACACCGGGAATGGCCAGCAGGCGGTTACGCAGCTCGAACTCCGCCACGCGGCGCACCTCCAGCGGGTCGGCAGTCTTATCCCCTTGCAAGGCCAGCACCATGATTTCGCCGGTCACGGATACAATGGGCGCCATCTCCGTCTCCACCTGGGCGGGGAGGTTCTCGCGCACCGTCGCAAGACGCTCGGAGACAATCTGACGCGCCAGGTAAATATCCGTATCCCAATCAAAATCCACCCACACAAAAGAAAGGCCGGTACCAGAGGAGGAAGCCACACTGCGCACGCCGGGCGTACCCTGCATAGCGGATTCGAGGGGGATGGACACGTACTGCTCCACCTCCTCGGCGGAGAGTCCGCCGGCTTCGGTCTGGATGGTCACACGCGGTTGTTTCAGCTCCGGGAACACGTCCACCGGCAGCGTTGACACCAGGTAAGCGCTCACCGCTGCCAGTACCAGCGATATGAGCACGACCGTGATGCGGTTCTTCAGGCAGAATGATATCAAGACATTCATAACCAATAATTCGTAATTCTTCTATCTTTATTCAGACGTTGGACTCAGCTCGCCTGCCTCGGCGTAGTAAGCGAGCGCAAGCGAGACACGAAACCGGGGGCTTCGTACTTCAAGCATCATGCGTCGCACCTTGCACCTCATACCTCGTCCTTCGCACTTCGTCTTTCGTACTTCTCAATGGTCTTCGCCTTCGTGGAACTTACCATCAGCGTGGAAGTGGCCGGCCTTTTTCTTCTCGCCCTCACCGGGGATGATGTATTTGAGCTCGTAGCCGCCCTTCACCACAATCTTCTGGCCGGGGGTGAGCCCGCTCACGGGGGTCATACCGCGGCGGCTGGTGCCGGCCTGTACCTTCATCATGGCGAACTTGCCCTCAGCCACCTCCACAAACACCACATCGTCCACACCCACCTTCACCACGGCGGAGTCGGGGATGGAGATTTTGCCGTGTTCCTTGCAGGCATCAAACAAATCGAGTCTGCAAAGCTGGCCGGGCTGCACATTGGCAGGGATACTGGCCGGGTGGAAGAAAAGCTCGCGCGTGCGGGTGGTGGCGTCCACCTCCTCTGCCAAGCGCCAGGTTCCCTCCACCGTTACGCTCTCGCGCCCGGCAGGTATGGTAGCGCGCACGGCGCTGAAGTGCGGCACATCCGAGCCATAAATCGTGGTAGCAATTTCCATCTCGGCCACATTGCTCATGGAGACAACAGGCTTACCCTGCTCGCCCCAGCTACCCTGGGTCACGCCCACATTGCGCACGGTGCCATCAGCCGCAGCGCGCACCTCAAGCACCGTCAGGCCGCCCTGCTCACGCAGCTCGCCACCGAGGGAAAGCATATTGAGGCGGGCAGACACAGCCTGGAACTCAGCCTGCTGCTGGATAAGCTCCGCCCTCTTATTAGCCAGCTCCACCTCCAAGTCTTTGTTGCGGGAGCCGGCAGAAGCCAGCGCCATCTTGCGCTGCTCCAGCACAGAAATTTCCGTTTCGCAACGCTGCACAGCAGCATTGATTTTGATGACCTCCGCCTGCTGCTCCATGATGTCAGGACTCTGGACGGTGTAAAGCAGCTCGCCCTTTTTGACTGATTGAGCCGACTTTACATGCAGCGTAATACGGCCACCACACGGCAGAGCATAGGTCTGCATAGCGTGGTCGGGCGTAGTCAGGAAGCCATAGAGCGAATGTACCAGCACCTCCGTAAGGGCGGGCACCGTCTCGATGCGCATGTTCACCAAGTCGCGAGCGCGGGCATCAGCCTCCACAATGACAACATCGCCACCACAGCTTTCCCCCGGGGCATGGTTGTGCCCGGCGTGGTCGTGCGAGCAGCCCGGGCCGTGCACGTGTTCCTCAGCCTTCGGCTCAGCGTGGGCGTGGTCGTGCGAGCAGCCCGGGCCATGCACGTGTTCCTCCGCCTTCGGCTCCGCGTGAGCATGGTCATGTGAGCAGCCGGGGCCATGCACGTGTTCCTCAGCCTTCGGCTCGGCGTGGGCATGGTCATGCGAGCAGCCGGGGCCATGCACGTGTTCCTCAGCCTTCGGCTCGGCGTGGGCGTGGTCATGCGAGCAGCCGGGGCC
>JAFOZZ010000091.1 GCA_017390945.1 Akkermansia sp.
CGGTCGGCATGAGGCCTTCCTCCATCAGCTGGGTACGTACACGTACCGGGTCGGCTGCGGGCAGGTCGCACTTGTTGACTGCTACAATGATGGTCTTGTTAGCAGCCTTAGCGTGAGTGATAGCCTCACGGGTCTGCGGCATGATACCATCGTTGGCGGCCACTACCAGCACCACAATGTCCGTTACGTCGGCACCACGTGCACGCATCTCTGTGAAGATGGCGTGGCCGGGGGTGTCAATGAAAGTAAGGATGTTGCCACCGTGGTCAACGGAGTATGCGCCGATGTGCTGGGTAATGCCACCAGCCTCGCCAGCTACTACCTTGGTGCGGCGGATGTAGTCGAGCAGGGAGGTCTTACCGTGGTCCACGTGACCCATCACTGTGATGATGGGGGTACGAACCTTGAGGACATCATCGGGTTCTTCCTCCACGGCTACGGGTTCGGGTTCCTTTACAACCTCTACGGGAGCCTTGACGCCGGCGCCCTTTTCGCGCTTCACGCGCTCGTAGGCATAACCGTGCTTCTCGCAGAGAGCTGCCACCTGGTCGTTGTCGAGAGCCGTCTCGGGGTTAGCGAAAACGCCCATGGGCATCAGCTCAGCAATGAGCTTGAAGGGCTTCAGGTTCATCTGAGCAGCCAGCTCGGCTACAGATACGGGAGCCTTCACGTTAATGACCTTCTCGCCGCTGGCAGCAGGTGCCGGAGCGGGCTTCTCTACCGGAGCCGGAGCAGGGGCTGCGGGCTTGGTGGCGGCAGGAGCCGGGGCGGGAGCAGCTGCAGGAGCGGCTGCCTTCTTACGCTGCGGGCTCAGCAAATCCAGAGCCGCTTTCTTGGAAGTAGCAGCTGCAGGAGAAGCGGACTTACGGGAAGGGGCGCTGCCACCCTGAGCGGCAGGCTTCTTCTTCCTGGTGTTGCCGAGCAGGTCGAGGACCTCGGGTTTCTTCTTCTGATCAGACATGTGTGAAATGATGAGTGTTATTACGGTTGCACCCTGTGGTGCGGTTTATGCATTCTTGGCCTTGTCCACAATGGCGAAAGCCTGGTCTTCGTTGATGCCCAGAGCGTCTACCAGATCCTCAGGCTGTACGTAGCTGGCAATACCCTGCACGGTGGTGAAACCAGCTGCAATCATGGCGGAAGCCAGCTCGGGGGTGATGTCGAGAGCGGCAACAAGCTCGCTGGCGCCTTCGGAGGCCAGGCTCTTGGTGCGGGTCATGTTGTCGTAGGGCTCTACGCGTACGTCCCAACGGTCGTTGGGGGCAGAGATGAGGCGAGCGGTAAGGCGCACGTTCTGACCGCGGCGACCCTTGGCCTTGGCGGCAGCCTTGTCGTCAGCTACGTAGATGGTAACAACGCGCTCGTTGTTGTCTACGTCAATCTTGACGGGCTCGATGGGGGAGAGGGAGTCCTGAACGATGGCGGCCTTGTCCTCGGTGTACTCGATGATGTCAACCTTCTCACGGTTGAGCTCGTTCACCACGTTCTTCACGCGGGCACCACGGGTACCCACGCAGGCACCGATGGGGTCCACATTCGGGTCAGCGCTGCGTACGACCATCTTGGTACGGTAGCCGGCCTCGCGAACGATGTTGACAATCTCCACCGTGTTATCATAAATCTCCATTACCTCGCTCTCAAAGAGGCGGCGCACCAGGTTGGGGTGGCTGCGGGAAAGAATAAGCTCGTGGCCGCGGGCGCCATCGCGCACCTCGACTACGTAGAAGCGCATCTGATCACCAGCGGTGTATTCCTCACCGGGGATGCGCTGGCGAAGGGGAACGATACCCTCAAACTTGTCAACCTCAACGATAACGTCGCCCTTGTCGTAGCGGCGCACGGTGCCGGTCACCAGCTCACCGATGCGGTCTTTGAAGGCGTCGGCCAGCATTTCCTGCTCAGCCTTGCGGATGCGCTGCTGCATGGTCTGGCGGGCGGTCTGTACGGCGATGCGGCCGAAGTCCTTGGGGGTGATGTTCATGACGATATGCTGACCGAGGGTCACGCTGCGACCCTTGCGGGCTGCCATGGCCTGAGCCACGGAGAACTTCACCTCATTGTAGGGGTCCACCAGCTCCTCATCGGCAACAACGACCATGCGAGCCTTAATCTTAACACTGTTCTTCTGCGGGTCGATGACAGCGCGGATGTTCTCGATACGGTCAGCACCGTCTATCATTTTGGAGTAGGCGGTGAGGAAGGATGCTTCAAGAGCCTGCATTACGCGCTCGCGGGTAAGATCCTTTTCGCGGACGTAGAAGTCAATCAGTGCGGAGATGTCTGTAGCGGCCATGGTATTCGATGCTTGTGTTTGAAAGTGAGTCGGCTATAAAAAAAGAGCGGGTCTCAGACCCGCTCCAATCTCAGGCAGACCGGAACTTGTACACCGCGATACTAGCGGAAAGCTCGGCTGCTGTCAAGTAAAAATGCTGGCTTAATGCCGTATTTTTTAGGCGTCTACGTTATTTCTTCCTGGGCTTCTCCTCCGGTTGGGGCTGTGCCGGTTCTACATAGTTGACTGCCGGATTTATCTTGGGGATTACGTTAACGCTGCGGATGCTCTTGCCGGTAGCGCGTGAGTGCTCCAGTACCATAGCGAGGCGGCCAAGCTGGTCCTTAATGCCATACACCTGCATGAGCACCTCGGTTCCGTTTTCCAGCGTAATGATGAGCTTCCATTCCTTCGGGCGGACAATTTCCTTAATAGCGGGAATCTCCGTCAGGTTGTAGGCGTTGGATGCAGAAATGAGCTCCTTAATCGGGCGGCATTTATCTTCATCAATGATGACACCCGGCTTGAGCTCCTTCAGGTCTTCCGGGTTCAGGTACCAGGTCGGCGCATTCATGAAGTTGCGGTGGTATGCCTCCACAACCGGGAAGAGAGCACCGCGCGGATCCATGAACAGACGGGTGGTATCCCCGCTTTCGGCGCCGTTAGCCAGCTCTACATAGACAATCGGGATGCGCTCATCGATTTCGATGTGCAGCGTCTCGGGCATTTCCGCACGGATGGAGGCGGCGGCGATGCAGGGATTCGCCTCCAGCTTGGCTTCCATGCCTTTTACATCGAGAGTGGCCATGTTGACCGACTCCTTGATGTCGAGAATCTCCATCACCTGGGCGCGCGAGATGAGTTTGTGGCGCGAGGTGTAATGGATGTTGTCGATGCTCAGCGAGTATGCTTTTTCGAGCGCGTAGTTGATGCCCTCGTAAATGCCCCAGCAGACAGGTGCAGCAACGAGGGCTATAAGAAACCAGCGGCGAAGGCGGCGAGCGCCACGCCGGAGCGCCAGCATACTGAAGATGCGCTCTTTGATGGAGAGCGCTTTCTCCAGTAACTGTACTTTCTCCTCCTTGTCAGAGCGATACTTGTTCTGCTTCGCCATGTAAGGGGGTAGCGTCAGCCACGGGGCTGATTAAGGGAAATCTCAGCGATGCGAGTGCAGAGCTCACCGAAGCTGATGCCTGCTGCGGCTGCGGCTTTCGGGAAGAGGGAAGCACTGGTCATGCCGGGGATGGTGTTAATCTCCAGCACATAGGGCTTGCCATCATCGGTCAGAAGCACGTCTACACGACCGTATACCTCTACGTTGAGAGCCTTGTATGCAGCCAGAGCGGCAGCCTGCACGGCCTTGGTCTCTTCCTCGCTGATGTCCGCCGGGCAGATGTAGTCGGAGCCTACACCGCCGGAGAGAGCGGGGTACTTGTTGGCAAAGTCGTAGAAGCCTTCCTTGGGGGCGATGTGAACCACGGGCAGTACCGTGCCGTCCAGAATGGCTACGGTAAGCTCCTTGCCGGAGATGTATTCCTCCACCAGCAGGTCGGTGCCGTACTTGGCTGCCTCGGCTACTGCGGCGGGCAGCTCATCCTCGCTCTTTACGATGCTCACGCCCACGGAGGAACCCTCGCACGGAGGCTTAATGACGCAGGGGATGCCGATGGTGGGCATCTGACCGCTGGCAATGATTTCGTCCGCCGGAGTGGGTACGCCTGCGGCTACAAAGCCCTTCTTGGTGAGAATCTTATCGAAGCAGTTGCGGCTGGTGACGGAGCCGGCACCGGTGTAGGGGATGCCCAGCTCTTCGAGGTAGGCCTGCAGGCCGCCATCCTCGCCGTAGGTGCCGTGAATCATGTTGTAGCACAGCTCGGTACCCTCCGGAATAGCAGGGCGCTCAGTTTCCACCACAACGGGAGTCACGTTGGTGAACCCCTCTGCACGCAGAGTTTCCAGTACGGCATTGCCGGAAACGAGGGATACCTCGCGCTCCGACCCCGGGCCGCCCATCAACAGGGCAATTGCTGTATCTTTTGTAAGTGTCTTCATAAATACTATGTGCGTTATGTGTTCAGGTGTGCGGGTATCAGAATTCGGTTTCGCGGTCGCCTACCACCTGAACCTCGGAGCGCAGGGTGATACCGCGCTCGCTCTTGACTTTGTTGCGAATGTAGTCAATCAGCTCGGTTACATCGGTAGCCTTTGCCTTGTTGACGTTCACGATGAAGTTGGCATGACGTGTGGAAATCTGGGCACCGCCAATGGTGTAGCCCTTCAGGCCAAGCTCGTCAATCAGCTTGCCGGCCGGAATCTCATCCGGATTCACGAAGGTGCAGCCTGCGCTGGGTTCTACCGGCTGGCTGGCCTTGCGCTTCATGCGGCTTTCTTCCGTGCGAGCCTCGATTTCGGCAGGGTTGCCGGGGGTGCCGCAGAAGGTAGCCTGCATGACGAGGTTGTGCTCGAAATCAGGAATCAGGCGATACTGTGCCGGACGCATGGTGTCCTTGTTGAACTCAACAATTTCGCCATCGTCATCGAGGGCAACGGCGGAGCAGAATACGCTCCACATGTCGCCGCCCATAGCGCCGGCGTTCTGACGCAGGCTGCCGCCGACGTAGCCGGGGATGCCGTCCATCCATTCAAAGCCGCTGATGCCATTCTGTGCAGCAAACGCAGCCAGTTTCTTGAGCTTCACGCCGGCACCTGCCACAATCTTGTTGCCGCGCAGCTCCAGTTTGCTGAACTCGCCGGCAACCGGGTGAATAACGGCACCTCGGATGCCACCCTCACGCACAATGAGGTTGGAGCCTCGGCCGACAATGTGGACAGGAATGCTGCGATCCTTGAAGAAGTTCACCACGGACTGCATGCGGTCGAAGCTGTCGGGCTCAATCCAGTACTGAGCCTCGCCACCCACGCCGATGGTGGTGTGCTTGCTCATGGGCTCATACAGGCGGCAAGTGAAGTCGCTGCCGCATTCCTGCTGCATTTCTGCCAGTACGCGCAGGTCGGCCGCAATCTTCTTGCCTGCCTCGTGTACGTTACCGGCACCCAGGGTGATGAACAGGTCACCGGGGCGCAGGATGTTGCCTACCACGTGGTGGGCTTTGCTCAGGTCGGGCAGGAACTCTGCATCTACCGGACCATGCTCCAGCACCGCATCAACGATAGTCTGTCCGCTGATGCCGGGAATGGGCGGCTCACTGGCCGGGTATACGTCTGCTACGTAGAGCTTATCAACATTTTGCAGCACGCGGCCGAAGTCGTCACGCAGCAGCTGCGTGCGGGTGTAGCGGTGCGGCTGGAAGAGCACGATGAGGCGGTCGGGCTTCAGACTCTGAGCCGTTTGCAGCGTGGCAGCGATTTCCGTGGGGTGGTGACCATAGTCGTCCACAATGCGGTAGTCGCGGGAAAGGTACTTGGTCTCGAAACGGCGGCGGGCACCGGCGAAGCTCACCAGGCCGCGGGTAATGCTGGCGAAGTCGCAGCCTAATTCCAGAGCCAGAGCTGTAGCAGCCAGAGAGTTAAGGACGTTGTGGCGGCCGGGGATACCCAGCTCCACGCGACCGAGGGCTTTCCCCTTATGATTGATTGTGTACAGGGTGCGACCGCGCTTTACCGTTACATTGGTTGCGGTGTAGTCAGCATCCTGCCAGCCGTAGGAAATGGTGTTGGGGTACTGGGAGCACACATCAGCGGCACCATCATCCGTCTTGCAGTAAATGAGCTTGCCGCGGGTCTGGCGGCACAGGCGGTGGAACACGCTCTTAATGTGGTCGAGGTCGCGGTAGAAGTCCAGGTGCTCAGCCTCGATGTTGAGAATGATGCTGTGCTCGGGCAGGTAATTCACCAGCGTGCCGTCGCTTTCATCGCCTTCTGCAATGAGGTACTCGCTATCCTGGGTCCAGTGGGCGTTAGCGCCCAGCACAGGAATCTCCGCGCCTACGTAGTGGCAGGGACGCATGCGACCCTCGCGCAGCAGGTGGGCGCTCATGGCGGAGGTGGTGGTCTTACCGTGTGTACCGGCGACAACGACGCCCTTCTTGTTATTGAGGATAGCGGCAAGGCATTCTGCACGGCGCAGGCACAGGCAGTTGTTGCTGCGAGCTGCGGCCAGAGCCACGTTTTCCTCGCGGATGGCGCTGGAGTAAATGACAACCTCGGCATCGCTCACCGCAGCGGCGCTGTGCGGGCAGGAGAACACGAGGCCAGCCTGCTGCAGACGCTCGGTTTCATCGCTCGTTACTCGGTCGCAACCGCTGACGCGGTGCCCCATTTCGAGCAACATACGTGCCAGACCACTCATACCTGAGCCTGCCACACCAATAAGATGAATGCGTACGGGATTATCCCGATCCAGAAGCCTTTTGCGTAACTGTTCAATCATAGCTCTTACGCGTTATTATACCTGATTGCGCGTTACAATCAAGTCAAATGTTGACGTAGGCTCGGCAAATATCTGATTTATTTGAACGCCTGAGCGGGCTCTATTGTCGAACAGGTATGACTGAATCCGCAAATGACTTTCTCTCACGTCATCGCATGCTGCGTTCGCTTCTGTTAGTGGTGAGTGCCGTTTGTGCTCTGGTAATGACTCTTATTGGCTCTGTTATGATGTCGACGCTTGTGGTATGGTATACCAATGAGCGCGTGTATGAGGTGAGTGCTGCGAAGTTCGACCCTGCGCTGGAAGGGCGAATGGTTAAGTTGCATCTGAGCGAGCTGCATACGGAGGGCGGTTCTGCTGTGGATACGACATTCGGTCTGTCGCGTCCCGGAGCATTGCTGGTGAAGAGTGATTTCTGGACGCCTGCCAGAAGGGTAAATATCCATGCGCTGAAGGATGTGAGCGAAGGTGTGACCTTGGCTCCTCGAATCCTTTCCGGAGTGCGTGAAATGAAATTCAAACCGCAGATGCTGGCGGATTCGTTGCATTTACAGCATATTGAGCCTATGAGTGCGTCGTTACCGGATGCGTTGAAGCCTCTGGTAGAAGATGCTACGCCGGAGTACCTGAAGCTTAGAACATTCGATACCTCCAACCTGGCGGTGCCTCATGTTTTCTTGTCGTTCCTCTATGCTCCGTCCCCACAAAAGGTGAATCTGTATGTGACGGGACGTTTGATTAACAATGTGGTGCATGTGGATTCGTACCTGCGGGATAACACATATGCCGATCACGTGCGTAATTGCTCCATGGGGATGAGTGATTTCCGAAAGCTGGCTTTCACGGCGGTGCTTGTATGCGGTTCCGCTGCTTTGCTGACGGCTTTCTCTTTTTCTATTGCAGAAAGCAAGCAGCGCCGGGGTTATATTATCGCGTGCAGTATCTACGCTCAGTTGCTGATAGCATCATTCTTCGCCGCGTTGTATGTGGTGATATTCCATGAGCAGAAGGGAGAGCTGAGTACGTGGGTGCCCATCATATCCTCTGCCTCGGTAGCTGTAGTATGTGCGTGGCTTACGCTTCGTAGTGCCAAGCTTAATAAGCGTTAAGCATACGGCGCAGCTCGGTCATCTGTGAGCTGATGGAGTAGAACTCCTCTGTGCTCAGGTTGCCGCGGTTGATACGAGCTTTCAGGATGTCGATGCGAGCTTCCACGGCATCGCGTGCGGCTCTGGCACAGGCCTGTTCAACCAGCGTTGCGGTGTCGGCTGGCTCCAGCTCATCGTTGTTTATACCCTTCAGTGCAGCGGCTTGTTCTGCCGGTAGCGATTGCAGGAAAGCTCCCCATGCTGCGCTGTCACCGGGGGTGGGTAATTTTTCCAGCATACGCTGAAGGATGGGGCCACCGGCCAGCAAGGTAATGGGTTCTTGCAGTTCTTCAATTCGCTCTACCAATGCGTGCTGGATGCTGCTGCTCGCAGCTGCGTGGGCAATGAGGTTGCGTATGGTGGGGTGCAGACGGATGGGGCGTACCTTCTCCGGTGCTCGGAATGTTGCCTGTGGTGCAGCATCCATTGCTTCGTTCCAGCTGTCGTCTTCATCCGGTTCTGCATCGCGAGCCGGTTCTTTAGGCGCATTTTTGCGGCTGCGGATGATTTCCTCTACCGTTAATCGCAGGTCATCCAAGCCGGTGTTGAGGCGGCTGGCCAGGTCGGTCACGGCTACACCACGGCGAATCGGGTCGGTGATTTCGGCGGCCAGGTCTGCCATTCGGGGGATGAGTGCTGCTCGTGCATTGGCATCGCCCAGGGTGGATTTCATTTCGATGCCGGAGCGCACTTCGAGGTAGGGGCGAGCTTGGGCGATGGCTTCGCGCAAGGCTTCCGGCCCTTGGGCTTTTATCAAGGAATCCGGGTCTTCGCCCGCCGGCAGGGTAGCCATATACACCTCCATTCCCGCAGCTGCTAGTTTGCGGAATGTTTTTTCGCTGGCCTTGATGCCGGCGTTATCGCCATCGTAGCAAAGTACTGCCTTTTTCGCGTACTTGCGAAGCATGGCCGCGTGTTCGTCGGTGAAGGCGGTACCCAGGCCCGCCACGGCATTGCGAATATCGGCTTTTTCGTGGCAGGCTATCACGTCCAGTTGCCCTTCGCATACCACAACGGTCATGTCGGCTTTGGCAATGGGTGCCGTAGCTTTGAAGAGTCCGAACAGCAGCTCACCCTTGCGGAAGGCAACAGTTTCCGCCGTGTTCACATACTTGCGCGGGTCTTGCCCTTCGGCCATGATACGCCCGGAGAACCCCACAACCTCACCACGCACATTGTGGATGGGGAACATGAGTCGGTCGCGGAACACCGGGTAGGAGCCGCGAGACCCGCTACCCAGCAAGTAAGCTTCGGAGAGCAGGCGGGCATCCATACCGGCAGCAGCAGCTTCTTGTTGCAGGGGGCGGAAGTCCGGGGGCGCCCAGCCGAGCTGCCAGGCCTTGGCTATTTCGATATTGAACTCGCGGGATTTGAGGTAGGCTCGTACGTGGTCGGCTTCCTTGCTGCGGCAGAGCTGGCGGTGGAAGTAATCCGTAGCGAGCTTGTTAGCCTCAATCACACGGCTGCGCAGCCAGCGCTTGCGGGCGGCTTCCGGGTTCTCTTCTTCCTCGATGACGGGTATGCCGTTCATGTCTGCCACACGGCGAAGAGCTGTGGGGTAGTCGAGGTTCTCGAACATCATAATGAACTTAACCGCATCTCCACCTACGCCGCAGCCGAAGCATTTGAATGTCTGGCGGGCGGGATTGACGCTGAATGAGGGCGTCTTCTCATTGTGGAAAGGGCAGCAGGCCTTCCATGCATTGCCCGCGCGGCGCAGCTGAATATAGCGCCCCACCACCTCCACGATGTCCGCGGAGTCCTTGATGCGCGCTACGCATTCCTCTGTGATGCGGGGCATGGTCGATAATCAGTGAGTCAGAGCGTGCAGGTGCTCCTCGAAGCCAGGATAGGAGGTGTTGATGTTCGCGCAGTTCAGCAGGGTTGTCTCGCCATCGGCATTCAGGCCGGCCATCAGGAAGCTCATGGCTATGCGGTGGTCATGGTAGCTATCCATCACAGCGCCATGCAGGGGGGCTCCGCCGTTGATGGAAAGGCCATCACTGAACTCCTCGACAGAGGCACCCATCGCGCGGAGATTGTGTACCGTGGTAGCAATGCGGTCGCTCTCCTTTACTCGCAATTCGCCGGCATTGCGAATGCTGGTGGTGCCTTGTGCAAAAGCTGCGGCAACGGCCAGTACAGGAATCTCGTCGATTAGGTTCGGGATTTCGTGTTTGAGGACAACAGTGCCTTTGAGAGCGGCTGTGTATTTCACGGTAATATCGCCGTAGGGTTCGCCCTCGTTGCTGACGTTGGCGATGCTGATATTGGCTCCCATGCGGCGCAGTACGGTGATAATCGCATCGCGTGTGGGGTTCAGCCCCACATGTCGCAGGGTGATGTCGCTCCCCGGGGTGATACTGGCTGCTACCAGCCAGAACGCGGCAGAGGAAATATCGCCAGGTACGGTGATGTCCTTGGCGGTGATATCCACCGGCCCTTCTACGGAAATGTTCAGGCCGTCTTTCGATACAGTGCAGGGAATGCCGAAGTGCTCAAAGAGACGCTCGGTGTGGTCGCGGGTAATCGCGGGCTGCTGTACACTGGTGCGGCCTTTTGTCAGCATGCCGGCCAGCAATACAGCACTCTTGACCTGGGCGCTGGCCATGGGCAGTTCGTAGTCGATAGGCTGCAAGGTGGTGCCTTCAATCTGCAAGGGGGCGCAGCCGGGCTTTTCTCCGCAGGCGGTGATGCGGGCTCCCATTTGCGAGAGAGGGGTGATGATGCGCCCCATGGGGCGGCTGCTCAGTGAGGGGTCGCCGTACATGCGGCTGGAGAATGGCAGGGCTGCCATCACACCGGCCATCAGGCGCATGCCGGTGCCGGAGTTGCCGCAATCAATATCGTGAGCGGGTGCCTGCGGTTGCATGGCGGTACCTGTCAGGGTAAAGTTCTGCGGGCAATCTCCTGCCTCTACCTGGGCACCCAGCTGTTGCATGGCGCGCAGGGTGTTGATGCAGTCCTCGCTGCACAGGTAATTACGCACTTTCATGCTACCGCGGGACAGTGCACCCAGAATAGCCACTCGGTGGGAAATGCTCTTGTCGCCCGGTACGGTGATGGTACCGTGCAGGCCTTGTGCAGCTCGGCTGACTGTTATGGTATCACTTGACATTTGTTTGAATGCGTTTCTTTATAAATCCTTCTTTGACGGCACCTTTGAACCACGCATCGAGCGCCTGCTCACGGCGCACGCTGATGATGGCGGTGCGGATGCTCTCGCGGCATTCATCCGTGTAAGTTGGCGAGCCGGTGTGATGTCGCCTGCCAGCAGAATGTGCCAGCCCCACTTGCTCTCCACCAGCGTCGGGGTGTCGGTGGGTATGGCGTTCTCGCCGAACAGCGGCAGCTCGGGCAGGGGACGCTCCGCGCTGTCTGCAATGCGACCGAGATTGCCGCCCTTGGGAGCACTGTTCGCATCCTCGCTGTATTCGCGGGCAAGTGTGGCAAAATCCTCGCCAGCTTGCAGGCGCTGCAGGAGTTCCTCGGCCTTAGCTTTCACTGCTGCGTTGTCCTTGTGAAGTGTTTCCAGGAAAATGTGGCTGACCTGGCGACTGGCCGGTGCAGGCAATTCGCCTTCTAATTGTGTGTAGATGCGCTCCACTTCCTCATCGCTCACCTTGCAGTGCTCTGCAATGGCTTTTTCCAGCAACTCCGTGCTTTGCAGGCGCACGGCGAGCTTATCGGTGTATTCTTTGCGGCTGGCGTAGCCTTGCCCCTTCAGCCAGGCGTCGAAGGTTGCCTCATCGGCGGCGCGGGAGCTCAGGCGTGCTACTTCGTCAGCTGCGGCCTGGCGGCTGTCGGACAAATGGGCGCTGTTGTAGCGTGTACGGATGTGCAGGAGCTTGCTGCGCACCATGTCCATCAACATAGCAGATCGGCGTGCAGGCTGCGGTTCTGTTCTGCCGGCCAGTGCATCCTGCTCGGCTTCGTAACGATTCAGTTGTGCGATGGTAATCGGCTCACCATAAACAACGGCTACGATTTCATCAGGAGAGGGAGCAGGGGCTTTGTCCCCGTACATCGTATGCCACACCGGGCCATGCCATGCCAGCAAATCAATCCCGAGGTAAAGCAGTACGCTGCCAAATACCAGGAGTTTCACAACACTGTGCCTGAGTGACGTAAGTTTCACAGCGGTATTCTACTCACTTGCCGCGGGCTTGGCAATCAAAAAGCGTGTTCACATACAACAAACGCCGCTATCCCTGAGGATGGCGGCGTTTGGTTGAAGTCTTTGTTACATTATCAGCGGCTGCCGGGGGTACCCAGGTTCACCTGATTGGTCTGAATCGGGAAAAGCAGCATGTAGGAGCCCTGTGCCAGTACGTTGTTCGTGATGGTGGAGCGCTCATCGAAAGCGTAGGACACGTATACAGCCTTGCCATCAGTGGTGCGGCTGAAGCGTACTGTCTCGGAAAGTTTGGAAAGGGAGTCCTCCTTGGTGAGCTTCCACTCGGTACCGGTCTGGGCGCCCAGAACGTGATCCTCCGTGGCGGTGAAGTTAGAGGCTACGAGCTCGCCATTGTTGGACATCCATACGTTGCGCTCAGAATCGTAGGTCAGGGCGCTGATGGTAAGGGGAGCGGAGCGACGAGTGCGGGGCTCGACCGTCAGGGAGAGAACTGTCCACTTGTTGTTACCCTCGGAGCGCAGACCCATGGCAACCTCGCGCAGAGCGGTGAGCTTTGCCTTCTTCCACTCGGCCTTGTATGCCTCGTATGCAGCCATGTCAGGCCACAGTTCCTTGTCGTAAGCAGTCAGTACGAGCGGGTTATATTTTTCCATGAACGCTTTCTGCTTGTCCGGTGTCATGGCCTGGAGCTTGGCGGCAAGCTCCTGCTGCATCTTAACAAACTCCGGGGAGAACTGCGGTGCAATAGCTACACCAGCTTTCATCGTACCGTCTGTGGGCAGATAGCCCTCAAGTGCGCCGGCTGCGGCATAGGCAGACGTCATCAGCACGGGGGCTGCCATCAATGCAATAATAGGTGCAATAGCTTTCATGTTTCTGGACGTTAATCTACCACTGTTTTTTTTGCTTGGCAAGCAAGAAATTTCGTGGTAATGTCATGCACGTATGAAAGCACTCACCAAATATCGGAAGGTTCTGATGGCGGTAGTAGTGCTGTCGGGGCTCGCTCTCTCCTCCTGCCAGTCGTCTACTCCGGCTACACGTATTGCAGCGCATCCCGCCATGTTTTCCTCATTACCCGCGACACAGCAGTCCCTCGTTAAGCAGGGGCGTCTGGCTGAGGGAATGAGCAGAGACGCCGTTTTCCTGGCCTGGGGAA
The DNA here is from genome assembly GCA_017390945.1 of Akkermansia sp. Classification (GTDB taxonomy): domain Bacteria; phylum Verrucomicrobiota; class Verrucomicrobiia; order Verrucomicrobiales; family Akkermansiaceae; genus Akkermansia. Next base: position 13,108 of record JAFOZZ010000091.1, read on the forward strand.
AACCCAACAGCGTGCCGTACCAGGCATATCGCGATGGTAAGAATATCGAGCGGTGGTATTACAAAGGGTATGAACCTGTCATGGTAATGAATGATGACCCCATGCTTCCGTTTTATGGCGGTTATTACCCATACTATTCCACTGGTACGATGTTTGTTCCGTACACAACGGCCTATGTCGAGTTTGTTAATGGGCGGCTGAAATCCTGGGCCAGAAATATGAATCCTTAATCAGTAAATCGTACATTCTATGCAACTTACAACCCAATCGGGTGAACCTGTCGAAATGTTCACTCTCTGCTCGCAGGAACTGAGCGTGCGTGTCTCCAATATCGGAGCACGCCTGCTCAGTTTTGTATGTAACGGAAAAGACTGGCTCTATGGCCCCAAGACTCCGCAGGAGCTCCTGGAGGATACCTGCTATTGCGGTGCTATCTGCGGCCGTGTGGCTAATCGTATCGCCGGTGGTTCATTTGAGCTGGATGGCCGTACATACACGCTGGCTGTTAACAATGGCCCGAATCATCTGCATGGTGGCCTGGTAGGGTTCTCCGACCGTGCATGGACAGTGGAGGAAGCCACGGACTCGCGTCTGGTCCTGAGCCTTGTATCGCCCGATGGCGAGGAAGACTACCCTGGCACGGTGAGCGTGAAAGCTGTTTATACCCTGGTAGGACGCACCCTTACGCTGGAGATGACTGCCACAACGGATGCTCCTACGCTGCTGAATCTTACGAATCACGCCTATTGGAACCTGAATGCCTCCGGCACTATGGATGACCACCTGTTACAGGTGAATGCCAGTGCCTATACTCCCATGGTGGCTAATATCCCGACTGGTGTCATTGCTCCGGTGGCAGGTACTCTGTATGACCTGACGAGCCCCGCCTGCCTGGGCGAGCGCAATGCTCCCGATGCTATTGCCGGTGGGTATGATGATAACTACGTGTTGCCGACGACTCCCGGTATGAAGGTGGCCGCTGTGCTGACAAATGGGCAGGAGACGCTGAGCATGTCCACCAATGCCCCCGGTGTGCAGGTGTATACCGGTGATTACCTGCCGCTTAAGCGCGGCGGTGTGGCTCTGGAGGCTCAGAACTTCCCGGATTCTCCCCATCAGCCGCATTTCCCCACTATTGAACTGCGCCCCGGCGAGGTTTATAGCCGCACCATCAGCTGGTCGGCTCTATAACAGCCGGATTTGAGCGATACAACTTTTTGTATACAAAAAATCCCCGTCGTTACTCCGACGGGGATTTTTTTGAGCTGTTTACTTAGTTGGCCGATGTACGCATGCTGTGCAGGATACCATCGGCCATGTTGCGCACGGCTTCTTCCAGGATATTGCACAGGTGGCTGCCGGAGCGGTAATCGGCCGGGGCAAAGAAATCCACGCGGCGCTGGTCGCCCTTCAGGTTGAAACAGGTGCGGAAGCTCTTGCGTGTGGTGTCGTTCGGGTCGTACACGGCTACGCTGGTGCCGCCTTGCTGGCGCATGACGGTGAAGCAGGGGATATCCGTCGGGCCGTCGCCCAGGTAAATCATGTGGCGGAAAGGAATGGGGCGCAGGTCATCGTTCATGTGGTCATTCACGTCTTCCGTGTAGCGAATAAGCCCCTTGTTGATGCGGAACAGGAACTGCGTCTTGGTCGTGTGAGAGATAACGCGTTTGGGGAAGCTGATGCAGCCATTGCTCTCGCTGAACTCGCAGGCAAATACTTCCTTGAGGTACGGGCGAATGACAGAGCCATCAATAATGGATTTGATGCCGCTGGAAATGATGTAGAACTCTACATGGATGCCGGCGTAGCGGTGCTCCGGCGTGAGGGCGCGTGTCTCAAACTGTTCGAAGAACTCGGGCAGCCCTTTGTAGAACGTGAGCTTTTTCCCCAGCTCGCGCAGGGTGTCGTTGCTCACTCCGTCCATGCTCAGGGTATCGAGCAGCTCTTTCAGGTAGCTCAGCTCGCCATCCCAGCCTTCTTCTTCACTGCGGCTGTTGCATTTTTTCCAGAATAAGGCGGCATCGATACCGAACTCCGGGAAAATGGTGTCCTCCTGCATGTTGTGAGGACTCAGCGTCTTGTCGAAGTCGAAAACAAGCGCAATCGTGTTCTGCGGCATGGGCATGGCGGTCTCCTAACTTCAGATGAGTTCCTTCAGGCGATTGACCGTGATACCGGGGATGGTAATCCGGGTGCCATCTGCGCGGCTCAGGATGGGGGAGCCATCGGCTTCCACACCGATAAAGTGGCCAGTGTGGCGTTCCGTGTCAGTGATGGCGACAACGGGGAGGGATGTACCCCAGGCGGCAACAAGGTCGTCGTGCAGAGCCTCCAGGCCCTTGTCGATAAAAATCTGGAATGTCTCAGCCAGAGCATCGGCAATGATACCGCGCAGCTTGCTGACGGAGGGACACGTGTAGAGCAGGTCGTTCAGGCGCGTGGGGTGGTCAGTTGTGACTGCGGCAATGCTGTCCACATCGTTAAAGACGTTGATGCCAATGCCGATGGAGGCCATGCCGGAGGAGGGGCGCTCCACCAGGATACCGGCCAGCTTGTCTCGACCTACCAGCACATCATTCGGCCAGCGCAGGCGCAGGCCTTTAATCTTGTACGGAGCAAGAGCCTTGATGATGGCTACCCCGGCCACAAGCGGCAGGAGCCCCCAGTGGCGTCCGGAGTTCGGTGCCAGGGGCAGGTTGTATGTAGCCCACAGGCCGCCGTGTTCACCAAACCAACTGCGGTTGAAGCGGCCTCGCCCTTTCAGCTGGCGATCCGCGCATACAATGGTCCACGGCTGCTCTTTGCGTGCTACGTTAAAGGTAGACTCGCATACATCTAGCTCTACTACTTTCCACTTCGTGCTCACGTTGATTATTCTACCGCAGACTCGCTGTGGCGTCCACTAAATAATGTCTTTAAGGGCTAAAAATTGTAGAAAAATCGCGTTTGGCGAGACCGCAACCGGCGATTTTTTGCTCGACAGCTGCTGTCGTTGCCGTATGTCGACACGATCTACACTCGGGGTGATTTTCTGCGTTGGGCTTAAATTCGCTTGTTATTTCGCATGATTCGCGTTAGGATGGGGGCATGCTGAGTTGTGCACGCATCACGGAAGCCGAGGAATTAGCCACAAATGGTCTGTGGGCTGAGTACGAAGCGGCGTTCCCGCGTTCCGAACGGCGTTCGGCGGCGCAGCATGCGCGAGCCATGGCGCTGGAGGCGGATTTTCACTGCATGCAATGCTGCGTTGGCGGCAAAATCGTGGGGCTGTTGTTCTATTGGCAGATGCCTCACTGTGTTTATGTGGAGCATTTTGCTATCTGTGCTGAATGTCGGGGGCGTGGGTATGGGCGCCTCGTGCTGCAATGGCTGCAACAACAGGGGCTCCCTATCATTCTGGAGATAGAACCACCGGAGTGTCCTGCCACACGCCGCCGCCAGCGGTTCTATGAATCCGCCGGCTTTGTGCCGCAGCCATACCCCCACATTCAGCCAGCGTATCATGCGGATACCGAGCCTTTGCCGATGCTCCTCATGGGGTGGCCCGGGGTGATTGCGGCCGATGCCGTCGCCGCATTCGAGCGCAACCTGCATGAGCGGGTGATGAGTTATACTGACAGGTAGTGAACTGAGCCGCACCGCCCGCTGTCCCATATGGGTATGGTATCAATCGGACAGCGCATTCGCGGCTTTTTGAGGCATTTGCTGGAGTGGATATGGGGTTACCTGGGTACGGTAGCCGCCATGGTGCTGTTGCTGGGGGTGCTGGGGATGGGGATATACCATGTGTTTTCCCCGGGGGAGAATACCGTTCAGATGCGATTCTATACCGGTGTGGTGAATCCGGCTGAAGCCATTGTGCCTACTGGTTTGCACGAGTTGACGCAACGTCCGGGGACGATGCCCGCCGAGCCTTGTGTGCGTTTTGAATATCGCCCCGGCGATGGGCGTTTGTTGCGAGTGCAATACGTGGATGCCGCCGGCAAGCTGTCGCCTATGCCCGGTAGTGATGTTGCGGAGCAACGGATGGAATACGATGCCTCTGGGCGTTTAGTCGCCCGGCGCAATTATGATACAGCCGGCGCCCCTGTGGCAGATGCTTCGGGCGTGGCTACACGTGAGTTTGTGTATACGCCTGAGGGCGCATTGTCCGCGCGTATCATGCGCGATGCCGCCGGGCGCAAGGTTGTTCCCCATATGCCGGGATTTGCAGAGGAACGCATTACGCGCGATGCAGCGGGGCGGCCGCTGATGGTCAGATATCTGGATGAAGCCGGAAATCCCATAACGAACGCAGCAGGAGAGAGTGAGCTGCGCTACACCTATGATGATGCACGGCATGAAGTTGAGCGCAGTAATTATGTGAAAGGGCGGCTGACTGATAATGCCGCCGGCGTGGCGGTAGAGCGCATTTCTCGTCCGCAGAATGGTCATGTGGTACATACCACGTGGCACAATGCCGAGGGCGAACCGGTGCATAGTGATGACAGCGTGGCTTTTTCTCAGCACGAGGAGTGGCAACCAGTGGAGCGCATTATGCGCACGCGACGCTGTGGAGCGGATGGTGCGCTGATGAACAACGCCCGCGTATGGGCTGAGCATGTGGAGCGGCGCACTCCGTCAGGGGCTATCGAGTGGGAACGCTTCAATGGCTCCGACGGGTTGCCATGCGAGAACCCTGCCTGCGGGTATGCCGAACGCGTTTGCGAATACGCAGCTGATGGCTCACTGGAACGGGAATATCGTTTTGATGCTCTCGGCAATCCCGCACCATGTTACGAGAAGCGTCACTCCGCGACCCACACGCTCTCGCTCCGGGCGGATGGCTCTTCCGAACTACGCAGCAAGGCACCGTGAGCCACTCTTATGGAGCTCAGTTCTGTTCCGGTGTCCAGCCGCAGCCGTATTTCAGGGAATACTCCCATGCGGTATCTCCGAAGACGTCCCGTATGCTGTCGTCTGCTCCGGCTTGTAACAAGAGGGGGAGGCAATCGTTGGGCGTGGCATATTGCAGCGCCAGAAACAGGGCCGTTCTGCCGTGACAATTGCGGAAATTGATATCGACTCCTTGTTCGATATAGGCTCGTACGCGCTCTACGTCATCGTCCTCGACATCCGAAAGAAAGGCAAGCTCTCTCTGCCGCCCCAGATAATAAGGGTTGCCGCCGATACTCAGAATCAGTTGGATGCATTCCTCGTTGCCTCCTTTTACGGCGCTTGTCATTTCATCGCCTCCCAGCTCATCCGGTTGGGTGATGCGTGCTCCGGCCGCAATCAGCAGGCGGGCGGCTTTTGCTGCGCCAACCTCTACAGCCGCAGCCAGGGCGGAACTGTCGCAGCAGGAACGAGCATTTATATCTGCCCCTGCTGCCAACAGCAGCCGAACGCACTCCGTATCTCCACTCCAGGCGGCCTGAAGAAGCGGCGTGCCATTCACGCAGGCGTGGTTCACTTCCGCTCCGGCAGCGAGGAGCAGTGCCACGCAGTCACTATGCCCATGAGCAGCAGCGATGGTCAGTGCTGTGTCGCACTCGATATCCAGCGCATTTACATCCGCTCCGAATTCGAGCAGGGTATGGATGCAATCAGCATGGCCATACTGAGCGGCGAGAGCCAGTGGGGTTCTGTCTCGGTTGGTATCGATTGCTTCTGTGCTCGCTCCCTCACGCAGAAGGCGGCGTAGCTCAGTGGCATTACCATCAATGGCGGCGCAACAAATCTGTTCTGGTGAAAAGGAGGAAGTCATGAGCGGAGAATGCTAATCAGCTACGCAGTTTTTCGGCCTTTTTCTGTTCTTCCATGACAATCTGGTAATTGTTCAGAATAGCGCCGACTACGAGATTCAGCAGCAGGAAGGCGGAGATAATGAACCAGAGTACCAGGTATACCGTGACAACATTCGGACTGATGGGGAGCACGCCTTTCTCGCAGGCGGTTATCAGGTTGTAGCGCACGTCTGTCCAGTCATCGCCGGTCATCACGCGGAAAAGAGTGAACATGGATTCATCCAGCGAGCCGAAGGGATCCGGCGAATTCGTGGGGGCGTGGGGGGCTTGTTCCATGTATTGTTCGTAGTGTACCAGCGCCTCGCCACTGAGTGTGTCAGGATTGGGGAGTTTGAAGATGGAAACGCCTATGATGGCAAACAAATAGATGAAAATGCCAAAGAACATGACATTGTACATCAGGGAGCTCATGGACTTAATGAGCACGGAAATAATCAGCTTAATCTCCTTGCAGGTGCGCAGCAGTCGCAGCACACGGAACACACGCAGTACTCGGAAAGCTGTGGCTATGGAGGCATTGGCCACGATGTCCTCCGGTATGTAGCCTATGAGTACCAGAGAGAGGTCGAAGATGTTCCAGCCACTGGTGAAGAAACTCTTATTGCTGTCGGCTGCAATGTATCGCATCAGGATTTCCAAGGTAAAAATACCGAGGATGCACGTCTGAATCAGCTTGATGGTTTCGTTGGCTGTGTAGGTCTCAACGCCAATCAGAGCAGAGTTGAGCAGGATGACCAGGATGATGGCGACCTCGAAGATGCGGTTTGTGGTTATGCTGCCGCAGATTTGTCTGATGCTTGCCATAAGGTGGAATAAAAGCTCTTGTTGCGCGACAACTCTACCAATGATGCGCCGGTTTGTCAAATGCGGATTTTGAAATGGCATTGACGAATGATGAAAAAACTGCTATATAGCACATAATCATACGGCATGAACAAAAGGGATAAGTACATTTTGGTATTCAATGCTATACTCGTCATGGCGATTATAGTCTCGGCGTATTTTCTGAAAGATGCCGTCAATAGAGAGAACGAAGAAAAGCCGGAGGAGGTGAAGGCGTTCTTTACGGATGTGGAGGCGGATGAGCCCTATGCTCGCGCCCATACTATAGGGATTTCCTTGCAGGAGTCGCATGATGAGGATGAAAAGAGTTTGCTCTTCCTGAGTTCTGACAATTCGCATGTTGTGGGGTGGGATAAGTTTGCAGAGCTTGTTTCTGCTATCAAGCGGTGTAAAACTCCTGTTGTATTCATATCCGCGTCACCCGATGTGTCTATGGAGCGTTTGTGGAATCCATTAAAGGGGATATTTGAACAGGTCCCGTTAATGAATAGAGTAGGCTTGGGGATGGAATATATAAATGTTTGCTCGAATCATACGCAAGCGATTCCTGCCAGCGTGAAAACGGAGGCATATGATAAGCTGGATGCGTTGATAACGCGTCTTGCGCATGAACCTATCACGCGAGAATTGGCAGTGGAGTTATTTGATGCAGAGCAAAAACACAGCAAAGAGTTCATGTACATTTTGCTTCATAAAGGCGTGGATTTCTTTGCCAATGTCTTCAAAGAGGGCTGCGTCTATTTTCATGAAGAATAATACCACGTCTTGCGGCGTCTGTTCGGTTTTGTTCTGTAGCAGTCTCTTTTTGGCTTGACAAAAGGATGCGGACTGCGTATAGTCTCGCGCGCATGGCTACGGATATCCGCTTCAAACGTAACTTTTCCATTATTGCTCACATTGACCACGGCAAGACGACCCTGTCGGATCGTCTGCTGGAGTTTACCAATACCATTGGCGAACGCGATAAGCAGGATCAGCTGCTCGACGCCATGGACTTGGAGCGAGAGAAGGGCATTACCATTAAGTCTCACCCTGTGACCATGCGTTACAAGGCCAAGGATGGTAACGTGTACGAGCTCAATCTGCTGGATACTCCCGGCCACGTGGACTTCTCCTACGAAGTGAGCCGTTCACTGGCCGCTTGTGATGGAGCCGTGCTGATTGTGGATGCCGCTCAGGGTGTGGAAGCTCAGACGCTGGCCAACATGCACCTGGCTCTCGACCAGCAGCTGGAAATCGTGCCGGTAGTGAACAAAATTGACCTGCCGAGCGCCAATCTGCCCAAGGTTTACAAACAGCTTGAGGACGTGGTGTGCATTCCTCATGAGGAGGCTATTCTTTGCTCGGCCAAGGCTGGTATCGGTATCGAGGACGTGCTGGAGGCTATCGTGACCCGCGTGCCGTCCCCCAAGGCTGCTGAGGACGACAAGCTGCGTGCGCTGGTGTTCGACTCCGTGTACGACTCCTACCGCGGCGTGGTGTCCTACGTGCGTATGGTGAGCGGTACCGTATCGCGTGGTATGAAGGTGAAGCTTTTCGCCACCGATGAAACTTACGAAGTGAAGGAAGTGGGTATCTTCACTCCCAAGATGCAGGCGACTGACCAGCTGGAGACCGGTGACGTAGGCTACATTATTGCCAACATGAAGTCCGCTGCCGATGTGAAGATTGGCGACACCTACACCAACCTGGCCAATCCTTGTTCCGAGCCGCTGCCCGGCTTCAAGGAGATTCGCCCCATGGTGTTCTCCGGTATTTATCCGGTGGATTCTTCCGACTACGAGGCGCTGAAAGCCGCCATGGCCAAGCTTCAGATTAACGATGCCGCCTTCACCTACATGGGTGAGAGCTCCGTGGCTCTGGGCTTCGGTTTCCGCTGTGGTTTCCTTGGTCTGCTGCACATGGAGATTATCCAGGAGCGTCTGCGCCGCGAGTTCAACATGGATGTTATCTCGACCTATCCGTCCGTGATTTACGAGGTAACGAAGACGGATGGCTCGGAGATGCTGGTGGATAATCCCAGCATTCTGCCCGACCCGCAGGAGATTCAGGAGATTCGCGAGCCCATCGTGAAGGTGTTCGTTATGATTCCCGCTGATTACATTGGCGATATCATGCGTATCGTGATGGAGAAGCGCGGTGAGGTGGTACACACCGAGACTATCGACGACACCCGCGTGATGCTGACCTGCCGCATCCCCATGGCTGAAATCCTGGTGGACTTCAACGATAAGCTCAAGTCTACCACCCGCGGCTACGGCTCCATGGACTACGAGTACGATGGCTACCAGGCAGCCAAGCTCGTGAAGATGGACATGATGATTGCCGGCGAGCCGGTGGATGCATTCTCTATGATTGTGCACCGCGAGCGTGCAGAGTCCCAGGGTCGTGAGATTGCACTGAAGCTCAAGGATGTTATCCCCAGACAGTTGTTCACTGTGGCCATTCAGGCCTGTATCGGCGGTAAGATTATCGCCCGCGAGAGTATCTCCGCTATGCGTAAGAACGTGACCGCCAAGTGTTACGGCGGTGACGTGACCCGTAAGCGTAAGCTGCTCGAAAAGCAGAAGGAAGGTAAGAAGCGCATGAAGTCCATCGGCCGCGTGAATATCCCGCAGGAGGCCTTCATCAATGTGCTGAAGACCGGCGACTAAAGCATCCGCTGCAACAGCATAATGGCAGGCAGCGCGCCTACCAGATACAGCAGGCAGAGCACCCAGGCGTTCGAGGTGTTCTGCCGCGTTGTTTGTACATAGGCGGGTACAAGCGGCAGTATGGTAGCAAGTGTGATAACCGGGGGCAGCCAGGCATCACCATGGCAGCTGCAAATCGCGCTCCAGCTCAGCGCTGTGGGATACCACATGAGCATACCGGCCAGCAGAATGATGGCGGCGCTTGATTTTCTGATGCCGATAGAAAGAGTGACGATACTCATTACTGCCCAGTGAGGGTAATACAGCCGTAGCATCGGTATGTGTTCAATGCCGCATCCGCTGTGTGAAATGAGGGAAAGAATGCAGGCGCTCAGGATAAGCTGGACAATGGCGTAGAGATAGAGAAAGCGCTTCATAGCAACAAGTTATCCTCTCTGAATCTGTGTAAAAATTGAAGTTGTTTTCGGAATATATCCTGCATCGATTCAGCGGGGCCTTTTAATTTGACGTGCGCCTTGTACTATTTCAAGAGCCTGGTCGGTTACAAACCCGGAAGGTTCTGCCAGGCGATCAGATACCCAAACAAGATGCCACTTGTTTTTGTGGAAAACAAATACCAAACCTCCGTCCAGACCTTTATCTTCTGTATAGTCGGTATGGTTGATAATGTCGTTAAATTCTTCTGTGAGAATCTTTTCTGGTGCTTTGCTGTAAGAATATTTTATCGTAACAGGAAAGTTTATTCTTACAGGATTACCCCAGGTCGATAGCACCGCACTATCGCAACCTCCTGTCTCAAACTCTCTTTCCAGAAGGGATTTGTTTTCTCCCACTCCGTCTCTGGAATCAGCAAACAATTTTACTCCTTCAATACTATGTACAATGATAGGGTCAGATTCATTGTGCTCCAGACCTACTTTCTGCCAATGGTTTGTCTCCTGACATCCCACACAACACAAAAAGCACAGAAGTAGCAAGCAATAAAACGCCTTCATACACTTGCAGTGTATTTAATATCTCGTAGAAGTCAAGCGGAAACTTTGTTTTGCAGCGTTGCGTTTGGACTAACACACGCGCGATGCTCAGGGCTGGTTTTAATCGTCTTGCCATAGCGACAGAATTGTGCTAGACTCTCGCCCGTTACATCATGAAAACGGGTTTAGTATTAGAGGGTGGTGCCATGCGTGGTATGTTTACGGCTGGCATTATTGATGTGTTCATGGAGGAGGGGATTCGTTTCGATGGGACGATTGGCGTGTCGGCGGGTGCGGCGTTTGGTGTAAACTTCAAGACCTGTCAGATTGGTCGAGCTATTCGCTACAATAAGCGCTTTTGCCGCGACCCACGCTACTGCGGTTTCTGGAGCTTGCTGCGCGATGGCAATATCTATAGCCGTGATTTTGCCTATGATAAGGTACCGCTGATGTATGACCGCTTCCACTTCGCTACGTACAGCGAGAATCCCATGCCGTTCTATCTGGTTTGCACCGATGTGGAGACCGGGCAACCTGTGTACCATGAGTACAAGGGCTGGGTGGATAACACATTTGAGTGGATACGAGCCTCGTCTTCCATGCCTCTTGTTTCTCAGTTCGTGGAGCTGGAGGGGCGTAAGTTGCTGGATGGCGGTATATCGGATTCGATTCCGCTGCAATATTTTGAAAGCATTGGCTACGACCGGAATGTGGTTGTGCTTACTCAGCCGCCTATGTATGAGAAGGCGGAGAATGGTCTGCTGAGCCTTGTGCGATGGAAGTACAAGAAGTACCCCGAGCTGGTGAAAGCGATGGAGCAGCGCCATTTGAAGTACAATGATACACTGCGCTATATTGAGGAGCGTGAAAAGAGTGGGGAGATTCTTGTGATTCGTCCAGATGCGCCGCTGCCGGTGGGGCGTGTCGAAAAGAATCCGGATAAATTGCAGCAGGCTTATGAAATCGGCCGCCAGATGGCATATCGTCGACTGGCTGAGGTGAAAGCGTTCCTGGGCGAGAAAGCCATGGTAGCGCCCCAGGTACCGTACCGGAACCTGAAGGCTTGTTATAGTCGTCACTTCGAGGGCGCGGTGTATGCTTATAAGGAAAAGCAGGTGGCAGAGTACTGGCTGGAGTTTGAGAATGGCTGCATTCACATCAATGCGGATGAGCGTTTCGTGCATGCGGAGTCTGTTCCAGCCGAGGCGGAGTTGCGTGAACTGCCCTCATCTTTCACAGGGGCATCATTGGCCGGAATCTATGAGCACGAGGATGGCGGCTACTTGATAAGCTTTGATAATGGTGGGTTGATACATTTGAAGTATGCGGAAGTTTCCCGCTCATCCGATGTATGGCTTGATTGGCAGCCTCTGACGCCGGAGGAAATAGCAGACGGCGGATGTTCGTTGGTGCATACCTCAGCCGAGTTGGCGGCGGTGCTGGCCACGGATTGTCACCCCGTGAAGGTGCTCCGCTGGTAAGGTGCAATGGCTAGTATACAGTTCGACAAATAACTGATCGTTGGTTGACAAATTGGAATTTGTAGAGCTGTTGCGCCTTAAAGGCGCAAATGAAATCCTCGCGCTAGCTGTTTGGGGTAAATCTTTCCGGTTGGCTAGGTGAAATCAGCCTTGCAGGCTGATTAAATTACCGCCATTCGGCGGTAGTGAAGACTTCCGCGGGCTTTGCCCGCCAAACATTTGAACCCGCACTTGTGCGGGTGATATATGGTAGCCTTGGGCGTTAGCCCAAGGTATTGATAAAGAAGAAAATTGAGCCCGCAC
>JAFOZZ010000092.1 GCA_017390945.1 Akkermansia sp.
GCACATTCCATTTTATTTTTACTAAGAGCAGACCATAAGGGCGTTCCTGCTACATGATAATAATAGTTATCAGCTGCGGCACTTGCCAGAATTCTCACCATTTCACAATTACCATTACTTATAGCTTCATACAAGGGAAATGCATACGGAGCGCCACAATCGCCATAATCCACTCTGGAGCCAGCAGACAACAATATTTTCACACAATCGACATGATTTTCCTGCACCGCTACATTAAGAGGAAGAGGCCCCGTCATATGTGAATCATGCTCGTAATGAATTCCTACATTGGGCGATGCTCCTGCCTGAAGCAAAATTTTAACAATCTCAGCGTTTCCCTTTTTGGCTGCGTAGTGCAGAAGAAATGCGCCACGTCCATGGCCATTAAAATCAATTAACTCGGACTCATACTTCTTCACTACCACATCACGGGATACTACACGATTAACATTCACGCCAGTTGAAACAATCAACTTACAAAGATTGACGTCGCTTTTCATAATGGCATAGAACAATTCCTCGATGTAGCGCTCCGCCTGAATGCCCATCTTCGCCAATTTTTTTGAAGCAGCAGCCCTCTGCGCTTCGCTATGAGTTATAGTAGGTATGACTTTCGGCTTTGCCGCCTCCACAGGATTGCACATGAAGGAAGCCGCACTACAGACAATCGCATAGAAAATAAACTTTTTCATAACGAACTTACATTGTCAACAAACTAAACACTATACCCAATTATTCAATGCACTTACCACGCCACGATAACAACAGTCTGACAGATATCGGAGGGATAAGCAAGTCTTTTTTTTCGGGTGCGGTACACTTCAGCTCACAGCTCTACACCTAGGCTCCCCCATCCCCCACTCCGGGATAGAAAATAGATTCTCCAAGGGACAGGCCATGGTGATTTGGGAAAAATAGACAAAAATTCGGCGAGGTGGGCAACGAAAATTCGATTTTGTCAAAAAAAATGATTGACTTTTTGGGTGTATTGGAGTGTACTAGGGGTACCGGGAAGTGTACGAAAATGACCGAGTCTGCATTACAGGTAATGTTCATGGGCAACTTTGCTCACAAGCTGGACCCCAAATACAGGGTGGCGGTTCCGGCTCGTTGGCGTAGTGTCTATGGGCAGGAGCTTGTCATGCTCGAGAGCACCTACCACGGTTATAACGTACTGAAATGCTTTACGCATGAGAGCTTTGCGACGAAGCTGAACGAGATTCGCGAGCGCGCTCTGGCTGATGGTTACGAGCTGGGCGACGTGGACGAATACATCGGCGACATCGCCGGCAAGAGCTTCATCAGCGAAGTCAACAACCAAGGCAAGCTTCTCATTCCAAAACAACAACGTGACCTGCTGAAGCTCGATGAGTACGCCAGCTTCGTGGGCCGAACCGCACACTTCGAAATCTGGAACAAGGACGACTTCGAGGCTGACACCGCACCGAAACCGAACAAAGAAAACCCGCTCAACAAGAAATTCCGCATGCTCTGATGGATCCCGCAACATCCATAACCCGGGCCAAAGCCACCACGCCGCAAGGCACCTGCTATCGGGTGCTCATGTGGGAGCCGTGTGCCCTGCCGCAAGAGTGCCGGGAAGCCTGGGAAACACAACGCCGAGAGCTACTGGGGCGCATGCGAGACGCGGGCATCAAGGGTGCCAGAGGCTTGCTTTCCCAGCTTGAAAAAGAGCTCAAAGCCCTCACTGTCAAGTTCATCGAAGCACCGTTGACACAGGCTCCCCGCGCAGCCTTTTCTTTCGCGCGCGCAGAGGCGCTGGGCGAAGCCCTGCAGGCGCATGATGCCGTGCTGGCCTACCGCCTTGGCACAGCTGCCGCCGAGGTACTCATGCAGCTGGAGGGCGAGGAAACCGTGGCCGACATGCTGACCCGCTGGCAGGCAGCCACCCCCGACATGACCTGGTGCGAGCAGCCCATCGTTCAGGCCATGAGCGCTGCCGATGCCGTAGCCTGGCAGGCCGAGTGCGACAGCGAGGAGGTGGCCGATACACCCGAGTACACTTCCGGTGAGTTCCACCACGTCACCGTGCTGCTGCACGAGGCTGTGGAGGCACTGCAGCCCGCCGAGGGCAAGGTGATGGTGGATGCCACCCTGGGCGGTGGCGGCCACACAGAGCAGCTGCTGAGCGCCGGTGCAGAGGTATGGGGCATCGACCAGGACCCCACCGCTCGCGCCGCTGCCAAGGCTCGACTGAGCGCCTTTGGCGACAAGCTGCACGTGGTTGCCGGCAACTTCCGCAACGCCGCTGAAATGCTGCGCAAACACGGCGTGGAGCAGGTAGACGGCCTGCTGGCCGACATCGGCATCTCCTCCCCGCAGGTAGACTGCGCCGAGCGCGGCTTCTCCTTCCTCCACGAAGGCCCGCTGGACATGCGAATGAACCCCGCCGCTCCCCGCAGCGCCGCCGACATCGTCAACACGGCTCCCGAGGGCGAGCTGGCCGACATCCTGTGGCAGTACGGCGAGGAGCGTGCCAGCCGCGCCATTGCCCGCCGCATCGTCCAGGAGCGTGCCAAGGCTCCCATCACCACCACCACGCAGCTGGCTGCCCTCATTGCCTCCGTACTGCCTCGCAAGGGCAAGCAGCACCCCGCCACCCGCAGCTTCCAGGCACTCCGCATAGCTGTGAACGATGAGCTGGGCGCACTGGAGGCACTGCTCCAGAGTGGCCTGAGCCTGCTGAAGAGCGGCGGCCGCTTCGCCGTTATCACCTTCCACAGCCTGGAGGACCGTGCCGTGAAGCGCTACTTCGAGCACGTCTGCAAGCCCGAAATCGACCGTCCCGAGTGGCCGGCTCCCCGCCCCAACCCGGCATATGCCGCGCGTCTGGTCTACCGCAAACCTATCACCCCGGCTGAGGCCGAACTCACCGCCAACCCTCGCTCCCGCAGTGCTAAGCTGAGGGTCATCGAAAAACTCTGAATTCCCCTACCCCGCACATTTCTCCCATGCTCTTCTCCGATTCCAAAACTCCATCACGCTACGCCGGTCGCATCGAATGGCCATTCATTGCCTGGATGAGCATCTTCGCCATTATCGTAGCCAGCTGTGGTGTTTTCTATGCCATCTTCAAAAACGAACAAGTGGCTGTGAAAACGGAAATCAACAAGCTTCAGCGCGAGATTGCCATCTGCCGCATGAACACCAACCAGTACCGCGCCAAGACCAACGCCCAGACCAACCGCTGGGCCATGCGCAGCCGCCTGCAGCAGGATGGCTCCTCCCTGCGCGAAATCAACCGCACCCAGATTGAGTTTGCCCGCACCATGCGCGACAACGACCGCCTGAGCGCCCGAGCATCCCGTTAATCCGCCCCTCTTATTCATCCCACAACCGATAGATAATCCCAGTATGAAGACCAAGGTACCATTCGCAGGCCGCAGTCTTGTACTCTGCATTATCATCATGGGATTCTCCAGCCTCGTCGCAGCAACACTCGTCGAGCTGCACCTCAACAACAGCGACAAGATTAAGGACATTGTTGCCGAGGAGCTCATCCAGAAAGAGACTATCCCCGCTGAGCGTGGCATCATCATGGACCGCAATGAGGAAATCCTCACCAACAACATGCAGTCCGTTGAGCTCATTGCAGACCGCTACCACCTGCGCGAAATCACCGCCGTGGTCAGCGGCCTGGCATACAACCAAATTTGTAATACAGAGAAGTGGCGCAACGAGAAAGAGCCTGCCAAACGCCGCAGAATGCTCGCTAACGAGCGCGCACGTATTCTCAACCTCGCTAAGCGCGAACTCACTCGCGAGGAGCGTGCCGAGCTCCGCAAGCAGATTAAGGCCAACGATGCTCGTGCCAATCGCCTGATGGAGTACGACCCCGAAAAGTGCGAGGCGCTCTTCCGCGCACACGATGAACTGGTGGCCGAAGTCCTCCACCCTTTCATTAAACACATCGAGGTAAAGGAGACCGTCGAAGTCGAGCCCGAGAAGAGCATCACCCGCCGCGGCCAGAAAATCACCATCCCGGCCAAGGTCGAGGAGCGTACCCGCTTCATCACCAAGCAGGAAATCATCAACATGATTGCCCAGCCGGACGTGACGGAGCACAACAAGACAGCCGAGGCTCGTGGCGAGAAGAAACGCGGCTACCGCATGCAGATTCAGCTTGCACGCGGTCTTACTGTCGACCTGGCGGAGCAGATTAAAGAAGCCGTACGCAAGGCTCACCTGCATGGTGTGATTGCCCAGAGTGAGCTGCGCCGCAGCTACGTCATGCCCGAAATGCTCAGCCACGTGGTTGGCTACGTGGACTCCGAGAACAAGGGCGTAGGCGGTGTGGAGGCAGTCTTCAATGACTACCTGTCCGGCACCAACGGCCTGCGCGAGTACCGCCACAACGCTCGTGGCCAGGTGCTGCCCAACGAGGACGACCGCTACCTGCAACCCAAGCACGGCCTCAATCTGCGCCTCACCATCGACATGCGCCTGCAGACCATCTGTGAGCAGGAGCTCGACAAGGGCATGAAGCACTTCCGCGCGCGTCGCGGGTGTATGATTGTAGTGGACCCCAAGACCGGTGACATTCTGGCCATGGTGAGCCGCCCGGCTATCAACCTGAACACGAAGGAGCTCATCACCCACGAAGGCACCTTTAAGCGCGGTGCTATCAAGGACGAAAAGGGCAACCCCGTCACAGGTGACTTCAACTTCGCCTGCCAGACTCGTTATGAGCCCGGCTCCACCTTCAAGGTAGTTGCTGTGACAACAGCCGTGGACAAAGGCATCATGAGCATCAACACCCCGGTATCTGCCTCCCCCTTCTCCGTAGGTGGTGGCAGTAAGGCTATTAACGATGGTCGTTTCAACTACGGCGTGCTCACCGTGGGGCAGATGCTCAAGAAATCCAGTAACCCTGCTGCCGCACGTATCGCCCTTGCCAGTAAGTGGCCGCTCTATAAGGAATACGTCGAGCGCTTCGGCCTCACCAAGAGCGCAGGCATCGACCTGCCCAGCGGTGGCTCCTGCCTGCTGGCCAATGGTAACCATATCGTGAACTTCTCACGTATCGCCTACGGATATTCTGTATCCGTATCCCCGCTCCACATGGCAATGGTATACGCCACCCTCGCCAATGATGGTGTCCGCATGAAGCCGCGCCTCATCGACCGCATCATCGCCGCCGACGGCTCCGTGTATGATGAGTGCAAACCGCAGGAAGTCTGCCGCGTCATGTCCCCGGCTACAGCCAAGGCCATCCGCGGCGCTCTGGAAACCGTCACCCACAAGTCCGGCCCGGCCGGTCGTGGTACAGCTACACAGGCCGCCATCCCCGGCTTCCGCATCGGCGGCAAGACTGGTACCGCCAAGAAAGTCAGCAGCACCGGTAAATACTTCGACAACCTCTACGTTGTATCCTTTGCCGGTGTACTGCCCATTGACGACCCACGCCTGGTCGTCATGACCGTTATCGACGAACCGCACCCGCGCGACTGCAATGCCGGTGGCGGTACCGTAGCCGCTCCCATCTTCCGCGCCGCAGCCGAGCGCTTCATCAACGTGCTGCACCTGCAACCCAGTGACCCCGCAGAATACGAAAAATACCTGGCTGAAAAGCAGCAGGGCAACGGGGCAACAACCGCACAACAGTAAAAACACTTAACCAAGCATACATCCACATTATCATGAACAGCAAGCAACTCTTCTCCGTGCTCCCCGGAGCCGTGGTAACCGGCCAGCTCAGCAAGCCGCTTACCGCTCTCACCGATGACAGCCGCTGCGTCGTCCCCGGCTGCTGCTTTGTTGCCGTGAAGGGCACACAGTTCGATGGCCACAGCGCCATAGATGGAGCCATTGCTGGCGGTGCCGCTGCCATCGTGGCCGAAACTCCCTGCCCCGCTGGTGCCCAAGTGTGCTGGGTACAGGTGGAGGACACCCACCTGGCCAACGGTCTTCTCATGAGTGCCTGGCATGGCTTCCCCTCAGATCAGCTCGTCATGCTCGGTGTCACCGGCACCAACGGCAAGACCACCATCAGCTACCTCACCAACGCTATCTTCCGTGCCACCTGGCAGAAAGCCGGACTCATCGGCACTATTCTGTACGATGACGGTGCCAAGCGCGTTCCCTCCCATAACACCACCCCCGGCTGTGCAGAGCTCCAGAGCAAGCTGGCCGATATGCTGAAGAACGGCTGCCGCGCCTGCGCCATGGAGGTATCCTCCCACGCCCTGCACCAGCAGCGCACCGCCGGCTGCAACTTCCGCGTCGGTATCTTCACCAATCTCACCCAGGACCACCTGGACTACCACGGCACGATGGAGGAGTACTACGAGGCCAAGAAACTTCTCTTCACCCGCATGGCAGCATCCGGTGTACCCAAGGCTACAGCCGTCATTAACGTAGATGACGAATATGGCCGCCGCCTGGCAGAGGAGCTGCGCCCCATCATGCGCGTGCGCACCTTCGGTCTGTCCAAGGATGCCGATTTCTGCGCCGAGCCCCGCATCGTCTCCCTGAAGGGCAGCCAGTACGAGCTGCGCTACCAGCAGAAGACCTACCTCGTGCGTACCCCGCTCATTGGCGAATTCAACGTCAGCAACAGCTTGGCCGCTCTCGCTGGTGCCGTAGCTGCCGGCATCAACATCCGCGATGCCATTGCCTGCCTCGCACAGTCCCCGCAGGTGCCGGGCCGCATGGAGCTGGTGAGCAGCGTGAACAACGTGCAATGCTTTGTGGACTATGCCCACACGCCCGATGCCGTTGAGAACGTATGCCGCACCATGAAGCAACTCTGCCGCCAGGGTCGCGTGTTCACCGTATTCGGTTGCGGTGGCGACCGCGACACGAGCAAGCGTCCGCTCATGGGCGAGGCCGCTGCCCGCTACAGCGATGTCTGCATCGTCACCAGCGATAATCCCCGCTCCGAAGACCCGGAGAAGATTATCGATGCCATCATGCCCGGTATCCCCAAGGAGAAGCAGCACCGCATCACCGACCGCGAGGAAGCCATCCGCGCTGCCCTGCAGAATGCACGCCCCGGCGACTGCATCCTCATCGCTGGCAAGGGTCACGAAAATTACCAGATTTTCGCCAACGAGACCATCACCTTCTCCGACTCTGCTGTAGTGCAGAAGTACTACGAAGAGATGAACCCCGAGGGGCGCAGCGTCCCCTCCCGCAAACCCGAAGGCAACAAGTAATACCACTATGCAAACCCTCGCCATCAGCGACCTCATTACCGCCACCGCCGGTCAGGCTGTGGCCACGGGTAGCCGTGCTATCACCGCCGGGCTCACCACCGACAGCCGTGCCGTAGTACCCGGCAGCATTTTCCTGGCACTGAGCGGCGAGCGTTTCGATGGCAACACCTTTGCCGCCGCCGCTTCGGCTACAGCAGCAGCCGTAGTTGTCAGCCGCCTGACGGGTGACTACCACCCCGACTGCACCGTCGTGCTGGTACCCGACACGCTGGTAGCTCTGCAAGAGCTCGCCCTGTGGTGGCGTGACCAGCTGGCACCGCTGCACGTAGTGGGGCTCACCGGTTCCAGTGGCAAGACCAGCACCAAGGACATGTGCCTGTCCGTGCTCAGCCAGCGCTTCAACACCATTGCCACCAAGGGCAACCTCAATAACCACATCGGCACCCCCCTGAGCATCCTCAGCGCCGAGATTGGTACCGAAGCCGCCATCTGGGAAATGGGCATGAACCACGCCGGTGAGCTTGCCCCGCTCTGCCGCATGACCCAGCCGCACATCGGCATCATCACCACCATCGGCTCCGCTCACCTCGAATACCTCGGCACGCGCGAGGCTATTGCGGAGGAGAAGTGCACCGTAGCCCGCGCCCTGCCGGCTGATGGCTTCATGATTTACCCGGCAACGGATGATTTTGCCGCCACCATAGCAGCCAGCACTCAGGCCACCCCCCTGCCCGTGGGCGGATGCGACAGCCCCGTGCGCGCGCTCAATGTGCGCTCCACAGCATCCGGCAGCAGCTACGACCTGCATATCGAGGGCATGGGCGAAGTCCGCGTCAATCTTCCCGTACCCGGCGCACACATGGTCAGCAACAGCTTACTGGCTGCCGCAGCCGGTTGGAAACTCGGCTGCACCTTGCAGCAAATCTCCGATGGCCTCTCCGCAGCCTCCCTCACCAAGGGACGCCTCGGTTGCAAGGAGGTGGACGGCTACACCGTGGTAGACGACACCTACAACGCCAACCCTGAGAGCATGAAAGCCGCCCTGCACACCGTTGCCTCCCTGCGTGGCCCCAGGCGCCGCTTTGCCGTTCTGGGCAAGATGGGAGAGCTGGGCGAAGGCGGTATCGCCGCACACGCTGAGATTGGCATGTGCGCAGCAGGCCTGGGCTACGCCGCGGTTGTGGTAGTAGGCGCTGAATGCGCCGAGACCCTGGCACTGTGCGAAGCCGCCGCCGAAACCGTACCGGCCATGCTCGTCAGCACCCCCGAGGAAGCCGCCGCCGCTCTGCGCAACCTGATTGAACCGGGCGATGCCATCCTCTTCAAAGGCTCCCGCTCCGCCGGTATGGAGCACACCATGTACGAACTCTTCCCTTCACTCAAAAACCCCCAATAAGCCATGCTTCAATTCTGCGATACCAACCCGATTATTCTGGTCATTCTGGCACTGGTCATCCCCTTTGTAGGGTCGATGCTCATTGGCCCCAAGCTCATCGCAATCCTGCGCGCCATGAAGGCAGGCCAGCCCATCCGCGAGGCTCGCAAGGGCGTACTGGCACCTGAGCACAGCAGCAAGGTCGGCACCCCCACCATGGGCGGCCTCATGATTATTGGTCTGCTGCTCCTCACGGCTCTGCTGGTATGCGACCTGACGGATCCGCGCGTGCAGTGCTGCATCATCGTCACCACCATCACCGCATTCCTCGGCTTCCTGGACGACTACGCCAAGATTACCAAGAAGAGCACCGACGGTGTGAGCGGCTGGTTCAAGATTGCCCTGCAATTCGTAGCCGCCATTGGTTGCAGCTTCTACCTGTACTTCGCCTGCCCGCAGGTGTGCAACATCCTCGTTCCCTTCTACGGCCCGCTGAATATCGGCTGGCTCTTCATCCCCCTGGCCATCCTCGTTATCATCGGCACCTCCAATGCTGTGAACCTGACTGATGGCCTCGATGGCCTGGCCAGCGGCTGCATGATTATCGCAGCGCTGACCTTCTCTCACATCGCCGGCACCC
>JAFOZZ010000093.1 GCA_017390945.1 Akkermansia sp.
CTTTCCTTTCGGGGGCTGGATGAAATTGAGTGGGAGCCGGGTTTACTCGCCGATGGGCAGGGCTCCTTCGGGCGCCTGCCAGGAACCATCGTCCTCGGGGGTGAGGCCGGGTTCCACGGTAATGGTGGCGGGCGGAGCCTGGGTACTCACCACGGGGGCGCTGGAGGCGGGCTCGTAATTCGGTTCGGAAATCCGGGTGGATGGCTTGCGGGGCTGAATAATCTTGCCTTTACGCTTTTTCTTGGGCAGGGGCTTGCCATCGGCGGCCTCAAAATCGCTCATGTCCACCATGTCGTCCAGCCCCAGAGCGTAGCGTGCCATGTCGGGCAGGTTGTCTTTGACCAGCTCACCCAGCGGGAAGGTGACGGGGCCGGTGGCCGTGCGCAGGGAGACGCGGCCGCCTTCCATGCGGTGAATGATGGCATCGGTGTACACCTTGCCGTTGCTGCGGGAAGCATGGCCGATGGGCAGGCCGATAATCATGCTCCTGGCCACGCCGCGGGAGGATTTGTCCTCCTGGCGGATTTCATTCTGCACTGCCAGCACTCGGTCGCGCTCGATATCGAGCGTGCGCTTGTGTTCCTCGATGTTGCGCTTCACCTCGGCCAGCTGGAGCTCAAGGCTGTTGAGGCGTTCGCGCAGGTGGAGCTGCTCGTCGGCCTTGTAGGCGGCATCCTGCAGCTGCTCGTGCTGCTTGCAGAGTTCGAGGTATTCGGCCTGGGCCAGCTCCATGGGGGTGGGCACGCGGTAGGTCTCCAGCTGCTGGTAGGTATACCATGCGCCGCCGCCAATGACACCTGCAAGGGCAAGCACCAGCAGGGAATCCACAATGAATGCTCCCACGCGGGACTTCTTCTTCGGTGTGGCCTGCGTGGGCTCTGCTGTCTCGGAGGCTTCTGCTTCAGGTGCTGCCACCAGAGCAGGGGTGGGGGCTGCTGCTTCCTCCTCGGGTGCGGGCGTCGGCTCAGGCTTGGGGGCTTCCTTGGGCTTGACCGGGGTCAGGGGCTTATCGTTCCAGGTGAGGGTGATGTTGCCCTTGCGCTGCTTGGTGATGGGTTCCGTGGTCATGAGCGGTTGGCGCGTTTGTATTGAAGTACGGTTTCGCTCTGCAGCATGCGGAACGAGGAACGGAACAAATCGAGGCGATCCTGCAGCTCAATCACGCGGAGCTTGGCTTCGGTCTCCTGGCGCTTGAGCTGCTTGAGCTGGTTCAGAGCATCGGCCAGCTCCTGCTCACGGGCGTGGATGGTGTCGGGCAGGGTGGCATCGGGCTCACCTGCCTGTTTGATGAGCTGCTGCATGCGCGTCAATTCCTTGCGCATGGCGGCATTCTGCTCATGAGCCAGCCGCAGCTGTTCGGGATTATCGGTCTGCGGCATGCAGCTGCTCACCGAGGCAGCCAGCAGTGCACAGACGCCAAAGCTGAAAATGGAACGAAAATGATTCACGCTCCAATCTTACCCTTATATCCGCCGCCGTCAAGCATGTTCTGCGTCACTTCCGCTGCGGGATTCGATACGAAGATATGCTTCAACGAACTTCCCAGGAGTCATCAAAACTATCGTAAAGATGCAGGAGCTCCGCCTCGTAATGTTCCCGTGGAAGGTTCCACAGTATGAGAGGACTGACAATGCGCCCGCTCCACAAATAGCCTGAAGTGGTTCTGGGAAAATTGTAACAAGCTCTTATCTTTAAGGGATAGTCCAGCGAAAATGAGCGTGGCCACCACCAGCTTTCATAATGCAGGTTGACTTTTGTGACAAAGGCTTTTCCTGGCTGAATGGTGATTGTATCGAAGATTCCATTCCGTGTGCGTGTCCCCGACGAGACCGGAACATTATCCTTATAGGTAAAAAGCATTTGCGCGCCACTTGAATCCTCGAGAATGAAATATAACGAGGATGCTGCAAAATAAGTCAACTATGAATTTTTAATTAGCTGATTTTTTTTGAAATTGAGTTTTACTGCTACTCATTGCTCAATTTTTAGGCAATGCGAGTACACGACTTGGGAGAGGGGGAAGTGCATTGCCACTTCCCCCTCTCCCAAACCCTCACCCCCAGGGCTAGGGTAGTAGAGATTTGTTATTTATTCTCGGTTTTCTTTTCAATTACCAGTTCTGTTTTCTGGCGGACTGTTCCTTTGTTTGCTATCTCGGGTGCAGGTCTGCCCGCCTCTATCCAGTCCCGGGTTATGGCATTGAGTCTTACTATCATCATTCTCATGCACGCAACCATAACTTGTTGATAACTTCGTTTCCCGCTTGATGACAGATAGCTGAAGCGTTTCTGATAATCATTTGGTGTTTTTGCGTTTAGGGCTGCTCTTACACACATATACAACAAACTGCGTACCTCTCTGCGCCCAAATCGTGTAATCCTTTTGCCCAGATGTTTACCACTATCATAATTGAAGGGGGCGACACCCACAAGGGCGGCTATTTCGCGCCGGCTGATAGTGCCCAGCTCGGGAAGCATTAACACTAATGTTTCGGCTGTTTCTTTACCTATGCCAATCTGCTGCATGTATAACTGCATTTGATGTTTCATTGATTCATCTTGCTTTATCAATGCTGTTATTCTGGCTCCAATCTGTTTCTGTTCTGCTTTCAGCCTGGTTATCTCGTTTTCCAATATCTGTCGAACTGATTCCAGCTGACAGGTTGATAACACTTGCTTCATCTTCGCTGCTGTCTGTCCGTAAATCCTTTTGATTCGCTGCAATTCCATCAACGCGGTGTGATTTGTGTGCATGGGCGTATTGATGTGCAGGTTATTCCAGTATTTCAAGGCATAGCTTTGAATGACGGCGCTGTCAATTTTGTCCGTCTTGGCTTCAGCTTCTCCGGCTTTAGCGTGATGGCGCACGCGCCTTGGTGACACCTGACAGCGTGCGATGCCGTTGCGGTCCAGCATTTCGGCAAAATAAAGGCTTATGGAGCCAGTTGCTTCATAGACTACTACAACGTTTTCACCCATCTCTTTGATGGTCTTACAAAACTGACGGCAGCCTTTCGCATCGTTACTATAGACACGATGCTTCTTATTGAACATGACATCATATTTTGCTTTGGCCAGGTCAACCCCGACAATGATATGGCGGGTATTGCTTTTTTTATCTACCACCTCAATGGCTTCGAATTTTGACTTGCTAATTTCTATATTGTTCTTTATCATAGGTCTTGTCTCCATCTCTATTCCGGACGTACTCGTTACCGAGATGGTCCTTACAACTATTCGAGACACTACACGGAGCCGTATTATACGGGGAGAAAGGAGTCCCTGACTTCCATTCGGGGGGGTAGATTAATCTGCCCCTGGCAGGGGTGCGGGCGCTCCAATCTCCAGGAAGAATGGGTAGCTACCCCATTCTTCCGTCTCCGTGAGTCCGATTATACATCGGACGAGGGAAATATACCACAACAACACAATAGAGCCCAGGGTGCAGCGACGCAGTCGCGGAACCCTGGGTAAAACGAAAATGATATCAGAGCCCCGAGCATGGCGAGTGGGCGGC
>JAFOZZ010000094.1 GCA_017390945.1 Akkermansia sp.
AGCGCTGTTATATACCTTTTTTAAGCTCGCCTGACGGCTCGCGGTGAAAAACTGCTGACGCAGTAGTGAAGAACAGCTCTGGCGAGCTGGGGTGAAAAACGAGCTAAGCTCGTGGTGAAAACTGGCCTGGCGGCCAGGGAGATGGCGTTTCTCTTTTTTTGAGCTCGCCTGGCGGCTCGCGGTGAAGAACTGCTGACGCAGTGGTGAAGAACAGCTCTGACGAGCTGGGGTGAAAAACGAGCTGCGCTCGTGGTGAAGAACCACTTGCGCGGTGGTGAAAAACAGGCGGAGCCTGTGGTGAAAAACCGCCGTTGGCGGTGGATAAAACTGGCCGTGCGGCCAGGGATTTAAAAATTTGACTTCACGGGCAAAATCTGCTAGAATCGCCGCACCGGGGACGAACCCCATCATATCAATGATTACAAGCGACTTTCTCGTGATAGGCAGCGGCGTGGCAGGGCTGAGTTTTGCACTGCGCGCAGCCGAACATGGCAAGGTGATTATTCTGTGCAAGAGCGAACCGCTGATAAGCAGCTCGGCGAAGGCACAGGGCGGCATTGCCGCAGTGGTGGATAAGAATGATACCTTCGAGGAGCACGTGGCGGATACGCTGGATGCCGGCGCGGGGCTGTGCGATGAGGAGGCCGTGCGCACGATTGTGACAGAGGCACCGGAGGCTATCCGCGAGCTGCTGGAATGGGGCGTTGATTTTGATAAGGAGAAGGATGGCGACTTCGACCTGGGGCGCGAGGGCGGCCACGGTAAGCGCCGCATTCTGCATGCCAAGGATACGACAGGGCTGGAAATCAGCACCAAACTGCTGGAACGTGTACAGAACCACCCGAATATCGAGCTGCACGACCACCGCATTGCTATCGATTTGATTACAACGGCCAAGCTGGGCTGTGTGACAGAGGACCGCGTACTGGGTGCCTATGTGCTGAACCCGGCCACAGGGGCGGTGGATATCTACCGCTGCGACCGCGTGATGCTGGCCACAGGCGGCACAGGGCGCGTGTACATGTACACCACGAATCCCGCCACGGCTACCGGCGACGGTGTGGCAATGGCCTGGCGCGCCGGTGCGAATATATCGAACATGGAGTTCGTACAGTTCCACCCCACGACTTTCTACAACCCCAAGTCCTCCGACCGCGAGGGGTTGACCTTCCTGATATCCGAGGCGGTGCGCGGTGAAGGCGGCATACTGCGCGGGCCGGATGGCAAGGAGTTCATGCAGAAGTATGACCCGCGCAAGAGCCTGGCGCCGCGCGACATCGTGGCACGCGCCATCAACAGCGAGATTCTGCGCACGGGTCACCCCTGCATGTACCTGGACATGACGCATAAGCCGGCGGGGTTCATGAAGGAGCGCTTCCCCTACATTTACGAGACCTGCAAGAGCTACGGCGTGGATGCCGAGAAGGATATGATACCCGTGGTACCCTCCGCCCACTACCAGTGTGGCGGCATCCAGACCAACACGAACGGCCAGACGAGTCTGCGCGGCCTGTTTGCCGCCGGCGAGAGTGGCTGCACAGGGCTGCACGGCGCCAACCGCCTGGCCAGCAACTCCTTGCTGGAGTGCGTGGTTATCTCCAAGCGCGCGCTGGCTACCATGCTCACGCGCCTGCCGCTGGCTCACAAGATGGAGGAATACCCCATCCCCGAATGGGTGCACGGCGAGAAGGTGGAGCGCGATGACCTGGCTATTCTGTACCACTGCTGGGATGAAGTGCGCCGCACAATGACGGACTACGTGAGCATCGTCCGCACGAACCACCGCTTGCAGCGTGCGGCTACCCGCCTGCGCAACATTAACCGCGAGATTAATGAGTACTACTGGGGCTACCGCGTCACGCCGGAGATTATCGACCTGCGCAATCTGGCGCTCACGGCATCGCTCATCGTGGACTGCGCCATCCGCCGCCAGGAAAGCCGTGGCCTGCACTACACGCTGGATGCCCCGGACAAGCTGCCGGTGGCACGTCCGAGCGTCCTCCACAACTGGTAAGCCCCCGCGAATCCCCTCATCCGAATGCCGACTGTTACCTTGAGCACCATCACACGCCACCTGTCCCTTGTGCTGAGCCTGCTGTGCGCCCTGCCCATTGTGGAGGCCGCCGGCGGGGCATCCCCCCGTGCCCTGGAGCGTGCAACCGCTGCCCAGAAGCCCAAGCTGGCTCGCCGCGAAAGCTCGGATACCAAGAAGCAGCTCATGCGCCAGCGCGCGCTGGAGGCCTCCGTGAAAGCCGGTCCGCTCAAGCCCAGTATGGACCAAAGCCACCGCAGCAACTTCCCCGACCCCAAGCTGCGCGCCACAGCCAAACGCCCGGGCGCCTACCCCTGGCACTTCGACATCACGGCTACGTACTTCTACATCGGCGAACTGCCGACCAAGAACAACCCCACGCCCAATACAGCCAGCAGCTGGGACAGCGCATGGGATGACAACTACGGCGGATTTGATGACCCGAACCCCGCCCACCGCTGCCCGCGCACCTATGCACCGCTGGCGTTCACGCCGCAGCTCAACCCCTTCTACGTAGCGCTGCCCTACAACGATATACAGAAGGGCGGCCCCAAGCCGGAGGCCGCCAAGGTGATTCCCTGGTACCGCCGCGACAAGGATGGCAAGTATGAGTCCGTATGCCGTGGCATGTGGGTGCAGATATATTACAACGGACGCTACTGCTTTGCACAGTGGGAAGACTGCGGCCCCTTCGTGACGGACGACTGGCAATATGTGTTCGGCGGCGCACGCCCCAAGAACCAATCCAACAAAGGCGCCGGCATCGATATATCCCCCGCCGTGCGCGACTACCTGGGCATCAAAGGCGGCACCGCTACCGTGCACTGGCGCTTTGTGGATTTCTCGCTCGTGCCGGGTGGCCCCTGGGCTCGATATGGCAAGGATAATCCCTTCGTGAACCCCTCCCTCAAACACGCCGTGCGCAAGTTCCAGCAACGCAGCAAACACATCCAGCGCGTCAGCACCGCCACCGGCAGCAACAGCAAAAAACGTAAAATCAATTAAATCTACAATCGACAATTTACAATCTACAAAGTATGAAGTTCGGCGGCTACGCCGCAAATTTTGCAACTCGCAATTCGAAACTCGTAACTCGTAACTTGTCTATCGTAACTTGTAACTTGTCTATTAACCTAGTCCTTTGTAACTTGTAACTAGTCCTTCCTACTTCTCCTTTCCCATGTTTCGCAATCTCATATTCGACTGGTCCGGCACCCTGTGCGATGATATGGCTCTCACCATCGAAGCAACGAACTACGTGCTGGCTCAGTATGACCGCGAGCCGCTGGATCGCACCGCCTTCCGCGCCGAGTTTCAGCTGCCGTACCCGGATTACTACGCCGTGAAGATTCCCGAGGCACGCCTGGAGGATCTGGAGAACTACTACCGCAAAGCGTTCGCGGCCTCGACTGTGGGGGTGACGATTATTCCCTATGCCCGCGAGTTCGTGCAGTTCTGCCGTGCGCGTGGCATCCGTTGCTTCATCCTGACCAGCATGGACCCCAAGGCCTTTGAGGAACAGGCACACCAGCTGGGCATGTACCACTACTTCGAGCACATCCACTCCGGTATTCACAACAAAGAGCACTACATCGCCACGCTCATGCAGCAGCATAGCCTCAAGCCGGAAGAGACCGCCTTCATCGGCGACATGCAGCACGACATCCGCGCCGCACACTGCGCCGGCATCACCGGCATCGGCACCCTGACCGGCTACAACAACCCCGCCCAGCTGGCCGAGGCCGAGCCCGAGCTCACCGTGCCCCACCTGGGCGCCCTGCAATCTCTCATGAGCAAGTGCGCCCCCGCCGCCGCCCAGGAGAGCATCCACCTCAATGGGCTGGAGCTCAGCTGCCACATCGGCGTGCCGGAGGAGGAGCGTGCCACCCCCCAGCGACTCACGGCCGACATCACCCTCGTGCCCCCCTGCACCTTCGATGCCATGGGCGAGGACATCGACCGCACCATCAACTACGACACCCTCTCCCGCCGCCTGGCCGAGGTAGCCGCCGCCGAGCCCACCATCCTGCTCGAAACCCTCGCCCGCAAGCTGGCCACCTGCTGCACCCAGGAGTTCGGCGCCCTCCACGCCGAAGTCGAACTGCACAAATACATCCTCCCCCAGCTCCAATCTACCTCAGTAAAGACCCAGGCCTGAGCCGAAAGGAATGGGAGCGGGACGCTGTGCTGAACAGTAAAACATCAAAGATTCCTTTCATACGCAGGTTACCCTATCATGACAATGGTAGTATACGCTGCTCTGTCACGGTGGAGCACAGATAAATCATGATGTGCGCTAGCTTTTTGCTTGCTATGGATGAGGAGGAAAGGTAGAATGGAAGCCTAACCTAAACTTCTATCCCAACCATGATTGATTTCAATAACGGTAGTCTTTTTAAGCTTTCCCCGGTTGATCCTGCTACGCTCATGCCCCGCGTGGGTCCGCTGCTGGTGGAGGGTGAAACAATTGTAGCCGCCTTCAAGGCCATTCGCGACTCGGTGGTGTTCACCAACAAGCGCGTGATTTCCATCAATGTACAGGGTATCACAGGTAAGAAGGTGGATTTCACCACCCTGCCCTATAGCAAATTGCAGGCTTACTCCGTGGAGACAGCGGGGACGTTCGACCTCGATTGCGAGCTCGACCTCTTCTTCAGCGGCGGCATCGGCCAGGTGCGCTTTGAGCTGAAGGGGAATTGTGATATTCTGGCGCTGAGTCGGATGATTGCTGGTTATCTTCTCTAAAACAACAGGCCGCAAGGCCTGTTGTTTATCCATGGTGCGCCAGCACCATTCTTCACCATGCGCCCGCAAGGGCGCATTTTTCACCACGGGCGATAGCCCGTTCTTCACCATGGAGCGCCAGCTCCATTCTTCACCTGGCGCGCAAGCGCTGTTATATACCTTTTTGAGCTCGCCTGACGGCTCGCGGTGAAGAACTGCTGACGCAGTAGTGAAGAACAGCTCTGGCGAGCTGGGGTGAAAAACGAGCTGCGCTCGTGGTGAAAACTGGCCTGGCGGCCAGGGAGATGGCGGTTCTCTTTTTTTAAGCTCGCCTGACGGCTCGCAGTGAAAAACTGCTGACGCAGTAGTGAAGAACAGCTCTGACGAGCTGGTGTGAAAAACCGCTTGCGCGGTGGTGAAAAACAGGCGATGCCTGTGGTGAAAAACCGCCGTTGGCGGTGGGTGAAAAACGAGCTGTGCTCGTGGTGAAGAACCGCTCACGCGGTGGAGAAAACCAAAATGTTTGAGTTCACTTCAAAATTAAGCTTGACCTAACTCTAACTTTGTATTAAACTGCTCGTGTAAAGATATGCGTTATCCGATTTTAACAGCTGAAGAGGCCGCCGCTTTGATACAAAACGGCGAGTGCATAGGCCTGAGCGGATTCACGGAAGCCGGTGCGGTGAAGGTGGTGCCGAAAGCGATAGCTGAGCGCGCCAAGGCGGAGCATGCGGCGGGACGCCCCTTTAAGCTGGATGTGATGTGCGGAGCCTCGAACAGCTCGGCGGTGGACGGCGAGTTGGCACAGGCGGAATGCGTGGGGCTGCGCATGCCTTACATGTCGTGTCCGCACACACGCGCGCAGATTAACAATGCCGAGGTGCCGTATATTGAGCCGCATATATCGCTGTTTGCACAGAACATGCGCTATGGCATCATACCGCGCGTGAACACGGCGATTGTGGAGGTATGCGATGTGACGGATGACGGCAAGCTGGTGTTTACGATGAGCCAGGGGTCGTCTGCCGACTTCTGCCTGATGGCTGATCGCATCATCCTGGAGCTGAACACCTACCACAAGCCCTGCCTGGCTGATATACACGACATCTTTATCCCTGAGGATCCGCCCAACCGTACACCGATTCCGCTGGTGGCTCCGGAGGAAAAAATCGGCACGCCGTATGTGCAGGTAGACCCGGCCAAGATTGTGGGAGTAGTGATGACCCACCAGAAGGACGGCCTGCCCCACTACCGCCCGAACGATGCGGTAACGGACAAGATTGGCGAGAACGTCATTAAGTTCCTAGAGCAGGAATACGAGGCCGGACGCATACCGCCGGAGTTCCTGCCGCTGCAAAGTGGTGTGGGTAACGTGGCCAACGCTGTGCTGAAGGCACTGGGGCGCTCGAAAGTGATACCGCCGGTCAAGATGTACACGGAGGTGATACAGGAGAGTGCGCTGGAGCTGGTACGCAGCGGGCGCGTGACCTTTGCCAGTGGCTGCTCGCTGTCTGTGAGCGATGAGGCCATGGAGGAGGTGTACGAGAACTTCGATTTCTACCGCGACAAGCTGTTGCTGCGCCCCACGGAGATGACCAACAACCCCGCTATTGTGCGCCAGCTGGGGCTCATCTGCATGAACACGGCGCTGGAGGCTGATATCTTCGGCAATGTGAACAGCACACACATCCTGGGCAGCAAGGTGATGAATGGTATCGGCGGCAGTGGTGACTTTGCCCGCGCGGCAGCTATCACCATCTTCAGCTGTCCCTCGGTGGCCAAGGGTGGCGCAATTTCGGCCATTGTACCTATGGTAAGCCATGTGGACCACACGGAGCATGACGTGCAGATTCTCATCACGGAGCAAGGCATCGCAGACCTGCGCGGCAAATCGCCCCGCCAGCGTGCCGAAATCATCATTGAGAACTGCGCCCACCCGGATTACCGTCCGCTGCTGCGCCGCTATGTAGAGCTCACCCCGCAGGGGCATACGCCGCACAGTCTGGAGAAAGCCTACGCATTCCACATCGCCTTCAAGAACACGGGTGATATGCGTAACGTGGAGCTATAACAGCCCGCGAAGCATACAATAGCATTTTCTGGCGGGTGGGGACCCGCGAGTGAGAAGGAGCCGCAACCTGGAGATAACAGGTTGCGGCTTTTCGCTGGCTTGACTCCGCTACGAGCATATGTTAATATGGACACATGAGCAGCAACGGCATCACGTTTTTCAACCGCTATACGGGGCAGATGGAGCAGGAAAAAGTGCTGGGTGAGAAATCCCTGCGCTGGGTGTACGGCACAACGCTGGGCAAGGTGAGCCTGCATGTGCTCATTAAGCGTGCCTTCTTCTCGCGCCTGCTGGGTGCCATGAAAAACACCGCCGGCTCCACCAAATCGCTGCCGGAGTTTGTGAAGGAGTACAACATCAATATGGATGAGGCCGAGCTGCCGCTGGAGGCCTACAAGTGCTTCAACGACTTCTTTTACCGCAAGCTGAAGCCGGGCGCCCGCCCGCTGTGCGAGGGGAATACCATTGCCCTGCCCGCGGATGGCCGCCACAGCGGCTGGCAGAATGCCGCGGAAATGACCAGCGCCTTCGTGAAGGGGCAGAAGTTTGACCTGCCCGCCCTGCTGGGCAGCGCTGAACTGGCCGAAAAATATGCTCAGGGCACCGTGGTGCTCAGCCGCCTGTGCCCGGTGGACTACCACCGCTTCCACTTTGTAGCCGAGGGCACGCCCGATGCCCCCGTGCGCATTCCCGGCCCGCTGGCCAGCGTGAGCCCCTACTGCCTGCGCCACAAGCTCGCATGGCTGTGGACCAACAAGCGCGAGCTCACCATGCTGCACACACCGCATGTGGGCGATGTCGTGCACCTGGCTGTAGGTGCTACCGGCGTGGGTGCCATCTTCCAAACCTACAAGCCCGGAGAAGCCGTGCAGAAAGGCGACGAGCAAGGCTACTTCGCCTTCGGTGGTTCAACCATCATGACCTTCTTCGAGCCAGGCCGCGTCCAGCTGGCCGATGATATTCTGAATAACACAGCCAACTGCGTGGAGACCTTCGCCCGCCAGGGTGATGTGTTGGGGCAGACAACAGGCCTCTAAGCCTGTTGTCATCCATGGAGCGCCAGCTCCATTCTTCACCACGGGCAACGCCCGTTCTTCACCATGGGGCGCAAGCCCCATTTTTCACCACGAGCGGAGCGAGTTTTTCACTTAGCGCGCAGCGCTGTTTTCTCTCTTTTTTAAGCTCGCCCGTTGGGCTCGCCGAGAAGGACAAGTTACAAGTTACGAAGGACAAGGTTTTTATGTGTGGCGGGCTGCGCCCGCATGTAATACACCGCCATCTTTCCAGATGGCGGTTTGCTTTAGGTACGCGGCACCATTCTTCACCGCGGGCGATAGCCATTTCTTCTCATTAAGCTCGCCCGGCGGCTCGCGGTGAAGAACTGCTGACGCAGTGGTGAAGAACAACTCTGGCGAGTTGGGGTGAAAAACGAGCAGAGCTCGTGGTGAAGAACCGCCGTTGGCGGTGGAGAAAACTGGCCTGACGGCCAGTTTTGGGATTGACTTATGGGCACTTATAGGCTATATTCCCCCGCGTTATGTTACAGGCAGGTATCGTAGGACTTCCGAATGTTGGTAAATCGACCCTTTTTAACGCAGTGACTCGCTCTCGCAAGGCGGAGGCTGCTAACTATCCCTTCTGCACCATCGACCCGAATGTGGGCGTGGTGGAAGTACCCGATCCCCGTCTGGCTGTGCTGGCTGAAATGAGCAAGACCGAGAAGATTGTGCCCGCCGCTATCGAGTTCGTGGACATCGCCGGTCTGGTAAAGGGTGCAGCTGAGGGCGCCGGCCTGGGTAACAAGTTCCTGTCCAACATCCGCGAGACAGATGCCATCGTGCAGGTAGTGCGTTGCTTCGAGAACGACGACATCATCCACGAGCTGGGTTCTGTTGACCCGGTACGCGACATCGAAATCATTAACGCCGAGCTGATTCTGGCTGACCTGGCCGCTATGGAGAAGCGCAAGGAGAGCCGCATTAAGAAGGCTCGCGGTGGCGACAAGGAGGCTAAGGCTGAGGTAGAGCTCATTGAGAAGCTGCTGCCGCACCTGGATGCCGGCAAGCCCGCCATCACACTGGAGCTGAGCGAGGAAGAGCGCAAGCTGATGAAGGAATTCTTCCTGCTGTCCAACAAGAAGAGCATTTTCGCCTGCAACGTGAGCGAGGAGGAGCTGGCAGACGCCGTACAGAATCCGGATGCCCACCCCTATGTGTCCGCCGTGCGCCGCTACGTAGCCGAGCAGCACAATGCCGAGGCTATCGTGATTTCCGCCCGCATCGAGGAGGAGCTCTCCGAGCTGCCCCCGGAGGAAGCCGCCGTGTTCCTGAACGACCTGGGCGTGCAGGACTCCGGCGTGAGCGACCTGATTCGTGCCGTATACCACCTGCTGGGTCTGCGTACCTACCTGACCACGGGTGTGAAGGAAACCCGCGCCTGGACCATCCACGCCGGTGATAAGGCGCCTGCCGCCGCCGGTGTTATCCACACCGACTTCGAGCGTGGCTTCATCGCCGCTCAGGTGGTATCTTACGAGGACCTGGTGGCCTGCGGCTCCATGGCCAAGGCGAAGGAGCAGGCCAAGCTCCGCATCGAAGGCAAAGACTATGTGATGCAGGACGGCGACGTGGTGGAGTTCCGCTTCAACGTGTCCAAGTAAGCCACCCGCACACAACCAATCAATTCAAAATCCGGGCTTTCGGTACACCGAAAGCCCGGATTGATTTTTCATCCCCAGCTCTCACAGCCACAAACAACTTTTTCTTAATCACATTAAGCACAACGCGTTGGAATAATTAGACAACCTAGAAAATGGTCTTCTTTTAAGAGCTGCGAGCCAACGGCTCGCCTCACTTATAAACCCGCGCTCGCGCGGGTGGCATAAACGGCTGTTTGAATAATCTCCTGGCTCCGGGACTCTTAAGAAAGTTCGACTCTCGCCTCACGGTGAAAAACGGCTTTGCATGCCGTGGATGAGCCGCGTGCGCGGCTCCGGGCTAACGCCCTTGGGGCTTCGCGTCTACGCTTGCTACGCCCACACAGGCCGCCTTCATCTGCCGCCCTCCACGACATCGCATTCGCGATGCCGCCCGGGCTCGAATTGTTTTTATCGCCTACCCGGGGTTTCGCCGCTGTCGCGGTTCCACCCCGCGCTACTAGCTATCGTCCCTGAACGGGACTCTCGAATTCCGCAGCGCCATGCGCCGCCTAGCTCTCTTAACTGCCCTGCGTCAGCAGGGCAATCTCGTTCACGCGCAAGCGTGAATCTCGTTGTGCCGAACAGGCACAATCTCACTGCGGCGAGTAGCCGCAATCTCGTCTACCCTCACTGTCCGCGCCCGTCTTCGCCCTGCGGGCTTCCGTCTTCGCTAAAGCTACGCCGAGACAAGTCGCCGAGGCAAGCCAGCGGACAATTTAACTAAGCCGCCACGGCTTAATTTCACTGCTCGCCATGCGAGCAATTTCACTTGCCCGCAAGGGCAAATTTAACTAAGGTAAGTTCGGCTCTCGCCTCACGGTGAAAAACGGCTTTGCAAGCCGTGGATGAGAAGTCTTACCTGATGGAGGTTTAGAATAGGCACCGTGTAGACGCGATAAAAGCCGCTATCCTTGTGGACAGCGGCTTTTTCTTTGGTTCGATGAAATCGTTTACTTCATGTCGCAAGTGCCTTCCATCGCAACGATGTCGAAGGGAGCGAGCAGGATTTCGATGGGGGCATCCACATCGATAGGCTTGTCCATAATGGGCAGGCGGGTCTGGTCTGCGAAGGAGGAGCGCAGGGTCACAGTACCCTTCACAGTGGGCGGCACGTCCAGAATCTGGCGCAGGGTGCTCTTCAGCACCTTGGTGTGCTTGGAAGAATTGCGCAGCGAAAGGGTGCACTTGCTGCGATTCCAGGAAGCCCAGCCGTAGATGTCGCCGTCTTTCTTCTGCTTATCCCAAGGATTGCCGCCCACCCAATGCACATCGGCCAGCACATCTTCATTGCGACGAATCCACGCAATGTTACGTGCCAGTTCATCCCAAAGCACGCCACCTTGCTGGTTCATGAGCTCCGTGTCAGTGTAAATCTCCTGCAAGCCGGAACCACTGGTAAAGGCCGTGCGCATCTCCTTCACACAGTTGGCGGGGTCCTGGCTCATCACGCGGGGCGGCCCATTCTTGGTAATGATGGTGCCGTGAATCATCAGCGCATTGATGGGGAAGAGCGGAGCGCCCTCCACGAATACCTCATGCACCAGGCGGTCGCGGTAGGTAATCCAGCGGTCGCGGGCATCGCCCATGTTGCCAATCTGGTCAAAGTCGTTCTCCTGGCGCCAGATGGAGTCCGCATACATGAACCAGAACGGGCTGGCCCAGGTGCCCACCGTGGTGTTCAGGTAGATGTCCGGGCGAGCCTTACGCAGCGCCGTCAGCACGCTCAGGATACCCTCCGCATCCTCCAGCGCACCCGGTCCCTTGGCATGGAACTTGGTGGAGATGCCATCGAACTTGAAGTAGCGCATGTCATAGTTCTTCACCATGTCCGAGCAGCGCTGCACAAAGGCATTGAAATACACCGGATTGGACAGCTCGAAGTTAGCGACTCGGTTGTGCGGGTGGGTCTTGTTCCAGTACTCAATACGCATGCGCTTGCTGGCGCCATAGCCACCCACCGGGCCCAGCCAGGTACCCATGCCGCAGTCCATGGAGGTAGCCACCTCATTGAGCTTGCTAAAGCCATTCGGGAATCCTACGTGGAAGTCCCACAGGCTGTTGAAGTCATCCCAGCCGTCATCCAGCACGTAGGCATCGAGCTTCACACCGCGCTTCTCATAGAGCTCCTTCTTCCAGATGTTAAGGATATCCATGGAAATCTTCTCGCTGGTGCGCTTGCGCGGGTCGGCAAAGTCATGCACACGGATACCCACCTCGTACCAGTCATTGTAGTGCACCATCGTGCGGTAGGGCACCGGCTTCTCGCGCTCGATGTAGCTCAGGAACGAGCGGCGCTGCTGCCCGGGGGCAAACAAGCCCATCACCGAGCTCACCTTCCACGGCGACTCCGGCAGCAGCTTCGCCTTGCGCACCCACATACCGCGCACCATGTCCTCCGGCACCTTCGTTTCGGGGCTCTCCTCGGCATTGCCCATAGCGAGGGACAGCGAGATACGGCCGCTGCTCGTCACAGGCTCCGTCTTCTTCTCCACCCAATAGCGCAGGTGGTACGTACCGGCTACCGGCACCAGCATGTGGTACTCGGCGCCTTCAGACTTATGACCGGTAAAGCCCGGGTGCACGTCCTCCGCCACCACACGGCCGGATGTCGTCACCAGCTGCACAGCCACGATATTCAGGCGATTGTTGCCGCGCTCGTACTTAAAGTCCACCTCCAGATCACCCGGCTCCAGGAAATTCACCGGTCCCTCAGCCACCAGCAGGTCGCGCACCACAGGGCCATTCTTGGCATCATACTTATTGCCATACACCGGGTGGAAGCTCTCCGGCACAGCAAACACGCTGCCGAACATCTTGGGCGTCCAGCTCTCCGGGCTCCAGGCATCCTCCTGGCCGCCACCATGCTGGCCGACGGACATCACGGACATCGGCGTCTCCAGCCCCATGAACAGCTTATCGGTCACCACCACGGTACCATTCGTCGTGTTGCCGGAGATGGAGGGTATGCCACCCTCCGCCGTCGGCACCACCTGCAGCGGGATAATGGAATCGAAGTACACGGGCTCCTTGCCGGCCTTCAGCTCATACTCCTGGCGCAGGTAATGCGAGCCATCGCGCAGCACCGCACGCCACTCTACAGAGAACGCACCACCCGGCGCCGTGAAGGTAGCGGTAATCGCCTTGCCCGGCAGCTGCTTCGATACCGTGTGCACCCCTGCCTCGCCGGCCAGGTCCACCACTTCCACGGCATCCACCGTCATGTCAGCCGAGCTGTACTTGCTCTTGTCTGCCAGCACAATGCTGAACACCGGCTCGCCACCCTGCACCAGCAGCGTGCCATCCGCAGCCTTCAGGCCACCAAAGCTCACACCACCATCCTTATAGACAAAATCTGCACTCAGCACATCATTGCCCACCGTATAGGTGCTGCCTGTTACCTGAGCCACAGCCTTACCAGGCGCCGCCCCCGGATACTCCACCGCAGTAGCCGGCATCCCCACTACCGCAGCCAACATGGAAATAACAAATAAATTCTTACGCATGACAATACAATTTTGTATCTTTTCCTACTCTACCATAACAGGCGTGCCATGGCAAGCCAAAAGAACCAGCATTGAATCTACAATCTACTATCTACCATCTACAAAGTATGAGTTAGGCGGCTTCCGTCTTCGCTAAAGCTACGCCGAGACAAGTCGCCGAGACAAGCCGCCGAGGCCTTCGGCAATTTACAAAGTATTGAATTCGGCGGCTTCCGCCGCAAATTTTGCAACTCTTAACTCGTAACTCGAAACTTGTCTATCGTAACTTGTAACTTGTCTATCAACAGGCCGTTAAAATTTTCATTTTCGCTTCAACTTCTTGGCATTTGTCTTCGCCCGCGGGCGGTCCCCCGGGCTACTATCTGTCGTCCCTGAACGGGACTCTCAAATTCCGCGGGCGATGCCCGCCATACTCTACAACTGCCCCGCACTAGCGGGGCAATATAACCCGCTCCGGAGGAGCGGATATAACTGTGCCGCCGGCACAATATAACTGAGCCAACGGCTCAATATAACCGACTGCTACAGCAGGCGATTATTTCACCCAACTCGCACCGCGAAGCCGAACTTCCTCTTCAAACATTAAACATCAGCCGTGCGCCCCGCATGGCATTTCTTCACCATTTCTTCACCAAAAGGTTCGTCAGAAAGTTCGCCAGAAATCACGACGCCCGACCCATTGCATTTGTGTTGATTGCATCAAATTCTCAACTCAAAAAAGTTCGCCAGAAAATATCAAATGGATTTGTGTTTTTGCAAACGCACAAGGCGGCCGCATCTATATTGGCATGAACGACAATTACGAGCGTCTGATGGAGGATATTCCAAACAAGATAGTTTCTGTTCTAGTATACAGTTCGACAAATAACTGGTCGTTGGTTGACAAATTGGAATTTGTAGAGCTGTTGCGCCTTAAAGGCACAAGTGAAATCCTCGCACTAGCTGTTTGGGTTAAATCTTGCCAGTCGGCAAGGAGAAATCAGCCTTGCTGGCTGGTTAAATTAGCGCCGTTCGGCAGTAGTGAAGAATTCCACAGGCTTTGCCCGCCAAACATTTGAACCCGCACTTGTGCGGGTGATATATGGTAGCCTTGGGCGTGCCTGTCTCGGCGTAGCCCGCAGGGCGAAGACGGAAGCCCAAGGTATTGATAAAGAAGAAAATTGGGCCCGCACTTGTGCGGGCGGCATAATCGTTGGCAACAAAATCAGCGTCATTGCATCGTTACATCTTAAAGCAACTGGTTATGCCACCCGCGCATGCGCGGGTTCTGGTATGTTTGTACGTGTTT
Source organism: Akkermansia sp. (assembly GCA_017390945.1). Classification (GTDB taxonomy): domain Bacteria; phylum Verrucomicrobiota; class Verrucomicrobiia; order Verrucomicrobiales; family Akkermansiaceae; genus Akkermansia. The sequence goes on from JAFOZZ010000094.1 coordinate 14,317, forward strand.
ACCTTGGGCTGACGCCCAAGGCTACCATTTGCCGCCCGCACAAGTGCGGGCTCAAAAGTACCGCGGGCTACGCCCGCTATATTCTCATTTGTATACATCAATGCTCACCGGGACGTCTGCTTATTTATCGAACGTTATACTAGGCATTATGCTCGAGGTAAACTTACTGAGACAATATGAACACTTCTACATTGAAATAAATGTTGCTCCTAGCTCTTTATCTGTGAATTATAGGGGAGAATATTGTTGTCACCCACTTAGCACACAAAAGTGGGCAACAAACCATTTTGTCACCCACTGGTGGGTATCAAATCCCGTTGTCACCCACTTAGCACACAAAAGTGGGCAACAAACCATTTTGTCACCCACTGGTGGGTAACAAATCTCGTTGTCACC